>CAYOIP010000001.1:0-97228 GCA_964404065.1 uncultured Candidatus Peribacteria bacterium
GAGAAATATTTTATATCGAAGAAATATGTAAATTATTAGATATGACTTATAATCCTATAGTTTGAGAAATAGAAAAAAATAAGGAATTATTAAGGAAAACTATTGATAGAATTAAGAATGAAAAATTACTAGAATTACAAGATATTGTTAGTAATATAAATATTTCTTGCTTTAAAGATGCCAAAAACTTAATAAAAATCATAAAAACAGATAAAAAACCTTTCCAGATAGATTTATAAATATAAAAAACCTTTCCAATTAACACTTACTTTTTGTTTTATTTATCAGGTTTTTTAAATAAAAATTACATAGTAATTATAACAAGATATAAAAGAGATGTTAATTGGGAATTTTAAATGAAACCAACTTTCCAAAGTAAGAAAACAAGTCATTTTTAAAAAATAATAAATATTAAGTGTGTAATAAGAGTAGATTTCTACATTTTTATTTATTAATTTTTATTATTATGGATACTATAAACATTTTTATTAAAGAAATAACAGAAAATTACTTTTTAAGAGATGATAAAAAGTTAAAGATTGTATTTACTTACGATTATTTTGAAGATTTCATTACAAGAAATTGACTTCAAGAGATTTTTGCAAAAAAGATTTACATAAATTGATTTGATTTTGAGATGGTTAAACTTTCAAAAGTAGATTTTAATTCTGAATTTGAGAATACTGATTTTATTACAAAATTACAAACTAATAGAGAAACTCATATATCAGAAGGTTTACTTTACCTTTGAAACGATACATCTAGAAGATACGGTTTTTTCTTTTTTCCCAATTACTTTGATAATGGAGAAATTAAGAATGATTTTATTACTATAAAAAGTAAGAATGATATTGATTTAACGGATTATGTGAGTTTTAGAGGCTTATTCAAAAGGGATGGTGTTATTATAGCTTTGAAGATATAACAAAAAAGAAGTAATTCAAAATGAGTTACTTCTTTTTTCTATTATATGCTTTTTTATCTAGCGTTATATAAAAGACTTTATATTTGGTTAACGCTTTGGATTTAATGGTGGGTCAGGCGGGATTCGAACCCACGACCTTCGCCTTAAAAGGGCGCTGCTCTACCGGCTGAGCTACTAACCCATTTTTTAAAAGCCTGAGTATTTTATAAAAAAAAAATAATAATGCAAATTTTTTTTAAATTTTTCTTACTGGTATTATATCTAAGCCATTTACTCTTATAATATGAGATATAAATTCTTCGTTTTTTACAAAAAATTCTTTATCATTTTCAAGTTCCGGTAAAGGATTTTTTATAATTTTTCAATTATTTAAATCATCAATTTCATTTTGAGACAATTTTATAAATTTATTTTTATCAAATAGATTTTCTTCTTTTAATTTATTTTCTGCATCAAAATTATCTAAAGTTTGAGATAAAGATAAATCAAGATTTCAGATTTGTGTTCTTCTAAGATATGTTATGTATCATCAAGTTTCTAAAATTTCTCATAAATCATGAGCTATACTTCTTATGTAAGTTCAAGCTGAAACTTTAGCGCGTAAAAATATTTCTGGATAATTGAAATCTAATATTTCTATTTGAAAAATCTCAACTTTTCTTTCTTTTAATTCAAAATCTTCTCCGGCTCTAACCATATCTAGGGCTTTTTTTCATCCAATTTTTAATGCAGAATATTTTGGTGGAAGTTGTGAAATATTTCAAGTAAATTTAGTTTTTAAAATATTTTCAATAAATTCCTTTTTTAAATTTTCTTTAAAATATTTTTGTTTTTCTTCACTTAAAAAACTAACTTCAGTTTCGCTATCAAAACTTGGAGTTGTTCAGTTTAGAGAAATTTTAAACTCATAAACTTTTGAATCTTTTTCAAAATAGGGAATAAGTTTTGTGTAATTTCAAATTCAAACTAAAAGTAATCCCGATGCAAGAGGATCAAGAGTTCCAGTATGTCACATCTTTTTGATTTGAAGTATTTTTTTAAGTTTTCTTAAAACATCAAAACTTGTAATTCAAATAGGTTTGTCTATTAAATAAAAGCAGTCCATAATTATTTATATTCATATTTTCCTGGTGATGAAAACCATCTTGGTTTTGTATCTATTCCAAGATCTGGCTGAGTAAATGAAAAACTTTTGAAATTAAAATATCACAAATCAACTAAAACTTCTCAAACAATATCTTTTTTCAAAATATAGTTTGATTTTCCAGAAAATTCACAACTAGAAAAGCAAGCTCTAGAATCAGTAGAAGCATTTCTATTATCTCACATTACAAAATAACTATTTTCAGGAATTTGGTAAGTTTTTTCTGAATCATCTCATCTAACAAAAGTAGCTTTGTAGTTTCATTCCATCAAATATTTTTCATCAAGTTCAACAAATTTATCACTTCAAACAGCTTTTACAAATACACTTCCAGATTGGATTTTTAGAGTTTCTCCAGGAAGCCCAATAATTCTTTTTATAAAATATTCTTTTCAGTCAATGTGAGTGTTAAAAACAATTACATCTCATCTAGTAGGTTTTTTATAAGTTAAATATGAAAATCTATTAACTATGATAAATTCTCTATCATAATAGCTGTTATACATAGATTGTCAGCTAATTTGAAAAGGTAAAATTAAAAAAGTTCTAACTATTAAAACGATTATGATGATGATAATTAAATCTTTAAAAAATTCTATTACTTCTTGTCTAAAAGTTTTTTGTTGATTATTTTGAGAATTTAAATCAATATTTTCATTTGTATTTTCTGACATTTTTTTTGTTTAAAAGATATAAAATAATTTGCTTTATTATATGCTAAAAATTTTTAAAGCAACAAAAAAGCATTTTTATCACAAAATAAATTTGACAAAATATTTAAAATAATTATAAGATATAAAAATTACTTTTTAACTTTTTTATTATGGTATTAAATGCATGAGATTTTTGAATGACTTCAAAAGATTTAGAAGGATGTAAAAGAAGAGTTCCTATATTTTCAATTTTTTGACAACTTACAGATGAGCAATTAGTAAAAGTTGATGATAATGGATTTATTAAAGCTGAATTATTAACTAGAGAACAATTAGCACAAGTTGAAGAAGCGTTAATGTTTGATTATCATTTTGCAAAGATTCATAATGAAACTGCTTCAGAGGTACATAAATGTTTATAATATATATTCATTTTTCAAAAAAATCAGCAAATTTATATTTGCTGATTTTTTTGAAAAATGTACTAATATTTTCTATTTTTTTCTAAATAGTAAGCTTCAGATAAAACCAAGCATTATACCAATAAATAATATAAAAATAATTTTATAAATTTCATCTTTGTTTAGTTCTTTTATATGAGAATCTGTTTTTACTTCTCCACTCTGAACTTCATAATTAGTTTTAAAATTTTCTTCCATATGAGTATTATGAGCTTCACTTACTCAATTTTCAATATGATGAGTAATTTTTTTATTCATCATTTCATCTACTCATTCAGCCCAATGTAAAAATGTAATATATTCAGCAATGTATTCTCTTCAAGCTTCAATATCATTTAAAGCATAATTTTGTTTTTCAATTACTTCTTGAAATCTATTTTTTATTTGATTAGTTATATTTTTTGAAAAATATTCTTCAAGTTCGCTTGAATTTTTTGTTTCAAAGCTTTTATCTCATAGAATAACAACAGGGTTTGTTATGCTTCAAGCTGGTTTTAATCAAGTATATTCAGCTCATTCTCACTCACGATGAATTTTTACTAAACTTTCAAAAAATTTTTTATCAATATTTTCTGAATTTTCTGGATTTGTTTGTCTTTGAGAAAGAGCTTTATTGAATTCTTCCAATATAATTGTTTCATCTTTTTTTTGTACCCATATTAAAAAGTAATTTGGATTTTTTGTTTCTAAAGATTTTCTTGCGGCCATAATGACAGGTCAATCCATAGTATCACAATGTGCAAAAGTTTGGTTTTGTGTAAATAAAATTACACAAATTAAAGTAATGAAAAAAATAATTCTTGTTTTCATATTTAAAAAATTAATGTTATAAAATACTAAAAAATACCTGAATTTTTATTCAAGTTTAAAATAGAATTATATAACATCAAAAATTTGGATTTTAATTACTCCAACAAGATAAGTATAAGTATTTTTGAAAGGTGGATCATGTCCTTTTGGTAATAAAACTGGTATATTTTTTCTAAATCATATATCTTCTTGAATGTAAGTATTTTTTGGAATATCAATAAATCAAATACTTTGATTTATTATAGATATAGATTTTTCTAAATCATTACTAAAAATAGATTCTTTACACTCTGGAGAAGGGGAAGTATTATTTAAACTTTCATATATTTCGTGATTTTTTTGATTATGCGCGTGAGAAATCTCCACCAAATGAATTATTGGTAGAAAGAGAGAAATAAGATGGATTATGAAATAAAGATAAATAGATATTTTCATGATTTTATTTATTAATTTTTTTGAATTATATTTATTTTTGTTATAAATCAAGAAAGTTAGAGTTTTTTAGTAAAGATATTCCTTGACTTTCAAATAAAAAGAATATAATATTTGTATTACATTGTAACACAAATATTATGAATACAACTTTTTCTATTAGAGTAAATCAAGAATTAAAAAAAACTTTTTTAGCTACTACAAAAGAAAGATGACTTGATGGTGCAGTTTTACTGAGATATTTTATGGAAAAAATTACAAAAAGTCCTAATTTAATTCAATTTGATATTGATGAAAATATTTTTGATGATTTATTTAAACAAAAATCAGTTGTAAAAAAACTTGAAAAAATATCTGATAAATTAGATTCAATATGATTTTAATTACAAAAACATTTGAAAAAATTTTATCAAAAATTAAATCAGTTTCTTTGGAAGATGTAATTTTAGAAATAGGAAAACATAAAAAATGATTAAATAATTTTAAAGATATTTGAGTTTTAAAAAATAGGAAAGTTATAAAGTGATATTTGCTTTGAAAAAAGGTAAGATTAGTTGTTTTATTTCAAGAGAAAGACTGAAAATATTTACCTTTTTACATTGTAAAAAAAGAAACAAAAGAAGGTTTTAATATTTCAAAATATTCGCTTGAAGATTTAGAAAATAAATTGGATAATATATTTATAGATTTAGAGAAATGAGATTATAAGATAGTAAAATAGCTAAGAAAATTTTCTTAGCTATTTTTTTAAAGGAAGAATGATTGTATTTTCTTTTCATTCGAAAAGAAACAAAAGAATTTAAGGGGGAAAGGTATCTTTTTATACCTTTTTTTATTGTTTTGATTTTGTATGACCTAGAAACATTTCCCCCTTAAAAATCCCGGAACTACTTCGTGTTAGGGTTGGTGAGGAGTAGATTATAATTACTTAAAAAATAAATATTCAATAATTAATGTAAATACTCATCAAATAATAGCAGATATTGTACCATATAATATAGGATGATTATCTGTAAAGTCTTTTAGTCATATTGAGGTTTTCTTAAAGTATGTATCTTTTCAAGAATTCTCAAGTCATCAATATATTTTACATCAATCAAAAGTACTATTTTTTGCTTTTTCAGTGATTTTTACGGCAGTTCTCATAATTAATTTTAAATATATAAAACAAAACCCCCAATAAATTGGGAGTTTTGATAAACACCTACACTCTTGTAGTATTTTTTCACTCATTATCATCTTTTTCTACATCTCATTCAACCACTCAATCTTGAGGTTGTTCAGCTTGTGGTGCTCCTTGTGCTCCAGCTTGAGAATAAATTGCTTGTCAGATTTTCATCATTAAATCTGTTAATTCTTTAGTTTTTCCTTCTAAACTTTCTTTTGTAGCAGAAGTGTTAGCAAGTTCATCTTTTAAAGCTTTAATCTTTTCATCAGCAGATTTTTTATCTTCTTCTGAAACTTTATCTTTATTGTCAGCAATAGTTTTTTCTGCTTGATATACTGCAGATTCTGCGTGATTTCTTGCTTCTACTGATTCTTTTTTAGCTTTATCTTCTTCTCTTTTTGCTTCAGCTTCTTTTACTAATCTATCAACTTCAGCATCATCCATACCAGTTGAACCTTGAATAGTTATATGTTGTTCTTTTCAAGTTCATTTATCTTTTGCTTTTACTTTTAATACTCAGTTAGCATCAATATCAAAAGTTACTTCAATTTGTGGAACTCATCTTGGAGCAGACGCGATCGAGTCAAGCATAAATCTACCAAGAGATTTATTGTCAGCAGCCATTTCTCTTTCTCATTGTAATACATTGATTTCAACACTTGGTTGGTTATCAACTGCAGTTGAAAAAGTTTCTGATTTACTAGTTGGGATTGTAGTATTTCTTGGAATCATTTTTGTCGCAACACCTCACATAGTTTCTATAGAAAGTGAAAGTGGAGTAACATCTAAAAGTAATACATCAGTTACATCTCAACCAATAATTCCGGCTTGAACGGCAGCTCAAACAGCAACAGCTTCATCAGGATTAACAGAAGAGTTAGGTTTTTTACCAAAAAATTCTTCAACTTTTTTAACCACCAAAGGTACTCTTGTAGAACCTCAAACAAGTATTACTTCGTTTAAATCAGAAGCAGAAAGACCCGCATCTTTTAAAACTTTTCTACATGGTTCTATACTTCTTTCAACTAAATCTCAAATCAATTCTTCAAATTTTGCTCTAGAAATAGTCATCATCAGATTTTTAGGTCAAGTAGCATCAACTGTTATATATGGTAAATTTATATCATACGAAGTAGTAGATGATAATTCTTTTTTTGCTTTTTCAGCTTCATCTCTTACTCTTTGAAGTGCCATTGGATCATTTCTTAAATCAATCGCTTGATCTTTTTTAAATTCATCAACTATATAATCTAAGATTCTTTTATCAAAATCATCTCAACCTAGGTGAGTGTCTCAGTTTGTAGCAAGTACTTCAAAAGTTCATTCTTCTCATAGCTCTAAAACTGAAATATCAAAAGTTCAACCTCATAAATCATAAACTGCAATTTTTTCGTTTTTCTTTGCTTTATTTAGTCAATAAGCTAGCGCTGCAGCAGTTGGTTCATTTACAATTCTTTTTACTTCTAGTCATGCTATTTTCCCGGCATTTATTGTAGCTTGTCTTTGAGAATCATTAAAATAAGCTGGAACTGTGATAACTGCTTGCGTTACAGTTGTTCCTAAATATTTTTCAGCATCTTCTTTTATTTTAGCTAGTACGTGTGCTCAGATTTCTTCTGGTCTAACAGCTTTTCAGTTAAATTCTATTAAAGCTTCTCAATCACTACCTTTTATAACTTTAAAAGGAACATTTTTTATTTCTTCAGAGACTTCGCTAAACTTTCTACCAATAAATCTTTTTGCTGAGTAAATAGTATTTAGTGGATTTGTTATAGCTTGTCTTTTTGCTGGAGTTCAAACTATAATTGCACCTTCTTTATTTGTAGCAACTATACTTGGTGTAGTTCTATTTCACTCAAGATTTGGAATAACTTTTGCGTCTCACCCCTCCATAAAGGCAACACAAGAGTTAGTAGTTCATAAATCTATTCAAATAATTTTTCACATAGGTATAAAATTAAAAATTAAATATGTTAGTTTTCTAACTTGAAGAGTATTTTATGAAATTTTTTTTCAAAGTCAAATGTTTTTTAGCACATTTTTTGGTTAAGTGCTAAAAAGATAATTATAAAAAATATAAATAATTTTTTGATTTAATGTTATTTTTATGCTATAATGAACTCACATTTATATATTAATTTTATTTTTATGTTAAATAAAAAATACAATTTATTAGCTATTTTAGCTTTACTTATGCTAAGTTTTAATGCTTATGCTACAAACTCTACATGATCAACTCAAACTTGATCAACTATGACTTGAACTACTACTGAAGTTATGACAACTTCAACAACTATTAGTTGAATAGATTTTGTTGATAGTCAAACTCTATCGGTAAAATTATCAAATACTTTATCTTGAATTTCTCTAGATTCTCAAGCAAAAGTTTTAGAAGATATTAAAGTTTTATCATCAGAGAAAGATACAACTGATGTAAAAAAAATTAAATTACAACTTGAAAATGATTTAGTAGATGGAAATGATTATAGTATTATTTCTGTTTCTGAATGACTTGATACTTCAATAGATTTCAATTTATCTGGTGATAAATCAAAAATTGTAAATACTGCTTTAATGTGAGCTGAAACTTGAATAGAATACATTTCAGTTTTAGATTCAAAAACTATTGAAATTCATTTAAATAAAGATTTACCACAAGGAACTTTTGAGTTTAAAGTGTTTAAAGAAGTTACTGCTTCAGATTTATTTTTAGATGTTTCTAACTTGAATGTGAAATTTGCAAATCCGCTTTTATCTTCTAAAGATTATATTTTGATTTTAACTTTAAAAGATTCAGAAAATAAAGATATTGAAATAGAAAATTCTTTATATGATTTTACTACTCCAGAGTTTGCAACTGAGGTTGAACAAATTCCTGAAATGTTAGCTTCTACTTGAGCCGTATCAGAAACTTCAACTTGAGAGGTTACTCAAAGTTGAGTTGCAATTGAAGATGCTGCAAAAGAAGTTACTCAAACTCCACCAACTTGAGCTAAAACAAACATTTTGTTATTTTTAACTTTCATATTAACTGTAGCCTTTGTTCTTTTAAGAAAAGAAAGTTCTAAAGCTTAATTTTATAAACAAAACAAGTAGTAGGATTTTATCTTACTACTTTTATTAATAACTTTTTATTATGCAATGAACAATTAGA
This sequence comes from uncultured Candidatus Peribacteria bacterium, assembly GCA_964404065.1. Classification (GTDB taxonomy): domain Bacteria; phylum Patescibacteriota; class Gracilibacteria; order BD1-5; family UBA6164; genus UBA7396. The sequence continues at coordinate 8,748 of CAYOIP010000001.1, forward strand.
CCAGATTATATGCTTAGAGATCAACTTTTACAAGTTATGATTGATAACGAATGAAGTGATATGTATATAACAGTTTGAACATATCCTGCTATAAAAATTTGATGAGATATAGTTAAAATAGATGAATGACTAAATGTTTTATCTTGGAAAGATACGATGGAATTTGCTCAGTCAATAATTAATGAAAAACAACATGACACCTTAGTTCAAAATAAAAATCTTGATTTTGCTTTTACATTTTCTGGAAGAAGATTTAGAGTAAATATTTCTTTCCAAATGTGAAATTATATGGTTGTTATAAGGCTTTTATGAAATAAAATTCCTAGTATTGATGATTTATGACTTCCATCAATATATAAAGATATAACAAAAATATGACAATGACTTGTTTTAGTTACTTGACCAACTTGAAGTTGAAAATCTACAACGCTAGCAGCAATGATAAATTATATAAATCAAAATTATAATAAACATATCATAACTATTGAAGATCCTGTAGAATATCTTCATCCTCACGGAAAATCTATTGTAGAACAAAAAGAAATTGGGAAAGATGTCCCTGATTATAAAACAGCTTTAGCGGGGGCTATGAGACAAAATCCACAAATAATTTTATTCTGAGAAATGAGAACAACAGAAGAAATAGAAATGGCTTTAACTCTTGCTGAAACTTGACACTTAGTTTTTTCTACACTTCATACTCGTTCTGCTTATCAAACTATTTCAAGAATAATTGATAGTTTTGAATCATGACAACAAAATCAAATAAGGCTTCAACTTGCTGATAGTTTAGTTTGAGTTTTTTCTCAAAGACTTTTGAAATCATCTGATGGAAGTTGAGTAAAACTTGTTAAAGAAATTTTAACTAGAACCCCAGCAGTTACAAATCTAATAAGAGAAAATGATTTACATCAAATCCCGTCTATTATGCAAATGGGTAGTAGAGATGGAATGCAAATTTTGGAAAAAGATATTATTGATCTTATTAATATGTGATATATTTCACTAGAAGAATGATTAAAATATGCTAATAATCCTAAATTGGTAAAAGAATGAGTAAATTAAAAAAGTGGGTTTAACCACTTTTTTAATTTTGTAAGAAAAGAAAGAATTGAAATTATTCTATATTTTTTATTCTTTTGGAATTACAGCTTCAATTGCTGCAAATGTTGCTTGTTTTCCAGATGGTAGTATGACTGTTATACTATCTCAAATTTCACATTTAAAGTGTGTAACAGCAGCAGTTAAAACATTGTAAGTTTTTCATTCGGCTACTACCTGAAATTTTCAGTTTTCTTTTACTAAAAGGCCAACTTTTGTTTCTCTTTCTATTGGTTGAATTTGTTTATAAAGCATTTTTCCACTTCCATCAATAGTCAATTTTAATTTGTCTCATTGAACTAATTTTGATTTTGATGCATAATTTGAAGGAACAGGATATTTATGTCAATCTGCTCCGAGCATATCTTCTCCAGAAAAAACTCATTCAACTATTTTATTATCTTCACTTTTATAATCAGTTAATCCTGAAGTATCTAGTGAAAGTTCATTTAAATCAATATTTCATTCTTTCAAAACTTCTCATAGAAGTTTTTTTGCATTTCTGATAGATTTCTCAGCAGATTCTATAAAATCTTTTATAGCAAGGATTTTCTTTTGTTCCATATTTTTGTTTTTATATTAAAAAATATTAGCAAAATTATATTCAAATTGCAGATTTTTGTAAAAATAAAATGTATTTACTAATTGATTAATTGTTTTCTACATTATTTTTTCAATAATTTCATTTAAAAAATCACTAAAAAATAAAACTATAAAAATTCATAAAGCTAAAAAAGGTCAAAATGGCATTTTTGTTTCTAGATTTACTTTTGATTCTTTAATTCAAAGTAATTTTTTTATTTTTGATAGAAAGTTTTTTTGTGCTAAATAATAAGCTTTTGTTTTTGAATAAATTATAATAAGTATTCAGATTAAACTTCCAGAAGCATAAGATAACATAATTGAGTGAAAACTAAAATTTAATCAAGATACAAGTCACATAAGTATAGCAATTCTGAGATCTCAACCTCACATCCAAGCTCATCAGGAAACTAAAATTTGTAAAAATAAAAACAAAAATAAAAAATAACTTCCCAAAATTGCACTTCAAATAGCAGTTTCTTCAAAATCGATTTTTAAATAAAATTTTGTAAATGCTAGTAAAAATCAAACTAAAAATATTATCAAAATATCATAAATTTCTTTAAGTCATTTAAGCATTATAAAATAAAAACTTCATACCATAATTATTCAAAATATTATCAATCAAATTGTTTCATTTTGATTTAAATAATTATTGTATTCTGGTAAGATTTCAATTATTTTGAAGTCGGGAAAAAGTGATTGTAAAGAGATAGTTATGAATGTTATTCAAACTAAAATTGCAAGAATAGAATCTGGAATTTCAAAATATAAAATATCATAAAAAACATAAACAATGGTGAAAAATGAAAATAGTAAATAAAATCAAAGTTTATATATTTCAATAAGATTTCAAGATAAAATAAGTGAAAAATCAACTAATAAAAATCAAACTAAAACAAATAATATTCAAGTTGTTATCTCTAGGATAGGGTAAATTATAGAAATTTTTTCTTTGCAATATCTACATTTTCAAAAAGTTGAAAAATATGAGAAAATTGGGATTAAATCAATTACAGAGAGTTTGTGTTTGCATTTTGGACATTCGCTTCTTCCTGAAATAATTCAAGATTTTCCATTTTTTAGTCTATCAATTATAACAGAAGAAAAGCTTCAAAATAAAGTTCAAAGTATAAAAAGGTATATGTAAAAAAGAGTTTGCATAAAGTTTTTTGTTAAGTTTTTTTGATTATATTGAAAAAATTTTACTTTCAAATCAAAAACAATATTATCTTTAAAATTAACTTTTAGATTTATGAAATACAAAAAAATTTTAATAACATTTTTAATAATTATTCTATTTTATCTATTTTTAATTTTTAAAGCTGATAAAATCCAAACTTTATCTACTTTTCCTTGAATAAAAGCAAATTTACAAGACCTGGTTTGATATAAAAAGGCTCTAATTAATTTTGAGGAAATAAATATAAAATCAAAAAGAGGAGAAAATATAAATTGACTTTATTTAACTTGAAGTAAAAACGAAGTAGTTTATTATTTTCATGGAAACGGGTGACCTTTGCCTTATTTTTATAGTGAGATAAAATATATAAATGATTTGTGATACTGAGTTTTTGCTTATGATTATCCAGGTTATGGGAAATCAACTTGATTTCCTGATAAGAAATTGGTTTTGGAGTTTTCTCAGGATTTTTTTGAATATATAAAAAAAGAAAAAAATATAAAAAATGAAAATTTAATTATTTGGGGTTATAGTGTTTGAACAGCAGTTTGAACAGATTTTGCTTCAAAAAATGAATTTTCTAAGATTATTTTGATTGCTCCATTTTCATCAAGATATGATATGGGAAAAAGGTGGTTTTTCTGAATTCCATTACAAAAAATACTTTTTTTAGAAGACTCTTATAAAACAAGTGAATTAGTTAAAAATTTCAAAAAACCAGCACTGATTATTCACGGAAACTTTGATATGATTGTTTCTTTTTGGCAATGAAAAAAAGTTTTTGAAAACTACGGGTGAGAAAAATATTTTATAGAAATTGATAAAAATTGACATAATGGAATAATTGATGACTTTTGATTTGTATTTAAAAATATATTTTTAGATTTTATTTCCTGAAAAAAACTTGATTTTGATTATTTATTTATTGATGGGAAAAAGAAAAAAGAATTAGAAGAAAAAAATAAAGAAGTTATTTTTTCTTGAGAAATATTAAAAAGTGAAGATAGTCTTTCTTGAAAATTACTTAAAGAAGATAAAATTATATTAGATATTGAGAGTCAAAAAGATTTTAAAAATCTAGACTTTAAAACCGATAATTCTATAACAAAATATGTTAGTGCTAATATTTCTTATAATAAAGTTGATTATAAACCTAATGATTTAGAATATATAGCTTGAGATTTTGTAATAGATGTTAAATTAAATCAAACTTTAAGAAAGATAGCGCGTGAAAATTTAGATAAATTATCAAGAGATTTTTATAATGATTTATGAGTAAAGCTAAAAATAGTTAGTGCATATAGAAGCTATAATTATCAAGTTTGAATAAAATCCAGATGATGTAGTGATATATTTTGTGCGAAGGCTTGATATAGCGAACATCAAAGCTGACTTGCTTTTGATATATTTGAAACAACAACGGGGGAAGAATTTTTATCAAAACATCAAAAATATTTTGATTGGATGCAAAAAAATGCTTATAAATATGGTTTTACAAATTCTTATAGAAAATGAAAAGATATTGATACTTACGTGATAGAACCTTGGCATTGGAGATATGTTTGAGAAGATTTTGCAAAATATTTGCTTGAAAATGATTTAACTTTTGGAGAATTTTATAATAATAATTTTAAATAATATGGCAAAAGCAAATAGAATACAAAATAGACAATCAAGTTCTACACAAAAAACTTGATTTCATAGAAAGAAAAAAGTCCAAAGATGAGCTTTTGTGGTGCAGGATGAGTATTTTCAGAAAGCAAAAAAAGCTTGATACAGAGCAAGAAGTGTATATAAACTTTTAGAAATTCAAGAGAGGTTTAATCTCATAAAACCAGATTTTTCAGTAATTGATATTTGAGCAGCACCCTGAAGTTTTTTGCAAGCAATTAGAGCAATTGTAAATAAAGATAATATAATAATTTGAGTTGATTTAAAAGAAATAGTTCCACTAAATTATCCAAATGTAAAAACAATAGTTTGTGATATATTTGATTATGAAAAGCTGGTTTGAGAATTAAATAAATTTTTACCTGAAAATCATATATTTGATGTAATTACTTCAGATATTGCACCAAATACTTCTGGAGTTTTTGATGTAGATCAATATGCATCAGTTGAATTAAATATAGCAATTTGTCAGTTTAGCGATAGATTTTTGAAAAAATGATGAAATATGATTTTGAAAGTTTTTAAATGAGAAGATTTCAATGATTTAGTTATGGAAGTAAAAAAGAGATTTGTTCATATGAAAACTTATAAACCTTTGGCGTGTCGCGATAGTTCACATGAGGAATACATAATTTGTTTATGAAAGAAATAAATCTTATAAAATAAATTTGACTTCTGTCAAAAGTGAGTAAAATATTTTCTTATTTTAAAAGTTTATTTTATGCTCCAACAAATTCCAAATTTATTTTCTACAGAATGAGGGTTAGTTAAAATTAATCCTGATTTTGTTGATTTTAATGAGATTGTAAATTGGTCACCAGAAAGACAAATAGAAGTTTTTTGGAGATTGGTTAGAGATTATATTTATCCAAAAGATTCAAAAATTCCTGAACATAAAGTTGATAAATTAATGCAGGCTTTTAATTGAGCTTATTGAATTTCAAAATTTAAATTTCAAGATATTGAAAGAAATACTTGAGGAAGATATTTTGATCATTTGATAAGAGTTATGAAGTATACAGTCGCTAGCTCAGAAACTCCAACTTTAGAAAAAACTATAATAGCTCTTTTACATGATTTAATTGAAGATACAAATAAAACTTTTTCATGACTTAGAGAGGATTTTTGAAACTATATAGCATTTGGAGTATTACTTATATCAAAAAAACCAATAAAGGATTTTTTAAGTACAAGAGATTATATACCATTGGATTTATTACAAGAGGAGAAGTTAAGACAATCTTCAATAGTAAATGATAAATGAGATTTTTTAACTCAAGAATATTTAGAAAGAAAATACAATAATCCAAAATCTATAACTCAAGAAGAGAAAGAAGCTGAAGCGTTGTTTATAAGATCAAAAAATGATTTTGAATTATTTCAAATAGTTGATGATAAGTGGGTTTTAAATGAAAAGTGACTAGTTAGTGATGAGATTCGTCAATTACAAACTTATACTCCAGAAAAAATAACTTTTGAACAAAGATTTGCATTAGAGTTATATGAAAAATTAGAAAAGAAATATAAAGATATAAGAAATGCAGAGTACTTTTCTCATATGTTAAGTGAAGATGATAATATAGAATATGAAGAAAAAATAGATGAGGAAACTCCTTGTTTAAATAAATTTTATAATCATGCTTTATCATTAGTTTCAAGCCCAAATCTTAAAATTAGATTATCAAAAGAAGATATAAAAAAGGTGTGTTTAGATGCGTTAGAAGTAAAATTTTGGGATAGAATAGATAATTTAAGAACTACCGAGATTTATCAAAATTTTTCTTATGAAAATTATAAGAAGGCTCAAAGAAAAATTGAGGAAACTCAAAAATACTTTTATAAGATTGCTTTAGAATTTGATAAATTAATGGGAACAAATTTTGCTTTTGCTATAGCATTTGAAGTTGAAAAATTAAAATTTTATATTTATAGTAAAAGTAGAGTTGATATTAAAGATAAGGTTGATTGAATTTTAGAAAAATAAAAGAATGTTTTAATTAAAACATTCTTTTATTTTTTGCATTTTCTTAAATTAAAAATAATATAAAAAAAATATTTTTTCTTTTACAAAAATGATAGTTATTTGAATAGATCCTTGAACTACAACCGTTTGATACGCAATAGTTGAAAAAAAGTGAAACCAAAAGTTTTTACTTGATTATTGAGTTATTCATACAACTCCAAAAATTTCTTTAAAAGAAAAGATTTTAGAGATAGGTAAAGACTTGGATTTTTTAATAGAAAAATATTCTCCAGATAGAGTAGTTATAGAAAAGCTGTTTTTTACAACAAATTTAAAAACTTGAATTGATGTTTCCCATGTAAGATGAGTAGTTTTGTATAAATTTGCTTTTAAAAATATTGAAATACTAGAATATACTCCTTTAGAACTTAAATCAGCAATTTGCTCTAATGGAAAAGCAAATAAATTGCAACTCCAAAATGCAATAAAGATATTTTTTAATTTAGAAAAAATACCTACTCCAGATGATGCAGCTGATGCTATTTGACTTGCTTATATGTGAATATTGAAAAAATTTTAAAAAACCTTATAGTATATCAAATAATTTTTAACTTTTATTTTATGGGACATATTTATTTTATCTTGTGAGTTGCTTGAAGTGGTAAATGAACTTTGATTTCAAATATTAAAAAATTAAATCTTACAAATATTTATAATCCACTTTCGTATAAAACTAGACCAATTAGAGAAAATGAAATTAATTGAATTGATGCTCATTTCATCTCAAGAGAAGAGTTTTTTACTTGAGTTCAAAAGTGAGAATTTTTAGAATATGCTTTAGTGCATGAATTGGATTATTACTGAACAAAATTTGAAGATGTAATTGATAATTGAATAAATTTGTGAAAGATTGTTATAAAAGAATTAGATATTATAGGGCTAGAAGATTTGAGAAAAAATAAACCGGAATTTGATGGAAAATATACAACAATTTTTTTGGATATTCCGCAAAATGTTTTGAGAGAAAGAATAGAAAAAAGATGAGCTTTTATGAGTGATGAAGAATTACAAAAAAGAATAAATTCTTCAGTGATGGAAGAAGAGAGAGCAAGAGAAATCTGTGATTTTATAATTGACGCGACAAAAAGTGAAGAAGAAGTTTTGAAAGAATTTTTGCAAATAATAAAAGTGTAGCGAAGCTACACTTTTATTATTAAACAGTTTTTTTAACTTTTTTAGGTCAAAACCATTTTTGTCTCAATTTGGCTCATAATCAAGTTCTATCTTCAAAAGTTACATATTCCATTTTAGCTAATTTTTCTCAAACTCATTCAATGTTTTGAACTTCATAATTAATATCAATAACATCTTTAAATACATATTCCATTTTATCAACATCAAACATTGAATACCTAACAGATCACAATTCATTAACTCTTGTAATTATAAAATTTCTTCAATTTATACTAGTTACATAATCTAATGCTAAGAAAGGAATGGGTTCAACTTTATCTCAATTATGAACAATTACACTACTCCGTCTTTCATAAGATGATTCAAAACATAAAGCATTTCAGAATTTATTTAATTTACTAACATTGTCTCATTCTCAAAGATTTGTAGTTTCTCAATTTTCTCAAATGTAATAATAACCTACTTCTCAATTATTATATTTAATAAAATAATATCAATCAAATTCAGTTTCTTCTATATTTGTAATTCAATATACTAAAAATTCATTTTTTTTTCATTCTCAAAGATATTTATAAACTATGTATTTTTTAGTTAGAGGGTTATAAGCTATATAGATATTTCATCTTTGTTCTATAACTTCATATACATCTTCATTATTATGAACAATATATCTTTTTCAGTTTTTTTCAACAAGAGGATCATAAGGCTCAAATGTCACTGCATAATCGGCTCAAGTTTCTTTATATACAGATCTGACACTAACAGTTTCTTCTAAAAAATCACTTACATCCATAAATCTAATTATTTCAGCTAGAGTAGCAGGAGTTTTTAATTTTTCAATAGTTGGTAAAGCTTCTTTTGGAACTTCTCAGATAGGTTTTTTATTTAAAGCTTTCATAGCAGCTACAATTACTTCATGCATTGAAATAGTTGTACTTGGGTCTTCATTAGTTGGATCAACTCAAATTAGAACTCGATTTAAAACTTGTTCTGGAGAAAATTTTTTTTCTAAAGGATACATAAAAAATAATTAAAAATTAAGAAATGAATATATTTACAAAAATATTTTTGTCAAATTATTTGATTTTAACACTAAAACTCATAATATGAAAAAAATTAAATATTCAAATTTATATTTATGAAAATCCATATAATCACAATATTTCCTGAAAGTTTCACTTCATATTTTTCTTCAAGTATTATGAAAAATGCAACCCAAAAAAAATTACTTGAAATAGAATTTTATAAATTAAACGATTTTTCTGCCTTAAAAACTAAAAGAGTTGATGATAAATCATTTTGAATGCATTGACAGATTATTTCTTCAGAACCACTTTCAAAAGCGATAAATCATATTTGGGAAAGCATTTGAAAAAAACTAAAAATAGTTTATATGTCACCAAGTGGGGAATTATTAAATCAAGAAAAAACTGAAAAATTTTTGTCACTTTTACCCAATGAATTTATTATAATTTGTGGTCATTATGAATGAATTGATAAAAGAATAATTGACAAATATGTTGATTATGAGGTAAGTATTTGAGAATATGTGATTTCTTCAGGAGAATTATCTGCAATGGTTTTTATAGATGCTTTAGTTAGACAAATTCCTTGAGTTTTATGAAATAATGAAAGTTTTTTAGAAGATAGTTTTTCTCAAAAATTAAATAGACAAAAAGAATATCCTCAATATACTAAACCAAGAATTTTTGAATGAATGGAAGTTCCTGAAATTTTACTTTCTGGAAATCATGGGGAAATAGCAAAATGGAAACAAAATAATTTGCATTAAGAATATTTTAAAATATAAAATTAACTTTATTTATGACAGAAATTAATGACATAATTTACAAAATTATAAACTTTGATTATCTATGATTTTTATCATATGTGCTTTCACTTCTAACTTTTGAAACTTTTTTAAAGTTAGTTGTTGTGTATTTTTTTATAGTTTGGATTGCGATAATTATTTGGGTAACTCGTGATATAATCAATAGAAGCAACAATATTTTACTTCAAATATTTTCTATTTTAACAGTTTTAGTATGAACTCCACTTTGAATAGTTGTTTATTTACTTGTTAGACCGTCTCAAACTCTATTTGAACAATATTATGAAGAAGCATCTATTGATGATGAAGCCAGTTTAGAAGAAAATTTTACTGATGAAAAACATCATTGTCCTTTTTGTCATTATCAAGTTGAAAGTGATTATAAATATTGTCCAAACTGTAGAGAAAGTATAAAAAAAGAATGTATTTCTTGTAAAAAATTAATAAATCCCAAACTTGAAATATGTCCATATTGTTGAGAAGAACAAAAGACAGAAGAAAAAGAACAAAAACAAAAAAAGAAATCAAATGTTTGAAAAAAGAAAATAAAAATTGAAACAAATAAAGAAAATAAATGAAATGAAGATGTTTTGTCAAATTTGTAATAAAAAATAACTAAAAACTTTACATTTTTGATTTTTTATTATAATTACCAAGATTTTTACTTTTTAATATAAAATTTTATGATTTTAAATCACATGAAATCTATATTTGCTGTTGCTAGTTTAAGAAAAAAAATATTAGCAGTTTTAGGTCTAGTTTTAGTTTATAAATTTTTATCAGTTATTCCGGTTCCAGGGGTAAATACTGATTGATTAAAAGCTGTTATGGAAGCTCAAGCATGACTTGCATTTTTCTCTGCTTTGATGTGATGAGGTTTAGAACACTTTTCTATAATCTTGATGTGATTATCACCTTACATCAATGCAATGATTATTATTCAACTTTTATGAGTAATAGTTCCAAAAATTGGAGATCTTCAAAAAGAAGGAGAACAATGACAAAAAGTTATTACAAAATGGACTAGATGGGTATCATTACCTTTAGCTTTTGTTCAAAGTTATGGTATGATAATTCTACTTAATTCTTTAGCTTGATGAACTATAATTGATACTTCAAATACATCTTTAGTATTAATGAGTATGTTAATAGTTACAACTTGAACTATCTTTTTATTATGGTTATGAGAAGTTATGACTGAATATGGAATTTGAAGTTGAATAAGTATAATAATTACAGCTTGAGTTTTATCTTGAGTTCCAAGTCATATAATGACTTATGTAAATTCTGGAAATTATCCACTTTTTGCTGGACTTTTATTAGCAACACTAGCAATAATTTATGTAATTATAAAATTTACTGAATGAAATAGAAGAATTCCTGTAATTTACGCTAGAACTTGAAGAGATGAAAAATCATATTTTCCAATTAGAATAAATCAAGCATGAATGGTTCCTATCATATTTGCTGTTTCTATAGTTACTTTTCCTTCAATTTTATGACAAATTTTATCAAATCAATCTGGAGAAAGAGCTAAACAAATTTGAGAATTTTTAGTAACTCATTTTTCTATGCAAAATCCAAGTTGGTATTTTATAGCTATTTACTTTTTACTTGTAATTTGATTTACTTTCTTTTATGTTTCAGTTACATTTAATACTGATACAGTTGCTGAAAATATTCAAAAAAGAGGTTGATATATACCATGAATTAGACCAGGAAATGATACTAGTGAATATTTAACAAAAGTTTCAGCACACTTAAATCTATTTGGTTGATCTTTTTTAGCTTTGATTGCAGTTTTACCATATATTTTATCAAAACTTATGGCACAAACAGTTGATTTCATTATTTCTGCTTCAGGGTTAATAATTATAGTTTCAGTTGTTCTTGATATAATTAGAAAAGTTGATAGTGAGATGAAAATGTTTGATTATTCTAAATATAAATAAAAAACTTAATAAAAAAGTAGAGATGTTTTTCAAAAACATCTCTACTTTTTTATTATTTTATCTACAAACAATATTCCATTTAAATGATCTATTTCATGCTGAACTATACGAGCAGAAACTCAAGATAAAAATAATATCTTTTGTTTTTTTGATTCATCAATATAAGAAAGTTTTATTTTTAAAAATCTTTCTACTTCTCATTTTTCTCAAGGTACTGATAAACATCATTCTCACTCTATCTCGCATTCAGTTGAATGTTCTAATATTTCAGGATTTATCATCATAACAGTTGGAAAACTTTCATCTTCCCGGTCTTTTAATAAACTTACAACTATAAGTCTTTTATTTTCTCAAATTTGTGGTGCAGCAAGTCATACTCATCTATTATCTGGGTTTTTGATGTATTTTATCATTTCTTTTCCGAGTTTGATATATTTATCAAATTCTTGAGTTTTAATTGTTTCACTTACTTTTCTTAAAATCTCATTTTTTGTTCAAGTTTGTATTTTTAACATATTTTTTGTAAATTACTTAATAATTACTTTTATAATTAGCATAAACTCTTATTCATATCAAAAGTAAAATAAATGAAACACTTCCTCATACAATTATATATTGCTTGGTCATATATTTTTCTCTTTTTATTTTTAATTTTTCTAAATAATCTTTATATTCTTGAAAATATGTACTATATATAACTTCATAATTAAGTTCTCAAGGTATATCTTTAAGAATTTTTAGAAAAATATCAACAAGTTTTTCTCAGTAATAAGTTTTCAAAATATTAAACTCATTATTAGAAAAGTATCAATAATTAAATAATTGTATAAATAATGATACTACTTTTTCATCAGATAGTTTTTTATCATGTCAAACTTTTCTTACTACTCATAATAAATCTATTAAATTAATAGTTCATTTTTTATTTAATTCATTAAAAGATGTATATATCATTCAAGTAATTTCATTTACGGCTTGATTTGTTAATCAATCAATTACAATTTCTTTTCTTTCTATAACTTGATTTTGAATAGGATAATCTTCATTACTATTTCAGTAATAATTTCAAGGTACATCTTGATATATTTTAGATCACATTAAATTTCATGCATTTGGTGTCAGTCAATAATTTAATCAATCTCAATAAACGGCTTCTGCTTGGTTAATTCATCAATTATTTCAAGATAAGGTAAGAAAAACAGCAAATCAAGTTTGCACCATTACTTTATATATTTTACTTGGTAATGATGGTTTTAGTATATGGGGAATTTTACTAAAATGATCTAATCACTTCATTTAATTATTATTATAAATAAAATCTTGTTAAATAATATCATAATTTCTTATTTTTTCAAAGTTTTCTTAAAACAAATGGTAAACCAATCTTGATTGTTAAAATTTTGTTTATCTTCATAAATTATTTCAAATTTCTTTCAGGAAAATTTTCTATAATCTTCTAAACTATAATGATAATATATTCTTGTTCAAAATTCATCGGTTTTTGTTATTTCACTATATTTTTCACTTGATTTCATAGAAATATAAACAATTCAATTATTATTCAATATTTCATAAAATTTATCAAATAGTTTAATAGTTGTTTCTTTATCAGAGTGAATTAAAGAAGCAAAAGCAAAAATTATATCTAATTTTTTATCAAAGTTATATTCTTCAATATCTCAAACAATAAATTCTCAATCTTGAAATTTTCATTTTGCATATTCTATAGCTTCTTTAGAGATATCAATTCAAACGTAATTTTTTGAAAAATTTCTTATATAAGAATATTCTCTTCAAGAAAAACATCATATTTCTAAAATATTAATATCTATGCTTTTTCAAAATAGTTTTATTGCATTATCAATATCAAAGATTCTTGGTCAAATTTTATCAAATTTCTCTATTAATTCTTTAGTTTTTGAATTATAAACTTCAAAATTTAATTTTTTAACTTCTTTTTTAGTCATTTTGATTTTTTAAGATCTATTTTTTCTATAGTAATAGAAAAATTATTTTTTCAAAACTAATTTATCATTTTCAATACTCAAAAGTACATCATCTCATGATTTTAATTCATCTTTTAATATAAAGTTTGAAAGTTCATTTAAAACTATGTTTGTAATAGCTCTTTTCATAGGACGTGCTCAAAATTCACTATCAAATCAAACTTTTATTAAGTATTCTTTTAATTCTTTTGAAAAATCTATTTTTATATTTTTAGCTTCTAATATTTTACAAACGTCTTTTAGTAATATTTCAACTATTTCTAAAATCATTTCGTGATTTATAGGATTGAAAACTATTATATCATCTATTCTATTTAAAAATTCTGGTCTGAAATAATTCTTTAACTCTCATAACATTTCTTTATTTATTTCATCTTCTGATTTTTTTTCTTCTATGAGAGAAGCAATTTTTTTACTTCAAATATTAGATGTTAAAATAATTATAGCATTTTTAAAATTAACAGTTCTTCATTTACTATCAGTTAATCTACCATCATCAAGAACTTGTAAAAGTACATTAAATACATCAGGGTGAGCTTTTTCAACTTCATCAAAGAGAATTACGCTATATGGTTTTCTTCTAACAGCCTCAGTTAATTGTCCTCATTCTTCATATCAAACATATCCAGGAGGTGCTCCTATAAGTCTTTGAACAGAGAATTTTTCCATATATTCGCTCATATCAATTCTGATAAAAGCATCTTTAGAATCAAATAAATTTAGAGCTAGTGCTTTTGCAGTTTCAGTTTTACCAACTCAAGTAGGACCAAGAAATAAAAAGCTTCAAAGAGGTTTGTGTTCATCATTTAGTCAAGCTTTTGCTCTTTTAATAGCATTTGCAACTGCAAAAATGGCTTTATCTTGTCATACAACCGATTTTTTCAAATACTCTTCTAAATGCAATATTTTATCTTTTTCGCTTTGAACAAGTTTTGAAACAGGAATAGATGTCCATTTTGAAATTATTTCTGCAATATCCTCATCAGTTACTTTATCTCTTAAATAAGATTTTCCTGAGTTTTTTATTTCTTCAAGTTTATTATCAATTTCAGAAATTTCTTTTTCTAGAGCAGGGATTTCAGAATAACTTATTTTAGCTACTTCTTGGTAATTTGCTTCTCTTTCAAAAGTTTTTGCTTTTATTTTTAATTCTTCAATTTTTTCTCTTAACTGCTTTGATGCAACAATTAAATCTTTTTCTTTTTTCCAAGATATTTCTAAAGATTTATATTCTTCTTTTTTGGAAGCTATTTCGTGAGATAGTTTTTCTAATCCCCCCTCTAACTCCCCCCTAGCAGGGGGAGGAGGATTTTGGATTTTCCCCTCCTGCAAGGGAGGGGTTAGGGGAGGGGTATTTTCTGACTTCTTCGCCTCCAACTCTATCTCCAAATTCCTTATTTTTTTCTCTAAAATATCAAGTTCAACAGGTTTTGAAATAGTTTTTAATTTTACTGAAGATAATGCTTCGTCAATCAGATCAATGGCTTTATCAGGAAGTTTTCTATCAGTAATATATTTTATACTTAATTCAACTGCTGAAATTATAGCATTATCAGTTATTTTTATTCAGTGATGAGTTTCGTATTTATCTTTTATTCATCTAAGTATAGCTAGCGCATCTTCTCTTGAAGGTTCATCAACTAATACTTGTGCAAATCTTCTTTCTAAAGCTGGATCTTTTTCAATATATTTTCTATATTCATTTATAGTTGTAGCTCAAATCAAATGCAAAGCTCATCTAGCTAAACTTGGTTTCAAAAGATTTCAAGCATCGGCTTGTCATTCCTGATTTCAAGCTCAAACTATAGTATGAATTTCATCAATAAAAAGTATTATATTTCAGTTAGATTTTTCAACTTCTTTGATAACTGCTTTTAGTCTTTCTTCAAATTCTCATCTATACTTTGCTCATGCAAGCAAAGCTCACATATCAAGAGTTATAATTCTTTTTCAAAGTAAATTTTCTGGAACTTCACGCTCAACTATTTTTCTAGCAATTCACTCAATAATTGCTGTTTTTCAAACTCAAGGGTCTCAAACTAAAACTGGATTATTTTTTGTCCTACGAGATAGTATTTGAATAGTACGTCTAATTTCTTCTTCTCTTCAGATTACTGGATCTATTTTTCCATTTCTTGCTTGCTCCACCAAATCTATTCAATATTTTTTCAGAGCATTTAGTTTATTTTCTGCGTCATTTGAAGTTACTTTTTCTCAATTTCTAAACTTTTCAATAACTTTTAAAATATCATCATATTTTATATTTAGAGTAGAGAATATGTTTTTTATTTTTTCGCTTCAAGATTTTAAAATTGCTAAAATAAGATGTTCTTCTGTTATAAATTCGTCTTTGTTTTTTCAAGCAATATTTTCAGCTTCTCTTAAAATGTCATTTAGAGGGTAAGAAATCCTCAAATCATAATGTCATTCAATTTTTGGGAAATTATCAATTTCTTTTTTAATACTTGATTTTAAAATCATTAAATCGGCTCCTAAATCAAGAAGTATTTCTTTTACAATGCTATCACTAGATTCAAGCATAGAGTAAAGTAAATGAAAATCAGTGATTTCAGGATTTTTTAAATTATTTGCAAGATTTTGGGCTTCTGCAATCCTAGAACTTGCATTTATGGTAAATTTTTCGATGTTCATATATTTTTAATTAAAAATTAAATTAGCACATATGTATTATATGTGCTAATTTTAAAAGTCAAAAGATTTTTTTGCAAATAAAAAACACCACTTCTAATGATGGTGTTCATCGTGTCAATGTTCGTCATGTCAATGATTATTATATTGTTCATCATGTCAGTCATTTGCAATCTTCTTTTTTCACTCAATATAAGCAAAGTACCGAACTGAAGTTTTAAATATTTCAAAAACTCATCATAAATATCATAAAACTAGAATTAAAGCTATAAATATAATACTTAAAAGTAAAACTGTAATTATCAAAATAGCTTTAGTTGTGATAAAAGTAATTGCAGAAGCTATTAAAAAAGGGAAGAATAAAAATACTAAAAAGTTAATTATGATTCTTATATTTACTAAAAACATAAAAAAATATATTTTTGTTGTTGTTCTCAAATTTAAGATAGAAATTTTTATTGACTCAGAAATAGACTCTAAAGCTTTTTTATTGTTTAAAACTATTTCAAATCTAGCGTAAGCAAATAAAATATTTACTATTGTAGAAATAACAAGTAAAAATAAAAATACGTAACTTAAATATAAAATATATTCAACTCAAACAAATCTTAAACAAAAAAGATAAATATTCAAAAGACTCATAAATTTGAACTGAGCAAAAATATTTCAAAATTCAAATAATGGCAAAAATCTATAAAGTCAGTTTCAAATACTATCAGATACGCTTACATAAGTTTCTAGAGTTTCTTTTTTTGAAATATACCAAATCAAGCCTCATTCAAAAATAGGCATAACTATCATATATAATACAAGAAGAATACTTCAAGAAATTAGTATTTCTGAAAAATATCAAGAGTGAAAAACATTTAATATAACTTTTAATGCTTTATCTTCTTGATGAAATAATTCAACATAAGTATAAATTGTTTGATAAACAAGTATTATCATCAAAAAAATTATTGAGATAAGCCCAGGTATAAAATAAAATTTTTTTATTTTATGATCTTCATGCATTATATCTAGTGCTTTTGTGATAATATTTTTTTTAAGATTGTCATTCATTGTTAAAAACTCTTTTAATAAATTTTATAAAATCATAAATTCATTTGTTTGTAAAAATTATTTTTTTATCACTATTAACGTATGATTTATAAATTGCATCAATTATAGCAAAATCTCAAGGTGAATTTTCATTTAAAGAAAATCATTTTATATTTTTATCTATTAAAACTACGTTTTCTTTTGTATAAAGACTTTTAAAAATTTGTTTTTCATCAAGAATTTGGACAACTTTTTTTTCTAATTCAAATCTTTTTTCTTTTGATAATACATTTGATTTCAATTCTTCAAGTAAAATATCTAAACTTAGATTTTTTATATTTGAAAATGAAAATCATCATTTTGATTGACTAGAGTGAAAATATGGGAAAATATTATAATTTTGATATCATAAATTTAATCAAACTAAAAGTAAATCATAATTTTCTACTCAATCTAATATTTCTTTGTTTAAATCATCAATTGTTACAGAATTTATATTAATAATTATTCAGTAACTTTCTAGATTATTTTTAATAATATTTACAACTTGTGAAAGTTCTTTATTGTTATCAATGTAATAAAGCTTTAAAACAAATTTTTCTAAATTTTCATTATAAAAATATTTTTCATCTAAAGATAATATTTTTGTCTTTTGTTCTTCACTTATTTCCTTTGGTTTTTCTACAACTCAAAAGTAGTTTTTTTCTATATTTGCTAGTTTTTCTTTATCAGTAGAAAAAACTATGTTAAATTCTTCAACTAGCTGCTTTTTTCCTCAAATTACAAATTCTATTTTATAATTATTTTCTCAAACTACTAGGTTTCTATAACTAAGTTTTAATCTATAATAAAACTTAGTTTCTCCGGATTTATAGCTTGCCAATTTGTATCAATTTATATAAATTTCATCTGGATTTTTATCTTTTGTAATTCAAGTTATTAGTATATTATCTTCACTAAAGAAGTTGTATTTTTTTGTAAAAGGAGAAGATATAAAACTTAAATCAGAGTTTGTTTTTCAAGTATTTGTTTGTCAGCTTGCTGAATTTTGAGTTAATTTATTTAATAATTGGTCTTTTTTATAAAATCAATTCTCATTTATTATACTTACTAAATTTGTATTTTTTATCTCATTATTTTGTTTTAATCATTCCTCTAAAAATGGATTAGTTACTTCTTTATATCAATTTCACAAAGTTTTTAAAATATTTCAAGTATCAACTTTTCATAAAATAAAATTTCTTAAATTAAAATCTTTAATTTTATCTTCATTTATAAACAAAGAAACATATTGATTTAAAAAATATGGTTTTTGTTCAAGTCTAGGAATGCTATCTCAAATAATTTTATTTTTATCAAAAAATATATTTACATCTTTAAGTCTCAAAAAATGAGCTTCATCTTTAAATATTTTAAAAATATATTTTGATATTAAAATATTTGATTCTTTATAATTTTCATTTTTTGTTAAAATAAGTTTTTGAATTCACAAACTATCATCATAACTTACAGTTTCTACTTTGTAAGGACCAGAATAAATTCAATCAATTGGATTAAATTTTCCATATAATTCTTTGTTTCAAATATTATCTAAGACTGTTTTTGGAACAATTGGTTGGAAAAGAGCTTGTAGGAAATTTACATCTTTTAATTTATTTGAGAAAGTTATTATTCATGATTTTTCTTCAACAATAGTATCCTTTAGTAAAGATCATAAAGAATTATTTATATCAGAATTTTTTATGATATTGTAAGTTGCAACTACATCTTGGGCAGTTATATTTTCTCAATTTGACCATTTAACATTATCTTTCAGATAACATTCTATATAATTTAGGTTTTTTACATCACAATTTGCTAAATCAGATACAATTTCTTTTTTTTCAAAATCATATTTTAATAAGCTTCTGTAAAGCATATAAATAATATTTTTATTGTAATCATTTGAACTTAAAAGTGGGTTTAGATGTGGAAAATCTCAGATAATTCATTCTGACACACTTCATCATTCGCTAGGAGATTCAAGCGAATTATCGTATAAATAAACGTAAATTATGTGTCATCAAATTATAAATGAAAAAAATATACTTATCAGAAATAAGTATTTTTTTAACCTATTTATATTATCGCTATTCATAAAAGTTTAATTAGTGTTAATTCTTTAAAAAACTAAAATTACTCAAAAACGAAAAGTTCGAGGAAGAAAAATTTCAAATTTTTCAGTAATTTTTATTTTATGAAAAAAAATACTAGAGAGTTTATAGTAAATAAAGTTCAAAGAACAATGGTTGTAATATGTAAAACTTTTTCTCATCATCTTTTTGTAACTTCTCACATTCATCCTCACATACTTGTAAGATTTAAAGAAACATTTTTATTTTGAACTAGTATTACAAGTATAAGTAATATAGAAATAATTATTTGCGATATTGTTAAAGCAGTAGTCATTTTTTATTTTTTAGAAAATAATATCGAATACAAAATATTCAAAATTGTAAAAATTGCAACAGCAATTATAAAATTTATGCTTCAATTGATTTCAAAAGTCATTCCAGGAAGTGCTAAAATGTTATTTATTGCTTTTGATAACAACCATAATAAAAGTGCATTAATAAGCAAACTTACGATTGGATAAATGAAAAATAATGGAATTCCTAAAAGTTTCAAAACTGGTTTCACAAATGTATTTAAAAGTCACAAAATAACTCATCAAAGTAGATACGTTTTCCAAGCGTCAATTCAAGCTGGCAAAACTACAACTGCATTGGGATGAGTTTCATTATTTAAAAGATATGCAATTATAAAAAGAATAGAAGCATTTAATAAAATGGAAAAAAAGATTTTCATAGTTTTAAAGTTAGAAAATATTTTACAATTTATACTCAATTTTTTCTCAAATTCAAATATTTCCAGAAATTACATTTGATGATTTTATATAATCAAGTTCATCTATTTCTGGAGCATGGCTTTCTGGTATAACGGAAAGTTTATTTTTTGAGATTTCGTGAATATATCAAGTTTGAATTTTTCAAACTCTTTGCTCATATTTTTTATCATAAATTTCTTCTAGGATTTCTCTCATTTCATAAACTCTTTGCTCAATAATTTTGTCATCAACTTTATTACCAAGTTTTGAAGAAGTTGCTAAAGGTTCATCATGATAACCAAAAAGAGAAACACTATCAAATTCATATTTTCTTGCAAAATTTTTTAGCATTTCAAAATCTTTTTCATCTTCCCCGGGGAACCCAACTATAAAGTTTGTATGAAGAAAAACATTTTTAAAATTTGCTTTTATGAAATCTAAAACTTTATAAATATGACTTTCATCGTAAAATCTTCACATAAGTTTTAAAACTTTTGGAGAAATATGTTGAAATGGAAGATCAAAATATGGAATCATTTTTTTCAGTTTTGCAAGTCTTTCTAGATGAGAAAAAGTCAAGATATCGGGATACATATAGTAAATTCTATATTTAAAATCTCATGGAACTTTATCAATTTCTTCAAGTAAATCTACAAGTTTAGATTCTCAGTAGATATCTGTTCAATATCTTGTTAAATCTTGAGCAATAATTTGAATTTCTTTAATTCCAGAAGAAATCATCGTTTTCACTTCAGTGAGTATATCTTCGATACTTCTTGATTTTTGTCTTCATCTGATGTTTGGAATTATACAAAAAGTACAATTATTATCACATCATTCAGATATTTTTAGATATTCATATCCAAAATCAGCATTTAGGTAAGCTCTTACATCATCAGATTGCCAAATAAATGCTTTTGATGAAATATTGTCACCTCAGATATTTTTTAAATAGTTTTTTAATTTTTCTGTTTTTAAGCTTATAATATTTTGATTTAGCTTTCTAAATCCCCCAACCTCCGCTACGCTTTGGTTTTCCCCCTTTACAAAAGGGGGAAGCGAAGTATGAGCAGGGGGATTTTTCATCCAATCAAGATTTTTACTTTCATTATGAGGAATAACAGCATAAAGATTTTTAAGGCTTGATAAAAATTCGTCATCTTTTACTTCTGTATAACATCACATAACAATAATTTTCTTTCATTTATCGTCATATTCTTTTATAAGATTTTCAGCTTCTTTTCTAGAACTAGATAAAAATCAGCAAGTATTTATTATCAAATACTCAACTTCTTTTTCGTCTGGATCAGTAAAAAACTCTATATCAACTTCTGAAGATAAATTAAAAATATTTCAAACCATAAATTCTAAATCAACTAAATTTTTAGAACATCCAAGGTTTATAGTGGAAAAATAAAATGTTTTCATGAAGCAAAAAATAATAAGCTAAATTTTAGCTTATTATATGGAAAAAGTAGTTTTGGCAAATTTAATATAAAATATAAAAACAAGTATCATATACAAAAAATAATAAAATTGATATTTTCAAAAAGGAATATTATTTTTATATTTTGATTTAATAATAAATATTATAAAAAATAATGGGAAAAATAATATCAATATTCATTTAAAATAAAAAATTGATGCTATAAAAGAAATTAAGAAAATACTTCAAAAAAATAAATTTGGTAAATATTTTATGCTAAATAAATTTTTATATAAAATTAAATTTAAACATGCAAAAGAACTTCATAAAGTAAATAAGATAAAATTGTTTTCTAAAAAAGGATTTATTCATAAATAAATCGTTATTAATAACCATTTTATAAAATAAATAATAAAAATATTTATTTCTCTGAGAAAATATTTATTTCTCAATTTAATTTTAGGATGACTATAAATAAAATTTAAAAAATAAAGCAAGAAAATAAAAATCAAACTGATTTTTGAAATAAAAAAAGAAATAATAACTCAAATAAGAGGAATAATAACTCAAAGTATAAAAAATAAATTTTTATTTTTTATATCTAAATATAAATTATGTTTTTTATTTTTTAAATCCTCATTTTTATCATAAAAATCATTAAGAAAATATATAAAACTATAACTTAAAGAATATCAAAAAATTCATAATAAAAAGTGAAATAAATCTATTTCAATATTATAATTAATTTTAAAAATTAAATATAATAAAAAAAATAAATAAAAATTTCTTAAATTATGACTGATATATTTTATTTCTTTATAATCTTTAAACATGATAAAAAATAATAAGCTAAAATCTAAACATACCTATTCATATTTAATAAATAATTTTCTACAAATAAATCTCTCATCAAACTCACATCATTTAATTCATAAATTGCTAAAATTGCATTTATGTAATCTCTGTCTTTTATTTGCAAAAAACTAAACGGCACAAATCAATTTTTAATAAGTGGAATATTTGCACTAATTCTTGAAGTTCTTTTATTTATATCCTTAAAAATTTGAAAATATGGAATAAAAACAAGTATAAAAAGTGATTGCTCAAAAGGATTTTTTATTTCATTAAGTTTTTGTAAAAATATACCAAATTGATCTTCAAGCTGAAATCTATTTTCTAACGGAGTATAACTTGACCCTCAAATACTTACTGAAGAACTTCTAATTTTTCATAAATAATCTTCAAGCAACAATCATTTTCAAAGAAATTTATGAATATTTTGAAATTCAGTTTTACTAAAATTTATATTATTTCTATTATCAATTATGTACTTTATTGCATTTTTGTGATTAAGTATCATTTGAGTTTCAACTTGGCTTTTTCACTCTGCAACAGAATTATATTTTATAAGTATTTCTGTATCTAGATAACTATATGTATTTCATTCAAGTTTTGAAGATGAAAAACTCAGATCAATAAGCAAATTTTCTATTGCTCTTAAATTTTCTTTGTAATCATAAGTTGAAAGTATATTTTGATCTAAATATTTTTCTTTAATTAACTCATATTTTTCTCATAAGAAATTCGTTTCATTTGGTTTATAATTCAGTAAAAAATCAAAATTATATGATTTTTTTTCTCTTTCAAAAAATGGTTTTTGAAAATAATTTGAAATATTTTGTTTAATTTTATACTTTCATTTTGAAATTTCTATAATTTTATCATCTTTTATTAAATCTTTAAAGTCTCTATAAATAGTTGTTCTTTCAAGATTTAACTGATTTATAACATCAGAAACTTTTATAATTTCTTTTTGAGTAAGTAGATTTAATATAAATTCTTGTCTTTGTTTTTTATTCATAATTTGAATTATAAAAATAATGTTGCAAATATTATATTTTTTGTTGCAAAAATTGCAACATTATTTAGTAAGAATTGCAACATAGTTTTCAATAAATGGATTTTTGCAACTTAAATCTAAAAATAAAAGGCTCGGAAAACCGAGCCTTTTGTCATGTCATCATTGCAATTTGCATCACAATTGATAACACTACCCATTCAAATGTTACAGCAATTTCCCAAACATCTTTTTTTGTTATTTTTCTTCCTTTTGTTTCTATAAACAACTGGATTAACATGGATGAAAGTGCAATTCCATTTGCAATCCAAATAGTTACATCAACAGGAGGAGTTTTTAGATAATGCATTACTCCTGGGAATACAACTACAATTGCAGCAACCATTAACGAAATTTGGGAAATGTTTTTATTTTTTTTATTCATATACCCAAAAATTGCTAATAGTAGAACGCTTGAAAATACTAGCCCTTGAGTAGGATTTAATCCTATGTTTTTCATCCCACCTATGATGATACCTAATACAACACTTATATCACCTATCAGCATAAATGAATAAAACTTCCAAGGACCATTATTTCTTTTCATAACTGCTATTTGTGCTATCATCAAGATTGTGAAACCTAACCAAGATAATAAAACGATATCATGGTTAGAGTGCTTGGTAGCATATATTGCTGGCAGAAATGATGCCATAGCCAACATATATGCAATATTTTGCAGTGACATGGTCATTTCTCCTAAAAATGAGTGAATTTTCCTATACTGAATTGAGAATTAATCTACCAGTATAAGATATGAAATATAAACACAAAACTATTTTTGTCAAACTAATCTTTCCTCAAAAACCAGAAATAAACAGAGCTTAAACTAAAAAATAAAATTATTCATAGAACCAAAAATCCTAAACTATAAGATTTATTCATTATAAAAGCAATAGGAATCATTAAAAGTATTTGAATAATAGATGATAAAAATCATTTTATTGAAAGTATAGTTGATTTATATTTTTTTCATGGAATTAAGTTTATTATATGATCAGTATAAATATCATACCTTCACCACATATATCAAATTACAACTGAAAATAATAGTCAAAGTAAATATGGATTTGTTATAAAATAGGCTCAAATATAATAAAAACTAAAAACAAAAATTTCAATTAACATCAATTTATGAAAATCAATTTTATCTTCTATCTTATGAGCAAATTGTCATACAATAAACCGAACAAATCTTGAAAGTCACATTACAAATCATAAAAAAATTACTGGATAACCTAAACTTTCTAAATATGGAGTTCTAAAAGATCAATCAACTTGTAAAAATGCTATAATAACTGATGAAAATATTATTACCTGAAATAATCATGTTCAAGAAGATAATTTTAAAGTTTCTTTTAAATTTTTTATATTTATTTTTTCATTTTCATGATGTTCTGATTTAACCGGGAAAAGTAAAAAAGCTACTAAAAGTCATATTATATCTATTCATAAAGCTATTATAAAAGGAAAAACTAAACTAATTTTTGTAAAAAAAGGTAGAGTAATTATAAAAAATATACTTAAAAACGAAACCCATCATTTCATAGAAGATGAAATTTTTTTAAATTTACTTTCTTTTCAAAGAGATGTTAATGTATCATGTAAAAAGATTGAAGTATTTCATGTAGTAAAAGCATCTGCTCACAGTGCCATAAATATAGCTCAAGCAAAAAAATACCAAAAATTATCTCAAATAACAAACCATAAGCTAGATAATATTAAAAAGATTTTACTTATAATTATAGTAATTTTATTTCAAAATTTATCTCAAATATATCATGCAGGAAGCTGAAAAACTAAAGATGCAATATATCAAGCAGTCATATAAAATCATATTTCCTGAGCTTGAGAGTTTTGCAAAGATAAATAATAAATACTCAAAATTGGAATAAAGTTTCTTCTTGAAGTGAAAAGTATTATAAAATGTTTCCAAATATTGGATTCAAGTCAAGTGAGTTTGAACATTGCAAAAAAATAATAAGCTAAATTTAGCTTATTATATAAAATTACCATTTAGGAACAAATTTTTTTTGGCTATAAGGTTTTATTCATCAATATCTTTCAAATATTTCTATTAATTTTCATAAATCAGTATATTTATCATCTAAAAAATATAATATTGGATCTCAAGAACTCATTAAAAAAGCAGATTTTCAAGAACCATATATATAAGCAGTATTTTTTGATGGTCAAGATGATTTACGTTCTTCAAGAAAATTAAATCTTCAATTAATTTGTTGTTTTGCTTCAATAATTGCTTTTTCAACTTCTCAACTATATTTTTCTCAAGGAAATCAATGAGAACTTAATTTTCTAACTAAATTCTCAGATAACAGATTTTGAAGTTCAAATAAACGAATAGAATCACTAATTTCTAATATTCCATTAACAAGTAATACTCTACGAATTACTTCTTGTACAGGTTGAGGTAATGAAAAAAAATATTTTTTTAATGTATCAAAATTTAGATAATAACCTAGTTGTTCTTTTTCTTCCAATGAAAAATCTTGATCAAATAAAGGAATAGTTAGATTAGAGTTCATAAATAAAATTAAAAAAATAAGAATTATTTATAATCCTTATTTATAAAAAGTCAATATTTTTTTACAACTTAAATATTTTTATAAGTTTGTCTGTAAAACTTAATTCTCAGTTTTCATCTTCTACTATGAAATTTGGTAAAATTCATTTTAAATTTAAAGCAATATTATTATCAATAGTTAAATCTAAAAAGTTAATTCATTTTTTTACCAAAGCAAGTCTTAAGATAACGGCATTTTCTCAATCGTAAATCAAAGTATAAGATGAAATTTTTGAAAAATCATAAAATGAATTATTTACTTTTATTCATAAATTTGTGATATAAACTTGAGTAGTTTCTTCTGAATTATTTTCTAAAAAAAAGCTAACTCAAGTAATCAAAATAATTAAAAAACTCATCACATATTGGCGAGTCAAAAATCACCAAACAACAAGTCAAATTATCACAGATAAAGCTATTATATACCACAAATTTCATCTATTTTTGTCATTTGAAAAACTCCAATTATAAATTATTTCATTGTCCATTTTTATGAAAAATTATCAATTATTAATTTAAATATAATCCAACTCAAACTTGATAAAACAAGTCAGGCAAGAGCATAAAATATAGTCTTTTTTCATTCAGATTTTTCTCATTCAAGTCATCAAAGAGATATTCTAAAGGCTCAAATAATTATAAAAATTATTGAAATAGTTGCAGCAAATCACATCAGATAATCAATAGCATAGCTTATAATTTTTGGAATATCTCAAGTGTGAATATCTCAAGTTCTAATTTTTGTTTGATCAACTCACCCTAATATTCCAGCATCTGTTGCATAGATTTTTGAATGAAGTGAAAAAAGTAGTGGAATTATAAAATATTTTATTTTATTTATCATAATTTCAAGTTATCATTTAAATTTCCCCTCTACCTCAAGGGAGAGGGGTTAGGGGTGAGGGCTATATTAAATTATAATTATCAATTCAAGTTTTTAAGTTTGTAAAACTATCTAAACGAGGATTATAATATTCGCTTAAAAATTTTACAAGTTCAGTTTTATCAAGTTCAGAAGCTTTTATTCAAATAGATTCCAAACTAGTTTTTATAGTATTTATTCTAGTAGCAAGAGCTTTTTTGTTTTTATTTAAATTTTTTATTTGGTTTTTTATTCATATCAAATCATCTTGTCCGTTTATTGATGCCCAGAAGTTTTTAAATTTCCCCACAAAACTTAGATCTCTAACAGAATTATCTCACTCATTATCTACAGCAACAACTATATAAAAATCTTTTTTCATGATTTGAGCAACTTCAATTAATTTTTTTAAATATTCTATATATTCATAAGTTTGATTTTGTAGTAGAGAATTTGTTTGATTTACAGCCAGTGAATTTAATTTGTTTAGGTATGTTTCTATATCAAGTTTTGTAGAACGAATCATGATTTGAATAGGGAAATCAATAGAGTTTAGAAATCTTTGAAAACTCATAATAATAGCATCTTGTTCTTCAATACTTTTAAGTAAAAAGTTTATAGTTGAACATTTTAATACTACTCTTGCTGAAAAATCTTTCATGATAATTACATTGTCCCTTATTTGGGAAAAAGGTAAATATCTTTGTGTTGAAACATCTGAAATTTGTTTTTTTGCTTGATTTACTGGCATAAGTTTGTTTTGTTGGTTATTGTATAATTCCCCCCACCTAGCATCCCCCTGGCAGGGGAGGAATTTTCCCCTCTTGCTAGGGAGGGGTTAGGGGAGGGGCTATATTTTATGTAAATTATCTTCTAAAGTCTTTATTTTTTCCATTTTATCTTTGAAATCAATATTTTCTTCTTTTTTTGTATCTTGAACAATTATTCAAATATCAAGAGGAGAAAAACTATCAATTCAAGCTTTCCAAGTTCTTTCTTTAAAATTTATATTAAATCTTAAAAGAGCTAATATAAATGGTAAAAAAGTCATTTCATATTGTTTAAAAAGAGCAATAAACAAAGTTATTCAAAATATAATTATTGCAGGAATTGCAGCAACTTCACCTGAAGAATATTTTTCTAGTGAAACAAAAACTCCATAAGCAATTGCTCATCATCACATAATTATCATAAGTTGTTTTAAACTTAATCAAAGCAAAATTGGATCTTCATTTTCTATCTGAACAGGAATTTTGTATTGCATAATTAATATTTATTACTTAATTTTTTGTATTATATTCATTTTAACCCTTTTTTTCAAATATTTCTTGCCAAATCTTGTTTTCAAATTCATTCATTATTTTATAATCATTTTCTTCTTCATGGTCAAATCATAAAATATGTAATAGAGAATGAATTAAAAGTTTATAAAATTCTTTTTCACTTCAAAGCTGGTATTCCACTCACCCAGAAATAATTTTTTCTTCGCAAAAAACGACTTCTCAGGCTATGTCATCTTCTTTTAATTCTGAAAAATTATTATAATAATGAAAGCTTAAAACATCTGTAACACTATCTTTATTTCTATAGTTTTTATTTAAGTTTTGAATTTCTTCAGGAGTTATAAAAACTATATTTAAAATTCCCCTTTGTTCTTTATTTATAGTATTGCCCACTTCTAAAAAAATCCTTTTTATTATTTTATCATCTAACTTAAAGCTTGGAGGATTTATGATTTCAAATTTAAACATCAATAATTATTAAGTATTATTTACTTAGATTATAGAAAAAATTTCAAAAAATAAAAATTTATTGAAATAATTAAACTTATTAATATAATACAAAAGTCTATTTTAATGGTATTTGTTTAGATTAATTTTTTTCCTTACAGCTAAAAATTATCTGAAAGTTTCTTTGTAAGATAAGCATATGAGAATTAATTTTTTCAGAAAGTTTATCGGGGCTTTCTAAATCCTTGTCTAAAAAAAGGAATACAAAAAAGTCTATCTAACCTTAAAATGGATTTTTTAAATTTATAAATAAATATTATGACTTTATTAACTGAAGAACAAAGAAAAAAATTAAGTGAATCTTGAATAAGAGCTCCTTATGTGAATGAAAATTGCATTGGTTGTAGTGCTTGCGTGGCTATATGTCCGGATGTATTTGATTTAAGTGATGAAACTTATAGAGCTTATGTAAAAGAATTAGAAAATTATGATAATTCATGTATAAATGATGCAATATCAGCTTGTCCAGTAAATGCAATTTCTTGGAAATAAAACAATTAAATGTCAATATAATTTCTTGGCAAATGAGTTTAAAATATGATAGACTATATAAAAGTTTATCATTTTTTTATTTTATGGCAGAAATACAAAAACAAAATGAGTGATTAAAAGAACAAAAATCACCTAAAGAACAAACACAAACAAATTTGAATTATATGCTATCAGAGCTAAAAAAATGAACTCCAACAAAAGAAAAAAGAGATCATATGGTTAATTATGTTATAAAATTAGCAGAAATAGAAAGTAAATACGAGTGAGAAAAAGAAAATATAAAAAAGGATGTAAGATTTTTTATAGAATCATCTCTTTGAAATAGACTATATAGTCATTTATGAGAATACAATATTAAAAAGTTTGATGTTGATTGAAATGGTGAAATAGATTCAGAAGAAGAAAAAAATTACTCACAAGCAATGACTGAAGCTATATCACAAATAATAATAATGTTATGAGTAAATAATTTCTCTCAAACTCACTATGAATCAGCATCAAAAGAGTGAATAACAAATGTAGATAAAAAATTGGCAAATATAGTTAATTTATGAAAACACTTTTTATGAGAAAAGGGTGAAAAAAATTTTTCAGAAGCATTATATCAAAGAGAATTAAGTATAAAAGAAGAAGAACTAAAACAAATAAAAGAAAGAAAATTTGATATAACATCAAAAGAAAGTAGATGAGATTTAGCGTTATTATTGTTTAAAGAATTTTGAGATTGAGTAGAAGATATTTTAAGGTTTCTTTGAAATATTCCTGCATGAATTATTTTACTTCCAAGATATTTAACATATAGAACTCTAACAAGCGAGGATAATTTAAATATACAAAGTAAAACAGATGCACAAATAAAATTAAATGAATTAGTAAAAGAAAATCCATCTCTTTGACTCATAGAACTATTATGAGAAAAATGAGTAGAAATGATAAAGAAATTAGCAGAAATGTTTACCAGCTGAAAACAATGAGACATTGCAATGCTAGTAGTTACAATAGCATGACTTTTAGCAGGGTGAGCTTGAGCAGCAAAATTATGACTAAATCTTTCAAGGAAATCAGCTGTAAATTCAGCAAGATTAGCTTGAAGAGAAGCAAGAATTGCCTGAGAAACTACTTCAAGAACAACTAGACAGTGACTGAAAAAATGAGCACAAAAAACCTGAAAGTTTGCTGAAGTTACTGGAAGAGTTGATGATATAGTTTGAGGAGCTTGAATTGGTCATATGACGGGGCAATTTGGATGAAGTGCTGAAAAGATAAAGAATATTCAAGAGTCAGCAAATGATTCACATTATCATTCTAACTTTTCAACAGAAATTCCAGAAAGTTTAAGACAGCAAAATCCACTTGCTTGGATAGATAAATCATGAGAAATTCACTATAATCAAACATCTTTAGAAGAAAAATTTGGTATAAAAATTACCACAGAAAACGGAAAAACTCTTTTTGACTGAAAAACTTTAAAAGACCATAAACAAGCTCAAGAAATACTTGATTATTTAAAGGAGTTAAAAGCTCACGAAGTTACTCATAGAATACTGGAAGCTAGAGGAATAACTGAAATAAAAGTTTGAGATAAAATATATTCTCAAGAAGATATTTGTAGTATAGTTGATTGAAGTAGAAAAATAGAAAAATCAGAACTTGAAGCACTTGAAAAAGCACTCAAAGAAAAACTTTGAGATGATTTTAGACTCTTAAAAAATTGAGAGTTAGATGCTGATTTTTTAAGAAGATATGATACAAAGATGGTAGCTGGGTGAGAAGATGTGAGGAGGAAAAGTGAGGCTGCGAAGGTAAGTTATAGGTTGGAGCAAATTCCAAAAAATACTGAAACTTTACTTACTTATGAATGAAAGGAAATTACAATATTTTTGTGAAATAATCAAATGATTCAGGTAATTAAAACATCTGATTTACCAAAAGATATAAGAGATAATTATAGAACTCCTTATTTAATTATTCAACCTGATTTATTTTCTCAATCAAAACAAGAAAAGTGATTTAAATGATTAAGACAATGAGAACCAGTTTTAATTTGAAGAAATAATGAAAGATTCCAATTTTGAAATGATGTTTCGAAAAATCATGTTTATATAGCTTTAGAATGAGATACAATAAAATTATTTGATGATAGTACAAATGGTACTTTTGTTAATAAAGATATTTGAACATGAATTTGAAAAAAGGAATCTCCATTAAAAGGCGAAAAAGTTGTTGAAGCAAATAATATTCAAAGAAATCAAGAAGTTTTAGCTGTTTGAGATTTACATGGGAATATTGAAGCACTATGGGGAAATCTAAATTCTTTATGAGTTATTGATAAAAATAAAAATTGGATAGGTTGAGATAGAAAATTAGTATTTCAATGAGATATACTTGCAGATAGAAATACTCAATGACTTCAAATATTACAAGAAATAGAAAGACTAAAACTTCAAGCAAAAAACGCTTGATGAGATATTACAATTATTGCTGGAAATCATGATGATATTGCTGTTTCATTTTTATTATGAAAATGAGTTGCTTGAAGCAATTGAAGATGAAACTATAAAGATTTTAGAGATTGATGAGTTGATCAAGCATTATGAATGCAAGAGTTTAGAAGATTTATAAATTCAAATTGAGATTTAAATGCGAGAGAAATTTTAGCAAATATGAGAAAATCTCCAGAATGAATGAAAATATTAGAAAGCATTTGTAGTATGAAACTTGTTGAACAAATTGATGATACTTTGTTTGTTCATACAGATATTACAAATGATATGGCAGAGGCTATTTGAAACCTAGGAGTTAATAGAATAAATTCAATTTATCAACATTGATTAAGAAAGGTTCTTTTAGAATGATGAGAAGTAAGAAATTTAGATAATTCTTTTCATCAATTAGTAGATATATTTTTGAATACAGATAATAGAAAATATATGTCAAATAATCGTGGAGAATTTTTAAAATCAAAGGGTATTAATACTGTTATTCATGGTCATACTGATCATAAATGAGCTGATGCACCAGTTATTGGATGAGTTTTAGTGAAATCAGTAGATAATAGTTATGGTAAAAATCCTAAATATGTAGATAATCCATCAATTTGAATTATTCGTAAGGATGGAAATATACAGGTTTGAGCTGAAAAGTTATCTATAAATTGAGGAAAACATGGAGATTATTTGGAAGTTAAAAAATGATTAACTCAAGAAATGTTAGATTCTATAGATTTTTCTAAAGTATTAAATGAATTAGATTCTATAATAAATTCTTGAATAGATACAATAAAAATAAATTTAGAAAAATTAAAACAAATATATAATAGTTTTAAAGAAGTTTTAATATATTGAAAATATGTTTTTCTTGATTTATTAAAGTGAAATAAAGCAGAGGATTTATGAATAAAATTAGAAAAATTATCAAATCCTAGATTATCTATTCAAGAAAGAAAAGATATAATTATGTCATTACCAAGAGAAACTCCTGAGCAAAAAGCTTTTATTCGTTTAGAAATTCAAAGAACGAGAGAAATGATAGATGTTTGAAGGTGAATTACTTTAGATTTAATAGAATCAATTACAAAAGCCATTAAACATTGTGAAAGTAATTGACTTGCTTTTAAAGATATTGATAAAACTCCATATCATTGAATAATTAGTGAATATATTAATTATCTTCCCGAAGATATGAAAATGAAATTTGTTGAAAGATATTATTCATTAATATGAGATTTATCAAGACAAGATATACTTTCACATTTTTCAAAAGATGAATTATTAGATAGGTTTTTCTGAATGAAAGCAAATTGAAAATTTGATGTTGAAGTTTCTTGATTATCAGTAAATTTTAAATTTGATAATATTGAAGATTATGTATCAGCTTTTTGAAAAGAAGAATGACGTAAGTCTGCTTGATTTCAAGTAAGAAAAAAGTGATCATGAAATGCAATAGCTTTAAAAGAACATGATGAAGATACTTTTTTACATGAGTCACAACATGTTAGAAATGATAAAATTTCTCCATTATCTTTATGAAAACAAAATCGTTGACTATGAGAAAATGAAAAATGAACATTGCAAGCATCCAATTTTAATAACATAGAACAAGTAGTTAAAGAAATTTTTTGAGAAAAATTAAAATGATTATTGAATATAAATGCTAAAGATGAAATAATTGCATGGTTTGCATGAAATCCATATAATCCAAATATTAATTGGATTAAAGAAGTTATGTTAATGAAATGAAAAGAAAGTCCTTATGATTACAGTTTAATGTTAAGAGCTGAAATTTGACAAATATTATCACATAATCCACAATTACAATGAATAGCAGGAGGTTATATTTGAGAATATATGGAAAAATATGATAAAATTATTATAAATATGATTGATGTTGTTTGTGATGCCCCAAATCCTAGAAGACTTGATGAACTTATGATAACTCCATTTCAAGAATGGTATAAATTTATGCCATGACTTACAAAAGCTGATTTTGCTATTTAAAACTAAATCCCCTAAAAATCTCTTCACAGAGATTTTTTTCTTGCAAAAAATTTTGACTTTTTATATAAAAGTATATAATATGTTTATATTTATTTTTTAAATTCAAAATTATGAATACTTGAGATGTAAAAATTTATGAAACTACTGCTTGAAATATTGACGTTCAAGTTAATTTTAAAGAAGAAACCGTTTGGCTGAATTCAGAACAAATAGCAACTATATTTTGAAGAGATAGATCTACTATTCAGAAACATATAAAAATGATTTATAAAAGATGAGAGTTAGATGAAAAAACAACTTGTGCAAAAAATGCACAAGTTCGAATTGAATGATGAAGAAAAGTAAAAAGAGAGAAAAATTTATACAATTTTGACTTAATTTTAGCTGTTTGATATATAACTAACTCTACTGAAGCAATTAATTTTCGTAGATGGGTGAGTAATATATTAAAACAATATTTATTAAATTGATACGCTATCAATCAAAAAAGACTTCAAGAAAAATGATACAAAGAACTAGAAAATACTCTGGCTTTAGTGAAAAAAGCTATTTCTTCATGAGATATATGAAAAGATGAAGCTTTGTGACTTTTAGATATTATTACAAAATATACTAATACTTGGCTATTACTTCAAAAATATGATGAAGATACTTTATCAGAAACAGGGAAAACAAAAGAAATTTATTATAAACTACAAGCTAAAGAAGCATTGGAAAGTCTTGTAGAACTAAAAAAAGACTTGATAAAAAATTCACGCGCTACAGATTTATTTGCAAATGAAAGACAAAATTGATGAATTGAATGAATTTTTTGAAATATATATCAAACTTTTGGATGAATTGAACTTTATGAAAGTATTGAAGAAAAAGCAGCAAATTTACTTTATTTTATAGTAAAAGATCATCCTTTTAGTGATGGAAATAAAAGAAGCTGAGCATTTTTGTTTATACTTTTTTTAGCAAAAAACAAAATACTTTTTGATGAAAATGGTGAAAGAAAGATAAATGACAGAGCATTAGTTGCGATAACATTACTTATTGCTGAATCAAATCCAAAAGATAAAGACATCATGGTAAAGCTTGTTTTAAATTTAATAAATTAAAAAACATCTTTTAAAAACAAATACTTCTTAGTTTTTAACATAAATGTTAATTTTTTAACATAAAACGCTTAACAAAAAGATTTTGGCTTACTTAAAATCAGACTATGTTTTTTAACATTTTATTAACAAAACTGTTCTATTTTTGTTAGCAAAAATTTCAAAAATTATTACATTGAATTAATATTAAGAAATTAATAAGAACTATTAATTTTTTATTTTTTACTCTTAAAAATTGGCATTATGAAAATAAAATTTATAAAAAATAGAGATGGGGATTTAATGATTTTTGATAGAACTAGAATAGAAAGAGCTATTGAAAAAGCTGCTGAAGCGGCAAATCATAGTGATTTTTCTTTTATTGATCAAGTTGTTGATGAAATTATTGAGGGGTTAAAAGATATAGTTTTAGCTTGAGAAAATGAAAGAGTTTTAGAAATAGAAGAAATTCAAAACGTTGTAGAAAATAAACTTATGGAATTTGGTTATTTTGATATAGCAAAAAAATACATCATTTATAGAGAAAAAAGAGCTTTTGAAAGAGATTTAAAGAAAAAAGAAGTTCTAGAAAAGTTGCTACAAAATAAACTAGAGGTTACAAAATCAAATGGGGAAAAAGAAGTTTATGATGTAGAAAAAGTAAAAGAAACTTATAAAAGAGTTTCTTATGGATTGGCTAGAATTTGTAAATTTGAAGAATTAGAAAGTTCTTTAAATAAATATTTAGTTGATTGAATTAAAACAAAAGATATTTTAAAAATGATGATAAAATCATCTATTGACTTAATCACTGTAGAAAATACTTCTTGGCAATATATTGCTTGAAGATTAACAACAATTGATTTGTATAAAGAAGCTTCAAATAACAGAAAAATAGATATTGAGGATATCTATAAACCATCAACATATAAAGCACTTTTTGATGAATATATCAAAAATGGACTTTACTATAAAGATTTTTATAAATATTACTCGCAAGATGATATTTTAGAAGCATGAAAAAAACTAAAAAAAGACACTGATTTTACATACAATTATACAACACTTTTGATGTATAAAAAAAGATATCTTTTAAATCCAAATAAAGTTATAAAAGAACTCCCACAAGAAATGTATATGAGTGCTGCTTTATTTTTAGCAATTCCAGAGAAAAAAGAAGATAGACTTGAAACAGCTTTCAAAATATATGAATACTGCTCAAAAGCAATGATTTCTCTTCCAACTCCAACATTACTTAATGCTAGAACAAATTTTCACCAATTATCAAGTTGTTTTGTTTTCAACGTAGAAGATGATTTAAGGGCTATTTATCATAATATAGAAAATATGGCTCAAGTATCAAAATTTGGTTGATGAATAGGAGTTTATTTATGAAACATCAGATCAAAATGATGAGCTATAAGATGAGTAAATTGAGTTGCTTGAGGTGTAAATCCTTGGATAAAAGTAATTAATGATACTGCGATTGCTGTAAATCAACTATGAGCGAGAGCTGGAAGTATAAGTGTAACTTTAGATATGTGGCATAGAGATATATATGACTTTTTAGATCTTCAAACTGAAACTTGAGACATCAGAAGAAAAGCATTTGATGTATTTCCTGCAGTTTCTGTGCCAGATATGTTTATGGAAAGAGTGCAAAATAATGAAGATTGGACGCTGTTTGACCCAAAAGAAGTTAAAGATGTAACTTGAAAAGCTCTGCAAGACTTTTTTGGAAAAGATTTTGAGAAATTTTATATAGAATGTGAAAAAAATGAAAAATTAACTTTAAAAGAAAAAACAAATGCAAAAGAATTATTTAAAAAATTCTTAAAATCAACTGTTGAAACAGGTATGCCTTACGTATTTTTTAGAGATACAGTAAATGAATTAAATCCAAATAAACATGTTTGAAATATTTACTCAACTCAACTTTGTACAGAAATTTGTCAAAATACTTCTCCTTCAAAATTTGTAGAAGAAACTTTAGAAGATGGAGTAATTTCTATAAAATATACTCCCGGAGATAACGTAGTTTGTAATCTAACTTCTATAAATATTGCAAAAGTAAATGATGAAAAAACGATTGAAAAGGTTGTTCCAATTGTTATGAAAATCCTTGATAATGTAATTGATTTGAATTTTTATCCAGTAAAAGAAACAGAAATTACAGCTAAAAAATATCGTTCAGTTTGAGTTTGATATTTAGGACTAGCTGAATATTTAGCAGTAAATAAAATATCTTACGAATCAAAAGAAGCCAGAGAAATAGTTGATAAAATGATGGAAAAATTTGCTTATGAAGTATTTAAATCATCAAATGAATTAGCAAAACAAAGATGAAAATATCAAGTTTTTGATGGAAGTGAATATAGTAAGTGAGTTATTTTAGGTAAAGATGCAAAATGGTTTAAAGATAATTCAAACATAAAAGATGATTGGTCAGAACTAATAAAAAATATTAAAAAAGACTGACTTAGATTTGCTTATCATATAGCTCCAGCTCCAAATACTTCAACAGCTTGAGTTGTTGGAACTACTGCAGCAATGCTCCCTATTTATAAAAAATACTTTGTTGAAACTAATTCTGTTGCTCCTTCTGTTGTTGTTGCTCCAAATCTAAATAGTGAAAATTTTTGGTATTATAAAGAATATGTAAATATGAATATGGCTGATGTAATTGATATGGTTTCAGTAATTTACAAATGGGTTGATCAATCAATAAGTTTTGAATGGATTATAAATCCAGCAAAAGTTTCACCTCGCGAGCTATATGAATATTATATTAAAGCACATAAACAATGAATAAAAACAGTTTATTATGTAAGAAGTATGAGTTTAGAAGTGAATGAATGTGTAAGCTGTAGTGGCTAGTTTTCTATAAAAAATCCCCCCACCTAGCCTCCCTCGCAAGCTGGGGAAGAACTAAAAAACCCCTCCCGGCTTGCGAGAGGGGGTAGGGGAGGGGCTTTATTAATTAACAAAAAAAATATGACACACGAAATGTTAGCAAATCCTATATTTAATCCAGCTGGAAACGATGATGTTGCAAAAAGAACAATTATAAAATGAAATACTACTGGGTTATTTCAATTAAATGCAGTTAAATATACTTGGGCAAAAAGTATGTATCAAGTAATGATTTGAAATTTTTGGGTTCCAGAAAAAGTTTCAGGACTTTGAGAAGATGCAGTTCAATTTAAAAATGCATTAAGCGAAGATGAAAGAAGAGCTTATAAATGAATTTTATCATTTTTAATATTTCTTGATTCAATTCAAACTGTAAATCTTCCAAATTTTAATGATTATATAACTGCTCCAGAAGTGAATTTGATTTTATCAATTCAAGCTTATCAAGAAGCAATTCACTCTCAATCTTATGCTACTATTTTGGAAACTGTAGTTGATAGCAAAGATAGAGATGGAATTTATTATTTTTGGAGAGAGGATAAAAATTTACTTGAAAGAAATACTTTTATTTGATGAATTTATCAAGATTTTATTAATAATCCAACTGATGAAAATTTCTTTAGATGAATAATTGCAAACTTTTTACTTGAAAGTATTTATTTTTATAATTGATTTGCATTTTTTGATACACTTGCTGATCAAACAAAAATGGTTGCAACAGATAGAATGATAAATTATATCAGAAGAGATGAATTAACTCATGTAACAATATTTGCAAATATTATAAAAGAAATTAAAAAAGAATTTCCAGACGTTTATAATGAAAAAATGATAAATGATATGATGGCAGTAGCAGTTGATCAAGAAATAAAATGGTCAAAACATATTTTATGAAAAAATATAATTTGAATGAGTCATATAAATATAGAGAATTATACTAAACGGCTAGCTAATAACAGACTTAGTATGCTTTGAATAAATCCATTATATCCAGATGTGATAACTAATCCTTATAAGCATCTTGATAGATTACAAGATAATAACTCAGAAAAATGAAATTTCTTTGAATCAACAGTTACAAATTATTCACAATCAAGTTCTATGAACTGAAGTTGGGAATTTTAAAAAAGTGTTTTTTCCCCTTTTTAAAAACAATGTTTAAGAAAATCATTTATAGCTGAAAAACCAATTCTATGATTTATGTCTCATAAACAAAGATCTTTTAAAATTATTAGTTTATAAACAAAATCATGACTCAGACCATTATCTCTTCAATTCAATAATAAATCTTCAATAAGATATCAAAATGCTCTCACATCAATTAATTCTTGTTTATTTCAATTTCTATTATTATAAAAACTTGCTGCTCAGAAATCTCATAATAAAGAGTTTCAGTTTTGATTTGATAGGATATTGTGCGCATATATATCTCAATGCATAATTCATCTACTATGTAGATGAGCACAAGCGTTTGATATATCTTTTAAAACTTGCAATATAAATTCTTGGGAAAATTTTGTATTCTCATCAAAAGTATCTCTAGTACAACTTTCAAGAGAAGGAGGATTTCAAAGTTTTTTATATTCATGTCAAACTAATCATAAAACCAATCATTTTTTTCATTCTATTAAGTCAGTTATATTACCTATAATTTTTATTAGATTATTATGGTTTCATGAAGCAATTGCTGATTTCATATCATCTTCAGGATATCAATCACTTGTAAGTTCTCATTTGAATAATTTTACTGCGACTTCTTCTTGGGAAGATTTTATTCTTGCTTTATAAACTGAACTTGATGGGCTTTCTCAAATTTTTTCTAAAATTTCAATATCATTTATAAATATATTTGGAATATCAGGAATAGTTTTTGTATTAAATGATCAAGGATTTCATCAGTCAGAATACCAAGCAAGTTTTGGTAAATCAAAAATCCATTCAGGAAATATATCAAATTTTCAAGCTGATATTCTTAATAGTTCGATACTTGAACATCATTGCAATTTATCATTTAAATCTCTCAATAAGGTTCATACTAATGCAAATTTTCTAAGATTTATAAAATTTTCTATATCATCTGGAATCTCTGTTATAGGAGTTCATGACATAACAATCCAATTAGAATTTGTTGGAAGAGTTCATTTCGGCCATCTTGCTAGACCTTTACATCATTTTAATGAAATTATTCTAGCTCATTCTATATTTGAAAGCACTCAAGGAACTTCTTCAAATCATTGATTTTGAAAGAATAATGCTTTTAAGTCTTGAAAATGAGAAAAATTATCGGGTAGTTTAGTTAATCATCAATTATTTGCTTCAATTATTCTAACTGTATGATTTCTTGCAAAATCAATAGCATTTTCAGGAAATACACCACAAGGATGTATTATAAGTTTTTGATTTTTTGGATTATATTCAAATCATTTTGTGGAGTTCATAATTTATTTTTTAAAATTAAGATGGGATTATATAAAAAAGTATTAATAAGTCAAAGTTTCTTTTTTGTAAAAACTTTAAAAAACTCAAAAATAAATTTGCATTTTTTAAAAAATCGTTAAACTTGACAACTAGGGTTTTAATATTTCTAAATTCTAGTTTATCCAATTTTATTTTATTATACTACCTTATTTGTTAATATTTTTATTATGAAAAATTTTTTAATATCATTAATATCTGTATTACTTATAACTTGATATGCAAGCGCTGCTTCAAATAGTTTATTTGAACAAATTTTTGATGGAACTAGTACTATTGATATTCCATCTGTTGTTAATAAACCATCAAGTATTTCAAGTTATAGTGTAAAAGTTATTGATGCTAATTTTGAGCAAATCAAAAATAGTTTAGTTAAATATTCTATTTCTAAAAGAATAGATATATATGATACTGCTATTGTAAAACTTCAAAAATTAGCAAATTCAAGAACTGTTAAATCAGAAAAAGATGCTTTAAATTACCTTAAAGGGTTAGCAAAAAAAGAAAAAGAATCTTTAGAAAAAGATACTTGATTGCTTATAGATTTATTTTGAGCTGATACAAGCATTTGTAATACTGATTATATTTTACAAGACTGAGATTGTGTAAAAAAAGTTTCTAAAACATATTCTTACGATGATAGCCTACCAAATAAAAGTTGTTCAGTTAGCAATGGTTATGGAAAACAATATTGGTATTGAACTTATTGGTCAAGTTGTCAAGTAAAATGATGTAATAGTTGATATTATATCTCAAATAATAGATGTGTAAAATGAAGTTCTTCTTCTTCAAGATATTATTCTGATAATTGTTATAATGATGATTGTTCTTTAAGAACTACTTCTTGTTCAGTATATCATTGAGATGGAAAACAAGTTCGGGACTGAACAAACTGGTCAAAATGTTACGTAACTTCATGTGATAGTTGATATTATTTATCAGGAAATAATTGTGTTAATAGGTATGATTATAGATATGATTATGGAAATTGTTATAATGATGATTGTTCTTTGAGAACTACTTCTTGTTCAGTTTCACATTGAGATGGACAAAAAGTTTGGGATGGAAATTCTTGGTCAAAATGTTATGTAACTTCATGTGATAGTTGATATCGTCTTTCAAAAAATTCATGTGTAAGA
Source organism: uncultured Candidatus Peribacteria bacterium (assembly GCA_964404065.1). Taxonomy (GTDB): domain Bacteria; phylum Patescibacteriota; class Gracilibacteria; order BD1-5; family UBA6164; genus UBA7396. Next base: position 49,940 of record CAYOIP010000001.1, read on the forward strand.
GATAGTTATTATTATGATTACAATGGAGATTATTACTGTTATGATTGAAGATGTGATTATGAAGATAGTAGATATTGTTCAGTAAGCCATTGAAGTTGAAGACAGTATTATAACTGATATAATTGGACTATATGTAGAGTTACATCATGTGATAGTTGATATTATGTTTCATGAAATAGCTGTGCAAGAGGAAATTACTATTATAACAATGATTATTACTATTATGATGACTATTATTATAATCATGACAATAATTACTGTTATGATTGAAGATGTGACTATGAAGATAGTAGATATTGTTCAGTAAGTAATTGAAGTGGAAGACAATTTTATAATGGAAATTCTTGGTCTATTTGTTATGTAAATTCTTGTAATAGTTGATATTATGTATCAGGAAATAGTTGTGTAAAAGATTATAGTAATAATTGTAATGGTTCTTCAATGCACTACGAAAATGATTCATGTTATGAAAATAATAGATCTTGTTATATAGCATATTGAGTTTGAGAAAGAACATGGAATTGATCAAATTGGTCAGATTGTAGAGTTGTATCTTGTAATAGTTGATATTATAGCACTTGATATAGTTGTTTAAAAAATTAAAAAAAATCAGTTTCTTTCGAAACTGATTTTTTTAATATTTCATTATGGAGCGAGGGACCAGGTTTGAACTGGCACACCCAAGGGTTGAAGCCTTAGTACACTCACTCTTTTATGTTACCCTCGCAAGTGAAAAATGTATGGGGATTATATAAAAAAGTTTTTTTTTGTCAAAATTTTTTAAAAATATTTTTTACTTTTAGGTATTATCTCATATACTTCTAAACGTTATTTTTTAAAAATATTTTATGTTAGAAACACCAAATTACGTTGAGATTATTTCAAGTGAGTTATGATTTAAAAATTTTCAAATTGAAGTTGTTTTATCTTTAGTAGGAGAATGAGCTACTGTTCCATTTATTGCACGTTATAGAAAAGAAAGGACTTGAAATCTTGATGAATGACAAATCAGAGATATTATAGAGTTACAAAAGAAACAAGAAAATTTATTTAATGCAAAAAATACAGCCATTAACTGAATTACTGAAGTTTGAATGATGACGGATGAATTAATGGCAAATATTATAAACGCAAAAACTCTAAAAGAAGTAGAAGAAATTTATAAACCATATAAATCAAAGAAAAAAACAAAAGCAATGCTTGCAATAGAAAAAGGTTTTCAAGTTGTAGCAGATAGTATAAAATGAAATTATTTAGAAATTCCAGAAAATTTATTAAAAGATTATTCTAAAGAAGAAATAATAGAATGAAGTTTAGAAATTATTTGAGCTGAGATTTCAGCAAATGGAGAATTAAGACATCTTTTAATAGAAGAACTTAAAAAATATTGAATGATTTCTTCAAATAAAAAATCAGACAAAATGCTTGAAAAACTAAACGAAAAAGATAAAGAACAAATTAAAAAATTTGAAATATATTTTGAAAATTCTCTAAAAATTAGCTATATAAAACCATATCAAATATTAGCATTAAATAGATGAGAAAATCTTTGAATTTTGACAGTTAAAATAGAAAAAGATGAAATAATTTTTGATAAAATTAAAAATAAATATGCAAGAATTTTAGAGTTGAGAGAGGAGTTTATAGATGAACTTGAAACAGCTTTTAAAATATGATACGAAGCACTTTTTTCTTCAGTAGAAAATGAAATTAGATCGCAGTTAAATGAAATTTGAGAAGATGATTCTATAAAAACTTTTCAAACAAATTTATCTGCTTTGCTTTTAACTGCACCAGAATATGGAAAAACTATTTTAGCAATAGACCCAGGGTATAGAGCATGATGTAAAATAGCAATTTTAGATAATTTATGAAATCCTCAAAAGTTTGATAAAATATTTTTACATGAAATATTAAATGCTCGCGCGAAACTTCAAGAAATATTTTCAAAAAATAAAATTGATACAGTTGTTATATGAAATTGAACTGCATCTGACGAAACCCAAGCTTTAGTTTGAGAATTATTTTCTGGAGATATTTTTATTGTAAATGAATCATGAGCTTCAGTTTATTCGGCTTCAGAAATCGCAAAAGAAGAATTTCCTGATTTAGATAGTTTAGATAGATGAACAATTTCTATTTGAAGAAGATATATTGATCCACTTTCAGAACTTGTAAAAGTACCAGTTGGAAGTATATGAGTTGGTATGTATCAACACGATATGCCAGAGAAAAAACTTGAAGAAAAACTTTGATATGTAGTTGAAGATTCTGTAAATCAAGTTTGAATAAATGTAAATACAGCTTCAATTTATCTTTTAAATCATATTTCTGGAATTGATAAAAGACAAGCAAAAAAGATTTATGCTGGAAGACCATATAAATCTAGAAAAGAACTTCAAAAAGTTTTGTGAGAAAAAGCTTATGAGCAAGCAATTTGATTTTTAAGAGTTCCAGAAAGTAAGGAAGTTCTTGATAATACAGATATTCATCCAGATCAATACGATTTAGCAAAATATATTATAGAAAATAAAAAAACAAAAGTTGATGATGAAATGAAAAAAATATATGCTGAAGTAAATTCTGATACAGTTGATTTTATAATTGAATCTTATAATAATATTTGAAAAGAAAAAAGAGTGAATTCTACTCACTCAAAAGCAAAGAAAGCTGTTAGTATAGAAAGTTTAAAAGTTTGAGATGTGCTTGATGGAGTTGTAAGAAATGTAGTTGCATTTTGAGCTTTTGTGGATGTTTGATTAAAAAATGATTGACTTGTTCATATTTCAGAGTTAGCTGATAGTTTTGTAAAAAATCCTATGGATATAGTTCAAGTTTGAGATAAAGTAAAAGTAAGAGTTACAAATATAGATTTAGAGAAAAATAAGATTCAATTAAGTATGAAAAACTAAAAAAATTGCAGAAATTTTTCTGCAATTTTTTTATAAACTATTTTTTATAATTTCTTCTATTTCAGAAGCAATTTTTGGGTTTTCAATCAAAAATTGTTTGGCATTTTCTCTTCATTGTCATAATTTTGTTTCTCCAAACGAATAGAAAGCTCATGATTTTTTAATAACTTCTAATTCTGATCAAATATCAACTATTTCTCAAACTTTAGAAATTCATTCATTGTACATTACATCAAATTCAGCTTCTTTAAATGGAGGTGCAATTTTGTTTTTTACTACTTTTACTTTTGTTCTATTTCAAGTAGCTTCTTTATCTATTCAAACTCAATTTTCAATTTTATCTTTTTTTCTAACATCAAGTCTTTGAGAAGCATAAAATTTTAGTGCATTTCATCAAGTTGTAGTTTCAGGACTACCAAACATTACTCATATTTTCATTCTTATTTGGTTGATAAAAATTACACTACATCAAGTTTTTGAAATAGGTCATGTAATTTTTCTTAAAGCTTGACTCATTAAACGAGCTTGCAATCACATATGACTATCTCACATTTCTCATTCTATTTCAGCTTTTGGAGTTAATGCAGCAACACTATCAACAACTATTAAATCAACAGCTCCAGAACGAACTAGAGCATCAACTATTTCTAAAGCTTGTTCTCCATAATCAGGTTGAGAAATAATTAAATTATCTATATCAACTCAGATTTTTTTAGCATATGCAGGATCTAGGGCATGCTCAGCATCAACAAATGCTGCAGTTCATCAAGATTTTTGCACTTCAGCTATAGCATGAAGTGTAAGAGTTGTTTTACCTGAAGATTCTGGTCAGTAAATCTCAATAATTCTTCATTTTGCATATCAACCTCAAAGTGCTATATCAAGTGAAAGTGATCAAGATGAAGTTGTTTCAACGTTCATACTTTCTTTATCTCAAAGTTTCATAACAGTTCATTTTCAAAATTGTTTTTCTATCATTGATAGTGCTTGTGCTAATGCTTCTTTTTTATCCATTTGTATATAAATTAAATATTAAAAGTATATATAGAGTATTTATATTTTTTTATAAGTCAAAACTTTTTTATAAAAATCTTTTTGTTATTTTAGTTTTTATATATTTTATAGATTTATAATCTTGTTTCATTTTTTTGAACAATAAGTATTTAAGCCAAAAAAATTAAAAAATTTCTAAAAAAATCATAAATGTTAATAGATTGTTAAAAACTGATTTTTTTGCTCTCAAAATAAATAAATAAATTGTCTAGAGTTTTTTTAGAAATTGTAGTAACTTAGTATTGACTTTATTTTAAAAAAGAGTAAATATTATTCATCAAAAATAAGTAAAACAAAAACAAAAAAATCACTTATTAACATTTTTTTAACAAAAATGAAGAAAAAAGAAGAAAAAAAGTTTAGTGAATTGCATAAATCTGTATTATTGTGCGAGTTAGTTTGAGGAATTGAAATAAAAAAAAATGCAAAAAACATAATTGTTGATTGCACACTTTGAATGGGGTGACATGCTAGAGAAATTTTAAAAAAATTACATAAGTGAGATATATTTGTTTGATTTGATGCTGATAAAAGAAATCTTGACATAGTAAAACCAGAACTAGAAAAAGAGTTTGAGTGAACTGGAATAGAAATTAAGTTTATAAATGATAATTTTGTAAATTTAAAATTTAGATTAAACGAAATTTGAATAGAAAAGATTACTTGAATTTACTATGATTTAGGGATTTCTTCACTTCACATAGATGAAGGTGAGAGATGATTTAGTTTCAAATTAGACGGACCACTTGATATGAGATTTGATACGAGTTATTGAATTACAGCAAAAGAAATAGTGAATTCTTACTCTAAAGATGATTTGATAAAGATTTTTAGAGAATATGGGGAAGAGCCAAGTTCTAGAAAAATAGCTGAAGAAATAATTTTGGAAAGAAAAAAATGATTTAGATTTAAGACAACTAAAGATTTAGCTGACATAATTTGAAAAGTTTCTAGGTTTCCAAAATCAAAAACAAGAATCTTCCAAGCTTTAAGAATAGAAACAAACAAAGAATTAGAGGTTATAAAAAAGTCTGTGAGTGACGCAATAGAAATGCTTGAAAGTGGAGGAAATATTTTTGTAATAAGTTTTCATTCGCTTGAAGATAGAATTATAAAAGACATTTTTAAAAAAGAGAGTAAGGATTGTATTTGTAGTGAATTAATATGTGTGTGCAAACACAAAAAAAAGTTAAGTGTCTTAACTAAAAAACCATTGCTTCCATCTAGTGAAGAAATAAAAGTAAATCCTAGATCTAGAAGTGCAAAAGCGAGAAATGCTAAAAAGATTTAAAAAAATAACCACTACAACGAAATGAATCCAAATTTGATAATAATTAAATCCGGACATTTTAGATTTTTCTCTGAAAGAAAAACTACAAGAGAAAATTTTAAATTATGAATTAATACAACATATATTTTGTCGCTTTTGTTTATTTGATTTTTATGAATTTATTATGTTTGGACTCTAAACATAAATGCAACAAAATGATATAATATAAGAAATTTAGAAATTCAAAAAAATAGTTTAAATGTTGAAAGAGAACTTTTAGAAGTAAAAATAGCTGAGGCAGAAAGTCTTTCAAACTTGATGGAGTGGGAATGAATTGACAATATGGAAAAAGTAGAAAATGCAGAATTTTTGGTAGTAAAAGATATGAAAAATTATGCTTTCAAATATTAAAAAAAATTATACAAAAATAAGTCAAAATTAATTTTGACTTATTTTTTTTATTCTTATTATTTGAATATAATTTATTTTTTATAGTTAGTTTTATGGTTAGAGTTGTTTGAATTGGTAGTGAAAAACAAGAATTAAGTTTAGAGTTGAAAAGTATGTATGAAGCATATTTTAAATCAAAAGAATTTGAACTTGCTTTATTAAATGTATTAAAACTTGATGAAATTTATGGAAAATCTCCAACTATTTTAGAAGTTTTTACAAAAATTTTTGATTGAGAAAATTTAGAAAATAATGAATTTTCTTTAGTAAAAAGAGTATTTTTAGATTCTTATTTTATGGAATCTTTATCACAAACTTTATCTGATGAAGATTTTGAAATGTTTTTTTCATATATAAAAAAAACAAATTCTAATTTAGTACTAGCTAATTGATTTTATTACCCTTCTTCTTCTTTTAAAAAGGAAAATAAAATAGTAGTTATAACATATATTGTATGAGAATTTTTATGAGCTATTAAAAATTCATATGTTTCAAATTTAATAAATCAAACTACTACTCAAGTAGAATGAATTATTTGAGAATATGCTGGAGAAGAAATAGAAATTATAAAACAAGCAAAAAAATATAGTGTTATAAAAATTTGAGAAGAATACAAACTATATGACAATGAAACAAAAAAGATTTTATCAGAATATTTACTTTTAAATAAAGAAATTCTCACATTAAAAAATGGAGATTTTGTAATGATTATTACTTCAAGAAGAGATATATTTGAACAATATGCTATTTCTTTAGAAACTTGAGAGCAAATTACTCCAAGTTTTCAAATTTCATATGACATTGAAAAATATCCAACACAAACTGTTATTTTTATTAGAACTAATTCAACTTTAGAAAAAAAACCATATAGTTTAGAAACAAAAGATTTTTTGAATCCTGAAGTTTTTCCAGTTCCAGAAAAAAAAGATTTTTTATCTATGGATGAAGTAGATGCTTTATTAAAATGAGTCACTGGAGAGCCAGGAGGAAAAGAACTTGCATTTCCTGATGAAGATGAATGGGCTCGGGCAATAGCAGAAATGCAACAAGATTGACCAGATATAAAAATATTTGAAACTCCAATATTAGATGAAATAGAAAGATGACTAAATTTTAAGAGACTAGATGAAATGTGTAATTGACAAGCAAAGCCGGAAGATATAAAAAATTAATATATAAATATGCCAGAAAGTTTAAAAAAATTGATTAATCTTATAGGTTTTTTACCTTGAGTTGGAGAAAAGTCAGCTACTAAACTTGCATTTTTTTTACTGAATTCAAATAAAAATTATCTAGAAAATCTTGCAAATTTACTAAATAATTTAAAATCAAGTATAGGAAAGTGTGAAAATTGTGGAAGTTTGGTTGATATGTGAAAAGAACTTTGTGAAATCTGCACTGATGAAAGTAGAGATAAAAATATAATTTGTGTAGTTGAAGAATATCTTGATAAAATGACAATTGAAAATTCTTGAATTTTTAATTGAACTTATCATATACTTGGATGAGCTATTTCACCGATAAATGGAGTTTTTATTTGAGATTTAAATTTTGAAAAATTATTTAAAAAAATTGCAGAACACGAGTGAGGTTTAGAGCTAATTATGGCTACAAACCCAAATATTGAATGAGAAGCAACGGTTCAATATATTTTATGAGAATTAGAAAAAAGATGACTTAAAAAATTTGTAAAAATTACAAGACTTTCTAGATGACTTTCTAGTTGATATATAGAATATGCTGATAATATTACACTTATAAATTCTATAAAAGAAAGAAAAGAAATTTAACCCCCACCTAACCTCCCCCTTATCAAGGGGAGGGATTATAATTAATAAATAATTTATGTCAGAATTTGCACCAGGAGGATGAATTCCAAAAATGACAAGATGACAAGTAAGAAGATATATTAAAGAAATGGAAGAAAAAAGACTTAAAGCTCAACTTGAACTTGAAAAAGCAAAACTTGCTTGAGAATTATCAAGTGATGAAGATTTAGAAGATTTAGATAAAAAAATAGATGATTTATAAATCATCTATTTTTTTGTTACTTCAATATATGAAGGAGCTTTGTATCATTCCATAAAATTATACTCTTCTCATAATCATTCAAGTTTTCATCATTGTACTTCAATTGCCATTCTAGTAGCATCTGCAAATCAGTCTAATATATCTTGTGGGATAGGTTTTCAAGAATTTAGTCTTGCCCACATACCATTAGTAGCATTTCATAAATTTTCACACATATTTATTAAGTTAAAAAATAAGATAATATTTTATATAAAAATTTTAAAAATCAAATTTATTTTCCATATTTTTCCCACATATCAGCCATAAGTTTTACAGATTCATATGGGTAATTTCAACTTGCTGATTCTGCTGATAGCATAGTATAAGTTACTCATAAGTCAATAGCAGTATATATATCTGTCATCTCTGCTCTTGTCGGACGAGGAACTGAAATCATAGATTCAAGTACTTGAGTTGCCCAAATACATTCTTTTCAATATTTTTTTGAAACTTCTATAATTAATTTTTGTAATCTTGGTAATTCCAAAATATCAACTTCAACTCATAAATCTCCTCTAGCAATCATAACTACATCTGATAATTGAACTATTTCTTCTAAATTTTTTATAGCTTCATGTCTTTCAATTTTTACAACTATTTTTGCTTTAGAGTTATTTTTTTCTAAGATTTCTTTCAATTTTTTTACATCACCAGAGCTACGAACAAAAGATAAAGCTACATAATCAGGATTTTGAGTAATTCAAAACTCTAAATCAGCTAAATCTTTTTTTGTTAAAGGATCAATTGATAATGAAGCAGTTGAAGTATTTATTCATTTATTTGAAGATAAAACTCAATCATTTAAAAATTCTATATATAAACGATTTTGATTTTCTCTTTTTTCTAAAACTTTAGCTGAAATATATCAGTCATTGAAAAGTAGTATGTCTCAAACATTTACTTCTTTTGTTAAATGTGGGACAGAAACATAAAGATGTTGTTTATCACAATTATTTATATTTTCTAGATCATATATTAGATGAGAACATTCTCACGTCTTAAAATTAATTGGTCAGTTAGGAAATTTTCCAAGTCTTATTTTTGGTCATTGAAGGTCAATTAATATCTTTGTTTCAGGGGATATTTTTCTTACTCTTTCTATTTTTGTTTGGTGTTCTTCATAACTTCCATGAGACATATTCATACGAGCAATTGCAATGTAAGGTAATATTTTTTTAAGCATTTCTTCATTTTCACTTGCAGGACCAATAGTTGCAACTATTTTTCTTTTAGTCATTTTTTTATATTATAAATTTAAAATATTGTGTATTATATAAATTTATTTTTAAAATCAATTTTATTTTATCCATCAGTCAGACAAATCTTTAATAGTCTGTGCTAATTTTATAGGATCATGTCTAACTACATCACTTTCATTTACAAAATCTCTTTCAATAATTTTATAATTTTTTCATTCAAAAAGAGAAATATCTTTTAATTTTACCGGTTTTTTTCATTCTTCAATCTTATATTTTTCTACTATTTCATCACTTATATGTCAATTATTTACAAAAACATAATCAATTACTTTTCAAGCATATTTTTCCATATTATCTATAAAATCTTTTAATTCATATGTTGTAGTTTCTCATTTTTTTGTCATGATATTACAAACATAAATTATTTTTGCAGAAGTTTTTGATAAAGCCTCTTTCATACCTTTTGATAACAAATTTGGAACTATAGAAGTGTAAAAATCTCCAGGTCCTAGTATGATAAAATCACTACTCATTATAGCTTCATAAGCTCTTGGATTTAGTTTTCATTCTCATCCGACTAAAAAAGCATTTATTACATTTTGATTTATATTATGTGTTCTAGTAAAGTCATTTTTTGAGCTAACATCTATATATTTTTCTCAAATAATTTCTGTTCCATCTTCAAATTTTACTCAAAGATGAACATCCTCTAAAGTAACAGGAATTACTTTTCATTCAACATCAAACATTTTGCAAGCTTCATCTAGTCAAGCCTCAAAACTTCATTTTATATGATTTAATGCAGTAAGTAGTATATTTCAAACTTTATTTGATCAAATTACTCAAGTTTCTCAGTCAAATTTGTATTCAAAAAGTTTTCTAACTATTCCAGTATCGCGAGCCAGAGCACACATAGCTCATCTAATATCTCAAGGAGGTAAAACTCAATATTTATCTCTTATTTCTCAAGTAGTTCCACCTGAGTCAGTCATAGCAACAATAGCTGAAAGGTTTCTTTCTTCTTCGCTAAAAATTTTTTTTAATCAATAAAGAACATTAAAAGTTCAAGCTCAACCTCAAATGGTTGTTATATTTATTTTTGTCATAATAGTTTATTTATAAATTTATATAATATCTATTTCCTTCTCAATTTTTAATTTTTTTATCAAAAATTCAACCATTATTTTGAATTACTTTGTTTGATCAAATATTTGCTACATCACATCATAAAAAAACTTTTTCTAATCAAATCTTTTTTGCTTCTTTTAAAGCTAAAGAAAGCATTTTACTTCAATATCATTTTCATCTAAATTTTGGTGCAATTCCATATCATATATGTCATCAAACTTCTATTAAATTAGGATGATTTATATGATGTCTTACTTGAATTGCTCAAAGTATTTCAAATTCTTTCTCATCATCAATTAGAAAAAATAAATGAGCTGGAACTTTTCAAGGCATTTCTCATAGTTCTTTATTAACATTTTCTAAAAACTCTTCAAAGTTTTTTCAATGAAATAAAACACTTGGAGAAGTTGGAATAATTTCAGATTCTCACCATTCTTTTATAAGTTTCTCATAAGCATTTTTATGAGTTTTATTTGGGAATATTAGTTGGAGCATAGATTTTAATTAGTATATTCTCTTATTTTATTTACAATTTCTCTTCAAGTTATCATACTTTCTTCATTTCTACTAAAATATAAATATAAATCAGTCATAGATTTTTTTAAATTTTGTTTTTTATCATTACCTCAATTAAAAAATGTTCTAACACTTTCAATTATTTTAATTAATCCAATATTAATATCTTCTTTATCAATACTATCTATTAAATCAATTAATCTATCAAATACCATAACTAAATCAAGTCAATAAAAATCTTCATCATTTTTATTTTCAAAAAAAGATGTTATAATATTAAATGCTCAATTTATATCTCAATATTTAATATAATTAACAAAGTTTATCATATTTTTAATTCAAAAAAAATCTTTCAATCATTTTCATATTTTCATAGCTAAAAAAGTCTCATCTTCTGTTAATCATTGTTCAGTATAAAATCTAACATGTTCTGCAATCATATTCTGAGCAAAATCTATTCTTCATTTTCAATTAGGTTTTCAAGCTAATATTAATAATCTTTGTCACATTCTTGAAAGATGTTCTTCAGGTGTTCTAGGAGGCATGAGTTTAAGTTTATTAAAAAATAAGAAACTATTATAATAAGATTAATTGTAAATCAAATTATTTTTCTAATACTGCTTTTATTCTTCTAACTCATCTAGAACTGGCTTCTTCTTTTAAAATCTTAAATTTTCACATAATTCCAGTATTTTCTACATGTGGTCATCCACAAAGTTCTCTTGAAAATATTTCTCAAGAAGGAGATTTAAATGTATAAACTTTTACGATATCAGGATATTTTTCCCAAAAACTTCATTCTACTCAGTTTTCTTTTGCAACATTTTTATCCATTTCTTCTAAAACAACTTCAGCTTGTGCTGAAATAGCTTGGTTTACATAATCTTCTACTTCTTTCAATTGTTCAGGTGTAACTTTATCTTCATTTGTGAAATCAAATCTAAGTCTTTCAGCAGTTATATTTGATCCAGCTTGATGAACATGATTTCATAGGACTTTTCTAAGTCATGCCAACATTAAGTGAGTAGCTGAGTGAAGAGCTGTTGTAGTTTCTGAGTGATCAGCTAATCCTCAAGCAAATTTTTGAGCAGCTCAAGCGCGTGATAATTCTTGATGTTTTTTAAAAGCTTCATTGAATCAATCAACATCAACTTTTAGTCATTTTTCTAAAGCTAACTCCTGAGTCATCTCAATTGGGAAACCAAAAGTTTGAAATAAATCAAAAGCTTCTTTTCAAGAAATTTCTGATTTATTCCCCTCTCCTTGCAGGAGAGGGGCTAGGGGTGAGGTTTTTTTATCAAACTCTCTCAATCATTTTTCTAATGTAGTTAAAAATTGTTTTTCTTCTCTATCAATCTCTTCTAAAATTATAGACTTTCTATCAAGTACATTTGTATAAATTGGTGAAAATTTTTCTATTACTTTGCTTGCAACTGGAGATAAAAATTGTCACTGAAATCCTAGTTTATATCATTGTCTGATAGCACGTCTTAAAAGTCTTCTTAAAATATATCATTGATCTACATTTGATGGAGTTACAGAGTCAGAAATCATTATAACAGAAGTTCTTAAGTGGTCTGCTATTATTCTTACAGAATTTTTTGTATTTTCGTTATATTCAATATTTAAAGTTTTACATATAACTTCAATAATATCTGAAAAAATATCAGTTTCATAAACACTTGGAGCTCAAGTTAAAGTTCTTGTAATTCTTTCAAGTCACATTCATGTATCTACGTTTTGCATTGCTGCTTTATTAAAATTTTCATTTTCATCTTTAACATATTCCATAAATACATTATTCCAGATTTCCATCCAGTTTTTATCATCATTTCAAACTGTGCTTTCTTTTGGTGGAAGTTCTTCTTTTCATACCCGATAAAATATTTCAGTATCTGGTCAGCAAGGTCCTGTTGCTCCAGCTGGTCCCCACCAATTATCTTTTTTTCAAAGATAACTTATATTTGTAATTCCTAAACTTCTCCAAACATCAGCAGAAAAATCATCTTTTGGAGCATTCAAGTCTCACTCAAAAACTGTTACAGCTATTTTTTTAGGGTCAATTGCTAGCCAATCTTTTGAAGTTAAAAATTCATAAGACCATTTTATAGAATCTTCCTTGAAATAATCTCAAAGCGACCAATTTCCAAGCATTTCAAAAAATGTTAAGTGAGTATTATCTCAAACATCTTCTATATCTCAAGTTCTTATACATTTTTGATAATCAGCTAACCTTTTTCCAAGAGGGTGTTTTTCTCATAACAAATATGGAACCAAAGGTTGCATTCCGGCAGTATTAAATAAAACAGTTGGATCATTTTCAGGAACTACTGAAGCAGAAGGGATGATAGAATGATTTTTTGATAAGAAAAAATCAATATATTTTTGTCTAATTTCATGACTTGTAATTTGCATATTATAAAATATAAAAATGTAAAAATGTAGGGAACAAATATTTTTGTTCCAACCAAATAAAGTTGAGCTTTATTATAGTAAAAAACTTTATTTTTCAAATATAAAATCATATTTTAATTATTAGACAATTTTATATATGTTTGTCAATACTAGATTTTGGTAAAAGAAGAGGGAATATGGTAAAATTTTTAGGAATTTAATAATAATATTTAAAAAAATGAATCCAGTTGAAGAGTGAATTTATAAATATAAAAATTACTGAGAACTATCAAGCGAGGTATGAAAATATAATGAAATTCAAAGTGCATTAAAAGAATGATGGGAAATTTTACTTGCCATAGAAGCAAAGTATTGAAAAGATAGTGCTTTATATAGACAATTTGAAAAAGAATATAGAGATTTATATGAAACTATAAAATCATCTTTTGAAGACGATAAAAAATTTTCTCAGGAAGAAAGAGCAAAAATTATATTTGAGTTATGAGATGTAGTTTTATTAGCACAAAAAGAGTGAATCAGAGAAAAAAAAGCTTGGTATAGTAGATTATGAGATTGGGCGAAAGGAACAAATACAAATGAAGTAAAACAAAAAGCAGAAGCTTTAAGAGATAAAAAAGTTGAAGATTTTTCAGTTGATGAAGCAATATCAGCTATGAATTATTTAAGTGTTAATTATAAAAATTATGATGAAACTTCAAAATGAGAAGATAATGTTTCAAAGGCTAAAAGATGAGCAGCACAACTGTTATGAAGTTATTCAACAATAAATGAACTTGATGATAGGCATGAAGTTAGATTATTTCAAGATAAATTAATTCAAAAAATATTTTGAAATGAAGTTAGCTTTAATGATAAATATATAGTTTGATTCAATAATGAAAGATGAAACTATTTAGTTACTATTTGAGATTTTGAAAAACAACTAAAATGATGAATAAAAGTTTGAGATATAAACTCAAGAGCTTTATGAAACTACTTTTTATATTTAAAAAATCAAAATAGACTTGAAACAACAAATTTATTAAATATTTTTGGTCCAGATGTGTTGTTTGAATTGGCAAAAATATGGTGAGAAAGTAATGATACAGACACAAAATATGCGTTTAATTATTTGAAAGATAATTGAGGATGAGAAATTTTAGATATCATAAAACTTTTTTCTTCACCAGATGTATTTTTAAAAGAAGCGTATAAGCTAAAAAACAATCCCAAAAAAGCAGAACTTGCTTTAGAATTATTAAACAAAAATTTGAATTCTATAAAGGAACAATTTAAAAAAGATTTGAAGGAAAAATTTAAAAAATCAAATCCAAATATGTCTGAAAGTGAAATTGACAAGATAATTGAAGAAATGTTTGATGAATTAATGAGGTATAAAGACCTAAATTGACTTCTAGATATTTATAAAACTTTTGATGAATATAATAAGAAATATAAATTATGACTTGATATAAATAAAGAAGCTGAGGAATTATTAAAACAAAAAACTCTGAATTTAAAAACTCAAATATTGAAAAATTCTCAAGAACTTGAATTTGCAAAAAAAGAATGAAATAATAATAAAGTTCAAGAATTAGAGAAAAATCAAAAAAAATTAGAATTAGAATTAAGTGATCTAAAATTAGCCGGGAAAGCAAACCAAAAATTTACTAATCAAGATATTTCAGATTTTGTTTCATGAAAAAAGGAAATTTCTAAAGCTATAGAAGAGTTCATAAAAAATGACAAAGAATTTGCAAAGTTATACGATCAAGTTGATAAAGAAAAAAAACAATATGAAGGAAAATATTGAGAGGAGGGAAAACAAGAAAATAAGTTTCAAGAAATTAAAGTTTCAAATAAACAAATTGATTATGGGGATGGAACTGTTATTGAATATAAAGAAAGTTGATGAAATTATTTAATTAATACTTCATATAATAAAATAAAAGTTAATCATCAAGAATTTTTAATTATATCTTCTTCAAAAGAGGCGCTTAAAAATTTAGTTAAATTTAGAGAAACTTTAGATGAGTTAAATTTAAGTTGATTATGGAGATATAGAGAACAAATTTTTAAATGAATTGCTAATAAATATGTTATTAATTTTAACTTAAAAGATAATTATTTATGAGAAAATGAAATGAAAATATTTTTACTTGCAATTTTAAAATCCGTTTGAATAGAACCTAAAAGTAAAACCAATTTTACTGTTTTAAAACAATGAATTATGGAGAAAAATAATTCTTGAATTTTTAATAATCAAAAAGAAATTAATAGATATTTTGAAAGTATGCTTGATAAGGAATTTATTTCTAGATTTGATTCTAATAGAAATGGGTCTTTTAATTTTCAGGCATTTTCTGATAGTTTAGATTGATTAGCTTGAATAAGAGTTTAATTATGGAAAGAAAAAATATAGAAACAAGAATAATAAATATTCTAAAATATATAAATCATCCGATTACAGAAAAACTAGAACAATCTCTAAGTCTTTTTACTATACAAGAATTAACTCAAATTTTAGAATATTTAGAAACTTGAACCTTAAATCCAATTTATGATTTTTTAGAAGATAAGAAAAAAGAATATTTAGAAATATTAGAATTCTTAAAATTTAAAAATAGATATGTTAAACTTAATTCTCTAAAAGTAAAAGAAAGATTTGAGTCAGAAAATGACAAACAAGAAATAGAACTTATTGATTTTAATTTTTAAAAAATATTTATGTCAGAACAAGAAAAAAAAGAGCAAACTTTAACTCAAGAAACTCAAATTAGGCAAGAATATACTGAAGATGATTTAAGAGTTCTTCTTGTTGATTTATGAATGCTAGAAGAAAATTTATTTTCAAATAAAGATTGAATAGTTGATGGAAATAGTGGTGATAGTGAAATAGATAAAAAATATAAAGAATGATTAAAGAAAGCAAAAGATATTAAAACAAAAATAGAATTAGTTCAAAGACTTTATTGAGAATTTAGTAGAGATAGTTATATAAAAACAACTATTTCATCTCATTTAGATTCAAAAAAAGATTATTTAGATGATGAAGATAGGGATAATATATATAAAATTCAAGAAGAAACACAAAAGATATTAAATGATTATCCAGAATATAAAGAAGTTATAGTTAATCATATAGAATCTAATTTTGATAAA
The DNA here is from genome assembly GCA_964404065.1 of uncultured Candidatus Peribacteria bacterium. GTDB lineage: Bacteria > Patescibacteriota > Gracilibacteria > BD1-5 > UBA6164 > UBA7396. Next base: position 66,094 of record CAYOIP010000001.1, read on the forward strand.
TTAAATTATATTGTTTCTAATTACCAAAAAAATTGAATTGATAAAAAAATCATATCTAATTATTTAAAGATAGATTATAAATTAACTTTAAATGAATGATTTAATAGATTGAGAATAATATTAGAACACATAAATAAGTCAGAAAAAATCATTGATAAAAAAAACATTGTAGATAATTTTCTAAATATAACAAAAAGTGTTTCAGTTGATTTTAGTTGAATGTCTGAAATAGAAAAAAATAATGACCCATATTGACTTAAAAAATTAGATAAAATATATAATTTTGATTTTACAAATAAGTCACAAGAATTAGATATATATAATTTATTAAAAATTTGAATTAAAGATTTAGAATATATAAACAAACTTTACAAAGAAAATAATAAACAAGAATTAATAAGTTTTATAGATAATTTAGAAAATAAAAATGATTTGTTAAAAATTGAAAGTATCAAAAAAATTTATTTAGAAGAAAGAAAAAATGAATATGATATAAAAGATTTAGATTTTTGAAGATTAGATGATGTTTTATTAAAAATAGAAAAAATAAAAGATTTAAAAACAAAAGAAAAAATTATTAATTTACTTAAGGAGTTCAAAAATGGGGGAATTAATGTAGGAAATAAAGAACAAAAAGAAAAAGAATTAAATGAAATATTTTCTTCTGCATTAAAAGACATTTCTAAAAATATAAATGATGATGATAAAATAAATGACAATCATTATGAATTAAGTATTCTACACTCTATTGCAATAACTTTTTCAACAGATTTTACTCTTGAGCAAATAGAAAAATTACAAGAAAATATTTGAAAAAATGTAAATATAAGATTATTAAAACTAGAAGAAAAATTAAGTAATCCAAATGATTTATATAGGTATAAAAAATGATTGGCATCTTTAAGAGAAAATGACAATTCACCAGAAAACACTCAGTTAAAATTAGATTATTATAATAGTTTTTCTTTATGAAAAAATACTTATTCTCAAGGTATAAGATGAAAAGCTGAAGAAGAAAAAAAACAACCAAAAATTACTGAATCAAAAAAAGCACAAATTCAATATCATTACCAAAAACTTTGATTAAAAGTTCAAGTTTGAAATAATTGAGAAATATTATGAAAATATTGAGAGAAAAGTTTTTCTCAAAAACTTCAAGGTTGAAAAATAGAAGTTTGAGCCGATGAGAAAATGATTTACACAACATCACTTTGATACAAATTTGAATTTGAGAATAGTGAATTTTGAGCTATGAAAGTAGTTGAAATAACTCAAAGATTTGATTATTTAAACAAAATCTGACTTGGATATTTTGGTGAAAATTTCAAGAAAATGATGGATTGTATTCCAAGTTTTCTTCCTAATCAAGCATTAAGATTAAATATAGACGAAAAGACTTGAGATTTTTTAGATCAAGTTGAATTAGGTAAAATTTTAGAAATATTTATAAATATTTGATTTCTTGAAAATATAAATTTTAGTCAAAATATATCAAATATTCAGGAGGTTACTGATGGACAGATGATGTATAGAGTTTGAAATCTAGAAAATTGAAGTGCATTTATTGATTGAAAATTTGATATAAAATTATTTTGAGAATTATTACAAGAAAAAAATAAAGTCTAAAATTTAGACTTTATTTGTTTAAGTAATTTAAATAATTTATATAAAAATTTATTATTTATCCAAATATAACTATCACTTACTTTTTTTATATCTGGAGTAAATTTTAGTTTAAAATCAGTTACTCAAGCAAGTGGTGAATTTTTATCTTCAGGGCTTGCTATTCATAAAAAATCATAATACTTAGATCAAATTTCTTTGGCTTTCTTTATAGCGTACCATTGCATACTATACGGAGCCATTAAGTTTCTAAATTCTTTTAGAGAAGTAGAAGCTCAATAATAATAAATAGAAATTTCTTTATTAAAAATAAATATTCAAGCAGAAAGTATTTTGTCTCAAATTTTTGTAAAAATAAGAGAACTTTCAGGGATAATTTCTAAAAAATTTTTATAATATTCTAAACTATTTCAAGAAAATCAGTCTCTTGAAGTTGTTTCTAAAATTAGCGAGTAAAATATTTTTATATTTTCTAGAGTTTTTTCTACTTCAAAAACTTCAACTCATTTTTTAGTTGCAAGTCAGATATTATATCTTCACTTTGGTTTCATTTCTGATAAAATTTCTTCTTCAGATTTTTTTAAATCAATAAGAGCTGTATAGGGAGTAATGAATTTTTTATAGTGTCAAGGTTTTAGCCCCCCCTCTAACTCCCCCCTAGCAGGGGGAGAAATAGGACTTTCCTCCCCTGCCAGGGGGAGGTTAGGTGGGGGGATTTTAAAACTCTCAACTTGCACAAATAAACAACTTTGCAATTTACAAAGTTTAATTAATTCCTCAAAATTAACTTTTTCTAAATCTTCTATTCATAAAGCAAAAAGTCAGTATTTTCAAAATCAAATACTTCTTTTTTCTACTAATATTTCATCAACCTCAAAAACATCACTTGCTTGATGTGATTTTAATAGTAATTTTTTCCAATTATTTGATTGCCAAATAGACATAGTTTTAGTTTTTATGTAAATGTTTAATTGCATTCTCTGTGATTTTTCTTCCACGAGATGATTTTTCTATAAATCAGATTTGAAGTAAATATGGTTCAACCACATCTTCAAGAGTTGCTTCTTCTTCTCAAATACTTGATGCGAGTGTTCCAAGTCCTACAGGACCTCACGAAAATTTTAAATTTATTGTATCAAGATATTTTTTATCTAAATAATCAAGTCCAATCTCATCAATTCATAAATCTATAAAAATTTCTTTCCAAGTTTTTTGCTCATTTATATTGTGCCCTATAATTTTATAATCTCTAATAATTTTTAAAAGTCTATTTGAAATACGAGGAGTTCATCTACTTCTAGATGAAATTGCTTCAATTAAATCTTTTTGCATTTCTAGTTCTAGTATTGATGCATTTCTTACAAGAATTTTTGATAAATCACTTCCTGAATAAAAATCAAGTTTTAGAACATTTCCAAACCTATCTCTTAGAGGGCTAGATAATGCACTGAGTTTTGTAGTAGCTCATATTAAAGTAAAAGATTGAACTGGCATTCTAACACTTTGCGCTCAAGTTCATTTTCAAACAACAATATCTATAACAAAATCTTCCATTGCAGTATAAAGTATTTCTTCAATTTGTGGTTTTAAACGGTGAATTTCATCTATAAAAAGTATGTCTCAGGCTTCAATATTTGATAATATACTAACAAGATCTGCTTGTTTTTCTATAGCAGGACCAGATGTGATCTTTAAATTGCTTCACATCTCGCTTGCTATGATGTTTGATAAAGTAGTTTTTCATAGTCCCGGAGGTCAGTAAAAAAGAATATGCTCTAAAGCTGCATTTCTGAGTTTTGCTGAAGCGATTGAAACTCAAAGATGTTTTTTTATTTGTTCTTGTCCAACATATTCTCAAAGTGTTTTTGGTCTAAGAGAATTTTCATTTAGATCAATATCTTTTACAGTAGTTTCAATAACTCTATCGGGTTTTTTAGTTTTTGATGAACTTAATGCCATATAAATATTTTAAAGGTTAATTTTCCCTCACCCCAACCCTCTCCTTTGAAGGAGAGGGAGTAGAAGGATTTTTTATCCCCCTCTACCCTCAAGGGAGAGGGGCTAGGGGTGAGGGTTTTACTATCATAACTATTCCATCTTCAATATCAATAGGAATAATATTGTATGCAATTTTATTATCTTCTAAATACTCCCAAAATCAAATCATTTTTTCTCTAAATTTTATTACGTCATCTATAATTACAATACCTCAAGGTAATACTTTATCCCAAACTAATTCTAAAAAATCTTTAGTTCTTCTTTTCATTCCATCAATAAATACAAAATCAAAAGTTTCATTTAAAGCTGGAATTATATCTAAAGCATTTCAATTTATAGCATTTATTGCATTTTCTACTCAAGCAGTTTTGAAATTTTCCAGCGCTTCTATATAAGATAATTTTGAAAACTCTATTGTTGTTAGTTTTCCTCAAATTTCTTTTAACTCTAAAGCAAAATTTATTGCACTATATCAATTTGCAGTTCATATTTCAAGCATATTTTTAGTTTTTGAGACTTTAATTAAATCTCTTAAAAATCTAGCATTTACTTCTGAAATATTTGGAATTTCGTTTTGTAATCAGTGTTTTTTTAGTTCTTTTAGAAATACATCAACATTCATTTTTTTGGCTTTAATATTTAATATAATAAAATATAAAAATAAAAAATTATAAGTCAAGAATTAAATTTTCTAGAAAAACTTGCTTTTTAGACACATTTTTATTATAATGCCGGTGTTTTATTTATTTAATAAATTTTTATTATGAATAATTTAGTAAAAAATTCGCTATATTCTTTCGTATGAGCTTTTTCAGCTTTACAATTTAGTATTTCAAGTGCTAATGGATGAGCTATGAATTTTAATCCAGGTTGAGTAAGATCATGAGTAAAATGAACAAATAATACTGTTGATGTTGCTGCTCAAAATCTTATTAGTACTTTAGCAACATTTTTAACTATTGTTGCTGTAATTTACGCTTTATATGGATGATTTAATATATTAACTGCTTGAGGTGAAGAAGATAAAGTTAAAAAATGAAAAACTATTTTGATTCAAGCTCTTATTTGACTTGTAGTTATCTGGTTAGCTTACTCAATAGTAAGTTGGTTAATTACATTAGTATTACCTTCAGCTTAGTTTTACTAATTTGTTTTTTAAAATCTCAATGAAAATTGAGATTTTTTTATTTTGAAATTTTCAAAATATTTGACAAATAAAAAAATATATAATAAAATTTTATTGTAGGGAAAAGTGTTTATTATTTTAAACATTTTCCAATAATTTTTAATTTTAAAATTATGAAAACAAAAACAAATATTTTTAAATTAATTACATTGTTATATTTTTTTATAATAATGCTTTTTTCATGAAAATCATATGCTGACTTAACTGCATCAGATTGAATAACAGCATCAACTTCTTGAGTAAAATATACTTATTATGAAGTTACTTGGTGCAGTCCTCATTATACTGAAATTACTTCATTAACTCAAATTTGTGAAAAATGATATTTTTATAATAATGGTTGAGTTTGAGTAATGACATATAAGTGAGAAAATTTTAAAAATTGAAATGTAAAAGTTAAAACTTGACTTCCATGAGTTACTAGAACATCAAGTGTTTGACTTTTAGATTTGTTTGATGTATCAAGTATAAAATTTGAATGAGAATGAACATATACTATAAATGTTTTACTTGTTGATTATGCCTATAATGCTTCAAAATTTGATTTTACATATAAAATAGACAAAACAGCTCCACAATTTCAATTAACTTCAATTACTGAAAATACCCCTTATACTTATGTTGATACTTCTTTACCAAGACTTAGTTGATTAAATTGAAATATTGTTAAATATGATAGTAATACAAATATTTCAAATGATCCAGATAAATATACAAATCCATGACTTGTTTTTACTGATAATACATATACTTGAGATATTCCAGTCGAAAGAACATGACATCAAAGACAAAATTTGTATGTTTTTTACTTCAAAGATGTAAATTCTTGAGATTGAGCTTGAAAACCTTTTAATTTAAATGTTACATATAGTGATAACTATAACTCATATTTAAAGTGATGAACAACTTTGGTTTCTTGAGTAGATAAACCTTTTGCACTTATGCCTGAAACTTGAAATATCCCAATAAAATCAAATATATCATTATGAACAGTTGCTTGATTAGTTACTTCGGATCTTACTTCAAATAGTGATATAAATTCTCAAAAAAAATATAGACTAAGACTTTATGATAATTCGACTTGAAAAAATTGATGAGATTCAAATTTTTCTGAAATTACATTTTATGCTGTTAGGGACAATACAGCACCTAATATGTGATGAAATGGTTTAGCTTCAACAAGTAATGAAGCTTCGCAAAGAGCTTTAAAATTTGATTCTTCTACTACTGTTTGGGATACTTGAGCAACTCCATCAAATTCTGAAACTTCATGAGCTGTTTCAAAGTTTATTTCTGCCACATCCTCAAAAACTCTATATTCTACACTTTCAGATATTTGAATATGATGAAGTGATTCTACAAAATATTCTTGGTATAATGCTTGAATTCCACTTTCTGGAACTACAAAAATCCAAATAGAAACAAGTGGTGATAAAACAAGTTATAGCGATGTATTTTCATATAGTAATAGATTTATTAATACAGATGTAACAAGAAATAAAGATTTTTCAATAGTTGATTTAGATAGACAAAATTGATATAGAAAATATACTGCAAAATTTGTAACAACTTGAATAACTTGAGATAATAATTTATGTGATAATGTATGAAACTGTTTAAGTCCAAAAATTGATTTTAGAGTTGTTGCAAATGCTATAGCTACGACTACTTCAAATATATCTTTAGCTTCTCCTGTGAAAGTTTTTGCAAACTGAACTGATAAATATACTATAACTTCAAATTTTGAAGATACTTACTGAAATAAAATAGTTTGAGTAACAGCCGTAGAAAATTGAAATAAAATTATAAAAACAGTTGATACATATTTTGACTTTGAAAATTGACTATATTCTGATCAAAAATCAGATACTCCATCTTGAACAAAATTAGCAATAATAAATGATGCGCAAATTGATAATTCAACATCTACAACTTCAACAATAAATTCTTCTTCAAATATATATTTCAAAGAAATTGCTGAATCTTGAGCAAATACAAATGCATGAGTTTATAGTTTTTATGTAGCATCAAAAGTCCCAACTAGTTGATTATATCCATATTTATCTAATAATACGAAAATTAAATTAACATCTATCAGACCAAGAGCTATTGAATGAACTATATCATGAGTTTGAATTTATCCAACTTCTATATCATGACTTTGACTTTTTTCTTGAAATGTAAATTTATGAAATGCAACAAATTTCTTAACTTATGATAAGGCTTGAATTGATAATTGAACAACAACAACTGATTTAAGTAGTTTTAATTCAGCTAATTATTGAAAAATTACTTTAAGTAATGCAAATGATGTGAAATATAATACTTTATCTTTAAGAAAGTTAGAGCTTGAGTTTGCTTCACCATTTGTTTATGGAATGGAAAACTTCAGTTTATCACCACTTTATAGTTTTAACGCATATGCTTCACATACAAAAAAATTATATGAATTATCAACTTGAGTAGGGTTCAATAAAATATTCGAACAATTTTTATCAGCATATGGATCTGATAAACATACTTCTTGAGTAGTAAATTTTGATTATAAGAATTCTAGTATTTGAAATGTAAATAATTGATATTCTTTTGCTTGAAATTACTATAGAGATAATATGTTATTGGCAAATTGATTAGAATTTGAAGTTAAATCATCACCAGCTTTATCAAGTTATGATTCTAATAATGAATTAAAATACTGATATGTTTCATATTTAGCATATGATTTATGATGATATACTATATATATTCCTTCAGTTTCAAGAAATGTATCAAATTTATTAACATGATGAAATAATTCTAAATTATCATCTAGATTTTATTTTCCAGATTGAAATACTCCTTATGTAATTATATGAGATTGAGTTACAAATTTATGAGTTTGACCAAATTTATCTATAGCCGTAACTGGGCTAACAAATAGAAATATGCAAATGACTGATGATACTACTTGATCAAAAGCATCAGTTAATATTTGAGAGAATGTTTCAAGATATGATTTAATAACAACATTTAAGAAAAATGTTTCTTCGTTAAGTTCTTGATTATGAGGAACTAGTTGAGTTGATTGGTGTGAAAATCTATGAATAATAAATCAAAATTTTATAAATAATGGAGATAATAAAAATTGTACTATTGATATAAATTGAGAAAAAGTTTCTTTTATAAAATGAAGTGTAAATATTGATTGTTGATCTAATAATTGTGTATTACCAAATAATGTTAAAAGAACTATTATTGTTCAAGATGGTTATACTTATATAAAATCAAATATCTCAACATACAATAAAAGTTCTCAATTACTTATTTGAACTTTATCTCAAGCTGGATTGCAAAATATTGATATACCGGATGATTTAAGTTTTGACATAACAACACAACCAAAAACTAAATGATGGACTTTTATTGATTCGAAAGTTACAAATATTGATGCATTTATAGTATCTCAGTGACCAATGGTTACTTATGATCAAACAAAAACTAAACTTTATTGAAATACTATTGAAGCCAATGAATTGAGAAACCAATTACAAATTTATGGTTCTGTATTATCTCTAAATACTATTTGAGGATTTAAAGATGTTTGACTTAACTTCGAATGTCCTTACATAATAGATAATTGTACTTCAAATGAATCAGCAATATTTGATTTAGTATTTTTAAGAAGATATAATTTAATTTGAAAAAAGTTTTATGATGATACTTATACTTGAACTGAGGTTGCAGCTTATCATCCAAATTGATATGATATTGCTAAAAGATCTTGATGAAAAACTTGATACTTTAATTTAACAGATAGTGAATCTTGTTGAACTCCGGATTCAGATTTAAGATGTATTACTGATTCAGATTACAAAAAATATCCACTTTTCATACAAAGAGATACTATGTGGAATTCTTCGCCAAGTATAATGTTTAGTGTTGATTAGGAAAAACTTTTTACTTTAAAATAAAAATAGCTAAAATTAAGTATAAATTTTAGCTATTTTTTGATATTATGAAATTACAAAAATATTTTAAATTTATTATATTACCAATTTTTATAGTTTTTATAGTATTATTTTCTTATAATTACTTTTTATCATTATTAAATAATAAACAAGATTTAATTAATTTTTGATTAAATAATATAGATTCAATTTATTTATCAGGTAAAAGAATTACTATTTTAGAGAAATCAGATTTTTGAAAATATTTTTCAGATAAAGAATGAGTTTCTATAAGATTTGATATTTGAAAAAATATCATAAAAAATCAAAACATTTTAAAATTTAAATGAGACTTAAATCCTTGATTAGCAAATTTAGCTTTTAATATTTGTGACTTTAAAAAATGTAATCATAAACAATATAATCTTTTTTTTCTTAAATCAGATTTAAAATATACATACTTTTTGCTTAAAGAAGTGTCAGAAATAAATAAAGAAGTGTTAGATAAGAAAAATATCTATTCGTTTTGGAATATTTACTTTTTTTCATCTGATTGAAGTGAAATTAGTCTATTTGATTTTTGATGATTTGAAATATATAGAAATGATTTTTTTATTTCTTACACTTGATTAGAAAACTATATTTATAATTTTATAAAAAATTTTAAATTAATAAATTTATTCTACTATTTATTATTTATTTTTCTTTTTTCTTTATCTTATAAATTTAGAGATTTTATAATTTGAAATTTCAAAAAATCTTATTTTTTGTGAGTTTTGGGGATATTTTTTATTTCATTATTACATTTATATAAATCTTGAAATTTTATAATGTATGATGAATATTATAGTTGGGTAACTATAACTCAAAGTTTTAAAGATATAATTTTATCAACAGCAGGAGATGTGCATCCACCAGGATACTATTTTTTATTAAAAACCATATCATTAATTTTTTGAGATGATATTATAATATTAAAAATTATAAATATACTTTTAATTTTCCCTTTATTTTATTTTCTTTATAAATTATATAAATTAATTTTTGAAAATAATTATAAACAAGTATTACTTTTGACTTTGTTATTAATTTCATTAAATACATATTTTTTTATGTTTTCTTCAATAATTCGTATGTATTTATTTTGAACTTTGCTTTTTGTTTCTTCAAGTTATTTTTTACTTTCATATTTAAAATTTAATAAAACAAAAGATTTATTTTTTTATATAATTATAGCAATTTTATCATTATATACTCATAATTATTTGATTTTCCTTATTTTTTCTCAATTTTGTTTTGCTTTATATTTTTTATTTAAAAATGGGAGGTTAAAAGAGAATATTAAAAAAATCATTTTTTCCTATTTTATAATTTGATTATTTTATTTACCATGGTTGTTTGTTTTATTAAAACAAACAACCAATGTTTCAAATAAATATTGGATTGATAAATTGGATATTTCAAATATTTCGCAGTTCTTTATAAATTATATTTTTTACTTAAATAATGATATTTCTTGACCAAGTTTAATATTTAAAAATTATTTGATTATAAGTTTTGTTATTATATTACTTTTAGTTCTAATTTTATTTAATTATATTAATAAAAATAAAACTAATATTTTCTCAAAATATTTAATATTTTCTTTTTTAATAACATTATTTATAGTTATTTTTTATTCTATATTTAAAACTCCTATTTTTAATGAAAGATATTTTTTGTTTATTTTACCATTTTTCATAACTTTTTTTGTGTTTTTTGATTATAAAAAATTATTTATTTTATTTTTCATTTCTTTTATAGTTTTTTCCCAAAACATTTGAATAAGGTATTTAGATAATAACTTTTATTATAAAGACATAGATAAATATTTTATGAAAATAATTACAACTGAAACCCCAGATATTATTATAAATAATGATATGGCAACATTAGTAGTTTTTGATTATTTAATAACAAAAAAATGATTAAATATAAAAAATTCTATTTTTGTCCAAAAAGATATAACTCAAAGTGAATTTGCATATAACTGATGAAGTCTTTTTTATAAATATCAAAATATTGATAAAAATAACATAAATAACATAAAAGAAAAAAAAATAATTTTATTTAATTCCTGAGAACATCAAAAAAATATAATTATTCCAAATAATTGGAAAAAGTTATGAGAAAATAAAGTAAAAATACCATATACTATTTATGAAAATCTTTTGACAAAATAAGTTATATAATATATAATTTCATTGTTTATTTTTTAATATAAAATTATGTTAAAATACATAAAATTCACTTTTCTAATCATTTCTCTTTTATTTTCATTAAGTGTTTATGCTTGAGTAGTTCCTGGAACAATTATTAGTTCTACGCAAACATGAGGTTGATGATGTTGAAGTCAATCTTGTATTTTAAACTATACTTGTGCCTGTTGAAATGCAGTTGCTGATAGTATGAGTTGTTGAACTTATAATGATTCAGCTTGTTGAGATTCAGTCGCTGATAGTATGGATTGTGCTTGTTGGTCATCATACTCAACAAATAATAGTACAACACATTATTTTTCTTCAAATCTTTCAACAGATTCTACTAAGAGTTGTCAAGTTAGTTTTATTTGAAGTTATGAATGTTGAAATACATCTTGTTCTGCTACTACTTGATATAATACTGATATGTCTCCAAATACGGCATATCAAAACTCTATGCCTTCTTGGAGTTCATCAAGTCATTCTAGTTCTACTTGTAGTATGAGGTGAAGAACAGCAACTAATGATTCCTCAGTTCCAATAGCAACATTAAATTGAGTTTCATCAGTTTTTACTTCAGATAATGATAAATGGTGTAATATAAAAAAATATAGATCTGAATCTTGATACACATATAAAGCAGATGAAAATCCTTGATGTGAAAGTTATAGAAAATCAAATACTACTGAAAATCCTTGAATATGAGAAGATTTATTAAAATGACTTGAAATAAATATACCTTGAGATGTTTCATGAATATGAGAAGTTCAAGTGAGACTTTGAAATTGTAGTAAAACTTATAAAGTTACAAATCAAGATATAACTTCTTTAATAAATTCTTCATGAGTTTGGTATAATCCAAATCAAAAAAATAGTTTTACAATTCCTTATAGTTGAAATATTACATGATGATCTTTTATGTGACAAAGTTGATTATTATGATCTTTTTGAGTAACTAGGTTGGATCAATGTTTAGAAGAATGAAAAAATTCCATCTCAGTTTTGATAAAAGATATGGCAAGGAGTAATAGTGATTGACTTGTATTATCTGCAAATGTATGAGCAAAATTTACTGCATGAACAATAAATATAGACAATTCAAATTCAAAACTTAACTTAACTTGAGATCTAGAAACTACATCATTAAGTTGAACAACAGTTTCAGGAGGATTTAATGGAACACTAAGTAATTCTTGAGTTTGGAGAAACTATTCTTTGACTGGATGAATAAAATCAGTTGAAGAATATAGATGATGAGCTTTTAATGAATGTAAAAGTTTTACTTGATCATTAACTTGAGACTGTAATACTAGTAGTGTTACGCCAAAACCAAGTGCAACTAATTGACTTGTATGGACTGCACCAAGTTGAGTTCAAACAGATTGAAAATTTATGCAATTCAAATGTGATACTTTAGGTCCATTTCCAACAAGTGCTGAATGTGCAACTTGATGTCCTACTTGAAAAGAATGGAATGCAAACACTTGAAAATGTGAGGCAATAACTTGTAAAGCTGTAGTTTGATGAGTTGAAACTACAATTATAAATGGAACTAATTGAGTAGTAAATGCTGATGGAACTTGTGTAGCATATTGTATTCCAGGGCATAGTGTGAGTTGTGTAGTAAAAGAGTGATGAAGTCTTGCCTGAGAGTGTTGATCTGCAAATGGAACTATAGATAATAATAGTTTCCCACTTTTTACATCATTATGTAATAAATGAGTATTTGAAAAAACTGATGAAGTTTGAATAGACTGAACTTATAATTGGAAATGTAAAACAGAAACATCTTTTGTAGATTGTAGTGCATATAAATCTTGTAATCTTCCTTGGGGGTGAAATATATTACATGGTCAAAGTGTTACAGCATATAAAGATTCAATAGTTCAATTAGCATCAGATTGTAGTTTTGAAATGAGAACATGTAATTATTGAATTTTAAGTGGATCTTATACTAATCCAGTTTGTGGTAATTATTGTAACAATCAATCGTATGTTCCACCTCCATTTTCTAGATATATAGTTAATCCACCTAATAGTTCTGCTCAACGGATTTCTAATTTACCAGATACTTATTGGTGAGCTAATTTTGTAGCATATAGGGATTTTTATGTATCAGAAGATTTACATAATGCAACTTTTTATATGGCATCTGATAATTATTGAGAAGTATTTTTAGATTGAGAATTATTATCTACTACGCCATCTAATTCATTTGAAACTAATTATTCAGTAATTACTAAACCTATTTTAACAGCTGGTTTACACAAAGTTAGATTTGTTGTAAATAATACTCATAAACGGTGATGAGGTATATTTTCAATGCAAGTAAATGGTAGAGAAATTTGGAAAAGTGATGATAAATGGTGTATAGAATAGAAAACTTGCTCAATTTAAAAACTACTTTAGTTTATTGGCTAAAGTAGTTTTTTGATAATTATAAATTTAAGAAATAAAAGCTAAATTAGTTTAAAATAATACAATTATATTCAAATTAAATTTGATTTTATTAGAATAAATTCTATACTATTTTAGATAATATTATGTTTATAATGTAAAAATATCTAAATATGTTTAATAGGTTGATAGAAAAAAAAATATATGAATATATAAAAAAAGATGTTATTTTATTACTTTTGTGAGCTAGACAAGTATGAAAAACAACTATTGTAAAGAATTTAAAATGAGTTTTAGATAATGAAAATAATGAAACTTTTTATATAAATTTAGAAAATCCTGAATTTTTAGATTTATTAAATATTCATCCAGAAAACTTATTTAAAATTATTTGAAAATCTTTAGGTAAAAAAATAGTTTTTATTGATGAAATACAATATTTAAAAAATCCAAGTAATTTTTTAAAATATATTTATGATGAATATAAGTGAATTATAAAACTCATAGTAACTTGAAGCAGTGCTTTTTATATTGATAAAAATTTTAAAGATTCACTTGCTTGAAGAAAACAAATTTTTTATATAAATACATTAAATTTTAAAGAATTTTTGATTTTTAATAAAAAACAAGATTTAATAAAATATATAGAAAATAAAGAAGTTATTCCTCTTATAAAAAAAGATGAAATAATGAATTATTATCATGAATTTATAATTTATTGATGATATCCTGCCGTAGTACTAGAACCGAACTTAAATGAGAAAAAGAATCTATTGGAAGAGATAGGATTATCATACATTAAAAAAGATATTTTAGAAGCTTGAGTAGAATATGAAGAAAAATATTATTTTATATTAAAAATATTATCAAGTCAGATTTGAAACTTGTTAAATATAAATGAAATCTCAAATACTATAAATTTAAATGTTCAAACAGTTGAAAGATATATCTATATAATGAAAAAGTCATTTCATATAGCTACTATTAAACCATTTTATAAAAATATAAGAAAAGAACTTACAAAAATGCCAAAAGTATATTTTTATGATTTGTGATTAAGAAATTTTTTTATAAATAACTTTGAAAGTTTTGATTATAGAGTTGATAAATGAGAATTATTAGAAAATATTGTATTTAAACAATTAATTGATTTAAATAAACTTGAAGATATAAAATTTTGGAGAACTCAAAATAAAAATGAAGTTGATTTTGTTTTAGAAAAAGAATATAAAGCTTATGAAGTAAAAATAAATAAAGATAAATTTATTTTTGAAAAATATAAATTATTTACCGATTCATATAATAATTTTTCTTTAGAAGTTATAGATTTAGATAAAAGTATATTTTTGTAATGAATAATGTTTCGTAAAATTTATCAAAAATAAAATCACCTTTCAAAGGTGATTTTTAAAGTATAAATTTTTAGTCTTGAATACAAAGAAATTCATAATTTGATGAAGTTGCTCTCAAAGTTGATCAAGTTGGACAAGAAGCGTCTAATGAAACAGAAACATTACCTCAATCGGTAATATTAATCATGTAGGCTGTCGCTCATCACCAGCATGGTCATGTGTTGGGAAGCATTTGAACACTGTCATAACACCCAGCAACAACTGCTCAAGACGGAAATGTGGCTGTTGTTGTACTTGCACTTGAAGCACTTGGAGTATTATTACACAAAATTTTACCATTAGTATAAGCACAAATTCATCATTCAGTATGAGGTCATGAAACAACTAAAGTCCAAACATAATTCCATATAGCAGCAAAATAAGTATTTATATTATTATAATACTCTGCAGTTAATATATCACCTTGATTTACCGTATTTGCAGTTGCAATGTTTGTAGTAGTGTCAATAGTTATAGGAGCTGAGGGTCAAGTAGTATAAGCATAAACTACACCTCAAATCAAAGCAAGTGACGTAACTATTACAGATGTTGTTTTTAAAACATCTTTAAAGTATTGTTTTACATTATTCATAGATAGAAAAATTAAAAAATTAAAATACAGATAAATTTTATTATAATCATGCTGTAAAGTCAAATTTATTTTTTGTTTGATATCAAATTATTTTGTGCTATACAAAGAGATTTGATATCTTTATTTTTTATCTCTTCACACCATTTTTTTCATTCAACTCATTTTGCTAATCTATAATTTAGATTTAAAAAACATATATCTTGTCTTTCTGTGGCAGTTTTTCCATCTTTCTCAACTAATTTTTTACAATCATCAGCGTTTTTTGCTTGATTTATTTCATCAAACATAAATTTTATTTGAGCTATACAATTTTCTTTTAAATCTTTATTTTTTATTTCTTCACATTTTTTATAATCATCATATTTTATTGAAGAAGAAAGTATTTGATTAAAAAGTTTAACAGTTTTAGAATCTTTTTTAAATTCTTTTACTCAAGTTGATTTATTTGTAATTATTTCACTTTGATCATCTTTTTCTCTAAAAAAAGAGAAGATTATTAAGGATAATCAAATCAAAACTAAAATAGCTAAAATAAAAAATAATTTTTTGTTTATTTTTTTTGATTTTAAGTTATTCATAAAAAGCATTCAAAAAGTAAAATTAATATAATAATAACCATATTTTTTTAAAATCAAGTTTATAATTTTTTACAACTTTTGTCACCTTTTTATTTTTTAATCGTTTTTATATTTGATTTAAAAAAAATAAATCTTATAATACATAATTATTTCTTAATTTTTCTATTATGAAATCAAAAAATAAGATAATTTTGACTTTGTTGTCATTTATTATGCTTTCTCTCATTATACTTCCAAATCTCAAAGCTGATTTGGATGCCGAAAGCATTAAAAACGCTCAGATTTTAGCTGATGCTTGAGTTATAGTAAATAATTCATCTAATCCTAAAGCTTATAATCTAACTTCTTCTATAACTAGAAGGGAAATGTTAAAAGTTATGTTAAATTTAGCTTGAGTTACTCCAAGTCAGACTTGCGAGTGAAAATTTGCAGATATGCCAAAATCGGATTGGTGATGTAAATATGCTGAAACAGCTTTAAAACTTTGATATATTGCAGCGAATAAAAATTTTAGACCAAATGATTCTGTTTCAAAATCAGAAAGTTTAAAAATGATTTTTAAAGCAAAATGAATAACTGTTTCTCAAACTTCTGATTGGAGAGTTTGATATATGCAAAAAGCAGTAGAGCTTTGATATTCTGAGAGTTTTTCAGATTATGATAGTGCTTGAAAAAGAAGTTTTGTATTTAATATATGAGCAAAAACTATCTCTTCAAGTAAAATAAAAGAACAAGTTTTAAATTATGAAAAACCAAAAGTACTTTTAGCTTTTGCAGATAATATGAATAGAACATCAGTATTATCAAACTTAAAAGTTTATCCTGAAATAGCTTATACTACAAATTGGATAGATGATAAAAATTTAGAACTGGTAATTTCAGATTTAGTTAGAAATGAAACTGATTTACTTGTAAATGTCCTTGATAGCGCTTTAACTTCATCTTGAGAAAAGCTTGAAGAAACTTATGTAAAAAAGTTTAAAATTGATGGTGAAGCTTTAATTGATTTTGTAACTCCATCTTGATTAGTAACTGATTTAAATCAAAATATTACCGTTCGTTTTTCAAAACCTATGGTTGCTTTAACAAATCTTGATAATCAAGCAAAATGTCCAATTGAAATCACTCCTAAAATTTCAGGAAAGTGTGTTTGGATAACAACTTCTACTTTTCAATTTAGGCCTGAGAAAGGATTTCCAACTTGAGGAAAATATTTGATAAATATTCCTTCTTGAATAACTACAATTGCTTGAGATAAAACTATAAACTCAAAATCATTTGAAATAACAACACCTGATTTTGCTTTAGTTTCAGATATAACTACACTTTGAGCAGACGAAAAATTAAATTTTGCTTTTAATGATGAAGTGAGTTTAGATAGTTTTAAAAACAATTTTAAATTATCTTCAATTTCAAATGACAGTTTAACTTTTTCTTATTATAAGTGAGAATCTGATTTGGAAGAAAATAAAAATATAATATCAGTTTATCCAAAATCTTGAGATTGGTGATATGACAAAAACTATACATATTCTATTTTTAATAAACTTACTTCTTCAAGATGAAATGTTGGGTTAAAAAATACTATTTCAAAAAACTTTACTACCAATGATTTTTTGGTTAGTTATAATCCAGTAGTATTTTTAAATGAAAATGCGGAAGAAAAATACGATATTTCAAATTTTAAACAATCGCAAAATAAGGATGTAATTACAATTTCAAATCCTTCTGTATTACTTTCTTTTTATAAAGAAATTTCTTTAGATAAAAGCTTATTTTCTTCAAATCTTCCTTTTGAATTACATTATGTAAAAACTTCAAATTATGATAATTGAAAGGTGGAATTATTAGAAGATAAAAAACAAGTTTTAATAATTTTTTCTTGAAGTGTAAATAGTAGTTTAACTTTTAAAATATTGCTTTCAAAAATATCATCAACTTCAGACAAAGTCTTAAATTTCAAAACAAAATCAAATAATTCTATTATTTCCTACAAACAAGTAAATTATAAAAAAGCTTGTATAGAAACAAAAGAGGGAATTATTTCAAATCTAAATCAATATTTTTCTTTTGATAAATATGGAAAAGTTGATTATGCGTATGAAGTTAATGAGTGGACTAAAGATAGTGACTGTTCTTACTTAGCTTGAAAACATAGATATATTTTAAATACAAGATTAAACCCTAGTTCAGATTATAAATTAACAATAAAATCATCTCTTCCAGATTTAGATAATTATCCTTTAGATAAAGATTATAATTATAATTTTTCAACACCAAAAGCATTAAACGAAGATAAAAGTGTTTCTATAATTGATTGAAGACAACTTGTTTTAGTTCCAAATGATGTAACTCCAATTTCAGTTTGATTACAATCAGTAAATTTATCACAAGTTTCTGCAAAAGTGTGTGTTGGAGATTTGGATATTTTATCAAATAGTTATTTAAAAAATGGAGATTGCGTTACAAAAACTATTAAACTAAATAATTTATGATTTAAACCAAATATTTCTGTAATTGATTTAGAAAAAGTTTATGGGCAAATATTAGCAAAAAAATATATTACTTTAGAAGTTTCAAAACTAAGTGAAGATAAAACAAGTTATGAAGCTAAAAATGATTATTATATTCAGAAATCAAGTTTTGTTATAAGTGATATTTCTGCAACGATTAAATCAGCAAAAAATAATTTATTATGGTTACATAACTATTCTTCTTGAGCTAATTTAACTGACGAAATAGCAAAAATTGAAAGCTTTAAAAAGGAAGCAAAATATTCAGTTTTTGGAAGTTATGAGTGAGAAAAAGTAACTTTAGATAAAAATATTTCATTTTCTGCTAAATCTGATTGAATGTATGAACTTGGAGAATCAAATTTCAATACTTTATTAATTACTCTAAAATCTTGAGAACAAGTAATTTTAGATAATGTTTATAGTTATTACTATGCAAACCAAAATATTTATAATTACATAACAACTGATAAACCAGTTTACAAGGCTTGAGAAAAAGTTCAAATTTCAGGAATTTCAAGAATATTGTCAGCAAAATGATACACTATAAATACTTCACCTGTTCAAGTTTATGTAAGAGATAGCCAATATAAAGAAATATTAAATAAATCAGTTTCTCTAAATTCTCTTTGAGCATTTGATTTAAGTTTTGATTTAAAATCAGATACAAAACTTTGAAATTATACAATTGAAGTTTGAGGAAACTCTCTTAGCTTTGCTGTTGAAGAATATGAAAAACCAGATTTTAAAGTTGAATCAAAATCTAAAAAAGATAGTTATGTATTTGGTGAAACAGCAAAAATAGATGTTGCTTGAGAATATTATATAGGACTTCCATTATCTAACTGAGAATGAAGTTATAATTTAACGTCTTCAGAATTTTACTTTGATTGATGAAAGACAACTTGATATGATTTCTGAGAACAAAATAATTTCTGGTGGGGTATAAGACCAATGTCTTCAAAACTTGGATGAGTTTATTATTGAGATAACAATACAGAAAAAACTTGAAAATTTGTTTTATGAGCTGATGGAAAAACTACTATAGATTTACCTTTAGAGGACTCTACTAAAGATAAAATCTATACAGTAAGTTCTACAGTTACAGATCCAAATACTAAAAAATCAATTTCAAATAATGCTACTTTTAAAGCAATAAGAAGTAAAACTTTCTTATGAATAAAATTTGATAAATATTATTATGCTTTTAAAGATAAAGCTAATATCTGATTTGTTTCTGTTGATATAGAGGGTAATAAACTAGCAAATCAAAGTTTTAACTATAAAGTTTATAAAGTAGATTACACTTATGATGAAAATACTTTTAACTTTGATACAAAAGAGACTTTAGTGGAAGAAAAAAATATTTTTACAAATTCTTCTTGAATGTTAAGTGATAGTTTTAGTTTTGATAAATATTGAGAATACAGATTTGAAATATCAAATGGAAAATATAAAACTACAAAAACTATTTATGTTTCAGGATGAGATATTTTAAGGCCGATAGATGCTGAGAATAATATTGAAGTGTTAGCTGATAAAGACAGCTATAAAGTATGAGAAACTTCAAAAATAGTTATTTCTTCACCAGTAACTTGAGTAAAAGCTTTAGTTACAATTGAGAAATTAGATGAAGTATTAAACTATAAAGTAATAGATATTGATAGTTTTTCAAAAGAAATTGAAGTTGAAATAAAAAAAGAATACCTACCAAACTTTAACGTTGGAGTTTATATAATAAAAGATGTTGCAACTACAAAAGAGTCTTTAGAGAAATTAAAAAATCTAAGAGTTGAAATGTTAAAAGTTGAGCAAGAATTACAAACTGAAAAAAATACTGATTATATTCCATACAGAGTTTATGATTTATCTAATGTAGAGACAACCATTTATGGTGTCTCAGAAAATAATTTAGACACGATAAATCGTGTCTCTACAGATACAGATTTGTTATCAAAATTAGCTGAATTGAGGGTGCAAGAAAGAGAATTATTAAACAAAATTTTACCTGAATATTATACTTGAACAAAAGAAATAAAAGTAGATCTTGAAAGTATAAAATTAAACTCTTCTATAAAACTTGATAAAGTAAGCTATTTACCATGAGACAAGCAAAAAATTGAATTAACTATTACAGATAATACTTGAAAATCTATTAATTGAGAATTAACACTTTCTATAATAGATCAGTCATTACTTGCTTTAAAAGACAATAAAACTGATATAATAAATTATTTTTATTCTAATAATAATCTTGCAGTTCAAACACTTTGAAATATGCAAAATCTTTTAAAAAGAATTGAGTTTAATACAGAAGATAATGTTGAGGCAGCTCAGGAAGTTTCTACTGATAGTATGAAATCTATGAATGCTCTATGATGAGCAGTTGCAGAATCAGCTCCAATGGCAGATATGGCAATGGATGAATGAGTGAGTTACAAAAGAGAAGAATCAGTTTCTTGATGATGAGATGGTGATGCTCAAAGTCCAAATGCAACGCGCCTAAGAACTGAATTTAAAGATTTAGCTTTTTATAAAGCAAAAGTAACTGTTACAAATTGAAAAGCTACTTTAGAAGTTCCTTCACTTCCTGATAATCTAACTACTTGGGTAATTTCAGGTTTTGCTTATACTGCTGATACAAAAGTAGGGAATTTTGAAAATACTTTTAAAGTTCAAAAGGAATTAAGTTTATTACCTCAAATACCAAGATTTTTCTTAAACTCTGATAAAGCTGAAGTCTGATGACTTGTTGTAAATAATACTGCTTCTACAAAAGAAGTAAAAGTAACTCTTGATATGACAAATATCTCTTTCCCTCCTGCTAGGGAGGGAACTGAAGGGAGGGGAACTGGAATATTAGAAAAAACAGTTTCTGTTTCTCCTAATTCTAGTGTTCTTGTAACTTTTCCAATTGAAATTAGCCCCTCACCCCAACCCTCTCCTTTGAGAGGAGAGGGAGAAAAGACTCCCCTCTACCCCGAGGGAGAGGGGCAGGGGGTGAGGTCTGCAAACATTACTCTTTCAGCTACTTCTCAAGAACTTGTTGATAGCATAAAAGTTTCAAAACCTATTTATCCTTCAAAAACTTCTGAATATGTATTTACAAATGGTATAATAGATAATGTAGGGAACGAAGATATTCGTTCCTATGAAGAAAAAGTTGATTTTGATAGTGTTTCAAAAAATGGTTGATATCTAGAGGTTTCACTTTGAGCAACTATTTTAACAAACCTTACAAAGAATTTAGATAAAGTTTTATATTTCCCATATGATGATTTATCTTCAAAAATTAATTTCTTAAAAAATGCACTTGCTTTAGAAGAACTTTATAAGAAATTAGATAAAACTTCAGATTTTGAAAATATTGAACTTACAGACTATAATGACAAAACTTACAAAGTTCAAGAAATAATAAATCTTGTAAAAAATGATATAAAAAATTATGTTCAAGTAGATAATTGATTATCATATTTTAAAGATTGTGATAAATGGTGGTTTTCTGATACTTGTTCAAATATGGATATCACTTGAGATTTCTTAAATCTTAATATAACTGTAGAATGAGTAGATAATAAAAAATTGCTTGAATATTATAAAAAGGCTTTGATAAATAGAATTGAAGAAAATAAAAAATATAATATTGAAACAACTACTATAGCTGATTTCTTACCAATTGCATTATATAAAGATAGTGATTTTATTTCAAAATATTTTAAGCCAGAAACTGAACTATCAAATTTAGAAAAACTTGATTATATAAAATTGTATCAATTACTTAGTAAAGACGAAAAATATTTCGTCTCTACAAATAAATCAAGCGAATATTTAACTGATTTAAAAAATGCAGTTTTAGTTGAAGCAAGAGGTTCAGTATTACCTGCTGAAAAATCATATAGTCCGCTTGATAACTCTGTTGCAACAGCTAAAATGATACAAGTTTTAATTGATGAAAACAATGGTAAAGACGAAAAATATTTCGTCTCTACAACACAAAATTTAGTAAGATTCTTAATATCAAATAGAAACGAGGAATGAAATTATTATACATATGATTTTTCTGAAGTTATAAATGCAATTAACAAATACGTAGAATACACTAATGAATTAAAAGATGTTAATTTCACTGCAAAAACTTTCTTAAATAGCAAAGAAATTATGACTTCAACTTTTGGTGAATCAAATAAATTTGAAGTTGATAAAAAAACATTTGATTTTGAAGATTATTTAGTTGCTTGAGAAAATTCACTTGGATTTGAAAAAACTGGAAATTGAAAATTATATTATGATGTTTGAGTAAGATATTATTTACCAGTATCTGAAATGAATTCTAGAGAAGAGTGAATTACAGTTTCTAGAAATTATTACAATTATGATGAATATAAATCTGCTTTCAAAAAAGATTGTATAACTCCTTGGTGGTATTATGACTTTGGATGATATTGTTTCACAAAAAAAGTAAAAAATATTGATAGTATAAATTTTGCAAATAAGTGAGATTATATAGTTTGAGAAATAGAGATTTTACTTGATAAAGAAAGAACGGATGTTGTAGTAAATGATTACCTACCAGCTTGAGCTGAAATATTAAATACAAACTTTAATACAACTTCTTCAGAAGTTAAAGATATTTCTGGGCAAGCAAATAAATCTTGGTGGTACGGATGATTTGATTTAGTAGAACAAAAAGATGATAGAGTTTATCTTTACGCTAAACACTTAAATGCTTGAAGTTATAAATACACATACGTATTAAATGCAAATCATATTTGAAATTATAACCTAAAACCAGCAACTGCTGAATTAATTGATAAACCAGAAATTTGGGGAAGAAGTAGTGGAGGAAAATTTGAGATAAAATAATAAAAAGTGAAACGAAAGTTTCATTTTTTTGATTTTAAAAAAATTTATTTGACAGGTATATAAATAGGTATATAATAGTATATATTTTATATATTTATTTTAAAAATATGATATCAAAAGTTTTTTGTATAACAGTGAATTGACTTGAAAGTGAAATAATAGAAGTAGAAGTTGATATAAATGCATGACTTCCAAACTTCACCATAGTTTGACTTCCAGATCAATGAGTTCAGGAAAGTAAAGAGAGACTACGTAGTGCTTTAAAGTCATCAAATTTCAAACTTCCAGTTTCAAGAATAACTGTAAATCTAGCTCCTGCAGATATAAAAAAATCTTGAGTTTCTTTTGATTTACCTATTGCAGTTGGAATACTAAATAATGCTTGAGATATAAATGAAAATGATTTTTTAAAAACTTCAATTTTTATCTGAGAACTATCACTTGATGGAAGTGTGAGAGCAGTAAATTCAATACTTCCAAGTGTAATTTGAGCAATGCAAAAATGATATAAAAATATTTTTGTTCCATATGATAATTTCTATGAAGCATCAATTATAGAATGAATAAATATAATTGCAGTACAAAATTTATCAGATTTGGTTGCTTTTTTAAATGGAGAAAAAACTCTTAAAAATCCTCCAAAACTTGATTTATCTGATTTTAAGAAAAAGGAAAACTCTAAATATGATTTCAAATATATCGTAGGACAAATTCAAGCAAAACGTGCTTTAGAAATAGCCGCAGCAGGACTTCATAATATTATTATGTCAGGGCCTCCTTGAAGTTGAAAAACACTTCTTGCAAAAACTTTTTCAACTATTTTACCAGAACTTACACTGGATGAAATGATAGAAATTTCAAAGATTTATTCAATTTCAGGTCTTCTAACTAAAGATTTACCACTTATCACAAAAAGACCATTTAGAACAGTTCATCATACTGCTAGTTCTATAAGTATTATTTGAGGTGGAAGAAATGCAAAACCTGGGGAAATATCTTTAGCGCATAAATGAGTTTTATTTTTAGATGAAGTTTTGGAGTTTCCAAAAACTGTTTTGGAAGTTTTAAGACAACCTTTAGAAGATGGAACTATAAGTGTGAATAGAGTTAATTCTAGTTATACTTATCCTGCAAAATTTGTGCTTTTATGAGCTATGAATCCTTGTCCTTGTGGTTATTTAACAGATCCAGATAAGGAATGTATTTGTTCTCAGGATGCTGTAAAAAGATATCGTTCTAGGCTTTCAGGTCCTATGGTTGATAGAATTGATATCATGATAGAAGTTCCGAAAGTGAAGGTTGAAGATTTTTCTAGCAAAAAAGATTATTCAAAAATAGAGGATAGTAAAACTATTGCACTGAGAGTTGAAAAAGCAAGAAATATACAATTAAAACGTTTTAAAGATTTAAAAATTACTTCAAATAGTCAGATGAGTTCAAAAGATGTTGAGAAATTTTGCGTACTTGATGACGACAGTGATAAAATATTAAAACAAGCAGTAAATACTATGAACTTGTCAGCAAGGGCTTACTATAGAGTTTTGAAACTTGCTCGTACTATTGCTGATTTGGAGGGAAGTGAAAATATAAAAGTTTCTCATATAGCGGAAGCTTTAAGTTATAGACAAAGTGGGGAGGAATAATATTTGACTTTTTATTTGTTTTAAATATATTCTTACTAGCACTCAACCCCCAAAATGGTTGTGGAAGAGTGGTTGTTCAGGGGGTAATCCCGATGAATTATATGTGCTGGTAGTAGTGGCGAGCGAACCCAGATACTGGTGAGGTTGAAATATACCTCTTTTTTTATTAATTATTAATTTGAAAAATTGTGTGATTTTTATATAATCCCTTTATTATTTGGTTAATAACTATAAAACTATGTTACAATTATCAAATTTTCCAATTAAAACACTAAAATCAGCTCCAAAAGTAAGTGATAATAAATCAACTTCTTATTTACTACAAGCCTGATTTATTAGACAAGAAATGGCTTGAATATATAACTATTTACCATTTTGATTAAGAGTTTTAAGAAAAATAGAACAAATTGTTAGAGAAGAAATGAATGCTATTTGATGACAAGAAATTCTTATGTGAAGCTTATCAAATAAAGAAAGTTGGGAAAAAACTAAAAGATGGAATAGTGTTGATGTGCTTTTTAAACTTGAATGAGCTGGAGGTAAAGAATATTGATTAAATCCAACTCATGAAGAAGTTGTTACTCCATTAATGCAAGAATTTATACAATCATACAAAGATTTGGATAATATGGCTGTGTATCAATTTCAAACAAAATTTAGAAATGAAGTAAGAGCAAAATCAGGACTTTTAAGATGAAGAGAATTTTTAATGAAAGATTTATATAGTTTTCATAGAAACGGGGAGGATTTGGATTTGTATTTTGAAGAAGTTAGAAAAGCTTATGTAAATGTATTTAATAGATTATGAATTTGAGAAGATACTTTATATGCTTTTGCTTCAGGTTGAGCTTTCTCAAAATATTCTTATGAATTTCAAACAAAATTATCAATTTGAGAAGATAATATTTATGTTTGTATGGACTGCGGACAAGCACATAATGACGAAATAGTTTGAGAAGTTTTTGAATGTGTAAATTGTAAAAAATGAAATTATGAAGTTGTTAAAACTTCTGAAGTTTGAAATATTTTTAAACTTGGAACAAAATTTTCTGATGCTTTTGGACTAAAATATGATGATGCAGAATGAAAGTCAAATTCTGTAACTATGTGATGTTATGGTATATGAGTTTCAAGAGTTATGTGAGTAATAGCTGAGTATTTTATGGATGATAAAGGGCTTGTTTGGCCAGAAAGTATAGCTCCAGCAAGTCATTATATTATCGTTATGTGAGATAATTTAGATACAGCAAAAGAATTAGCAAAAAAATTAGAAAGTGAATGATGAGAAGTAATAATTGATGACAGAGAAAAGGTTTGATTTGGACAAAAAGCATCGGATGCTGACTTACTTTGAATTCCAAACAGAATTGTAGTTTCTGATAAAACAATAGAAAATGGATGATGTGAAATAAAAACAAGAACTTCAGAGGAAACTAAAATAATAAAATTTGACTTTTAATTATTTTATTTATAATATTTTCTTATTTTTAATTTTTGTAATTTTGTAATAATGAACTGTGAAACATGAACAGATACTCATAAAAAACCACAAGTAGCATGACAAGAATCGCCAGCATTATTGGTTATTGATTATCTTTTTCAAATTCCATGAATGGTAAGAAAATTGCTTTGATATATAAATTTTGATGAATTAGATAAAGAGATAAAAACAAATCCTATAAAGTTTTTATATGAGAGAAAAAGTAAAGGTTATTTTTTTACAGGAGAGGAAAAAATTCATTTAAGAACTAAATCAACTACCGAATTAAGAGGACTCATAGTATCTTGATTATCAAATGAATTATTATGAAAAAGAAAATTAGTTAATGGTTTAGGTAATGTGGAGAATTTATTTGTTTATGCAGTTTTATGAAGTTGATATGACTTAGAATTATATGAAGAAATTTCAAAAATTTATTTTCAAATTTATTGAGATAATAAACATTGGTTTAGAGAAATAACATCTTATTTTTGATGAAAAGTCGAATGAATTCAAAAAGATTTTCCTGAAAAAGAAAAAAAAAGAATTTTATCAGAAATTGAAATTAAATGATATAAAATATCTGAAGATGATAATGATAAGTTGAGGGATTTATATCACACATTATTAATAAAAAAAGATGATATATTTAAAGTAGTCGATATATTTTTAAAAACAAAAGCGTTAGAAATTTACTCAAAGATAAGTTGAGACAAAGCTATAAGTATAAGTGATTTACAAGAAGAAGATTTAAGAATATTAGCTTATGGGATTTACTCTAATGTAATTACTATGCATCATATATTATATATAAATATTTCTTGAATTGAATGATGAATAGAGTGATTATGAAAATATTTAGATAAAGATATTTTAGAAAAATATTTTTATAAATTGATTTATAATACTCCAATAGTTTTTAATTAATTTATTTTTTTAAATTTTAAATTATGTTTTGAAGTTGAAAAGTTAGTACTTCTCAAAATACAGATAGTGAGATTTGATATTATGATTATCAAGATGTAAGTGACGAAAAAACAAGTTTTAATGATGTGTGTCTTTTTTTTCGTACTTGAATTGCTGAAATAGTTGGTGATATATGAAAAAAATATTATAATTTTGCAAATAGAAATTCTTTACATGTTGATGTAACTTGAGAAGTTGCAAAAACTAAATATAAATTAAAAAGATGGTTTGATTGAATATTTTTTTGAACTGCTGATGATGATAGTTGAGTTAAGTGAAAAGGTTGAAATCAGTTCAATCCAGCTAATTGAGAATATTTTCTAACAAATATAAATACAAGATATGAATTATCTTGGTATGATGAGGATTGATTTGAACCACAAAAATTTTCTAGTTTTTTTACACAAGAAGAAATAGAAGTATTGAAAACTTTATCGGCTCAAAAATGAGAAAAAGCTAGAAAAGAAGTTGATTGAATTATATCAGTTGCAAAAGAAAAATATAAAATATATTTAAAAGAGCAATATAATAAACTTAATTTAATAGAAGTAACTCAATCAGCAGATGAACTACAAGTTTATTCTCCATGAAAATGAGTAGAATGAGTTGAGTTTATTAGAATAAATGATAGAGAAAAGTATATAAAAGAGATGAAAAAAACCATTTTAAAAGCACTGAAAGATTTTTTTAAATATTGATGAACTTTAGATAAAGGTAAATTAAAACAATATTATGAATTATGAAAAATTTCAAAACTAGAAATATTTGAAATAATTGATAGGTATTTAAGAGAAGAGGGATCTAGAATATTATTTGCATTGTCAGATAATGGTTTAAGATTTGAAGATCTATCTTATATGCAAAAAAGAATTTTAGTACGGTGAAGCGTAAATAATGAGCTTTGACATGACATTGAAAAATTATGAATGAATTGGAATGATTTAATTATAAGTTTTTATATTAATTGAAAAGTTGAAAATGAATTGTTTGATATGTTATTATTACCAGAAGTAGAAGATGTTGAACCACCAAGAGAAATTGATTTTAAATGATTATGATTATGGAGTTAAATTTTAAAAATCTAAAATGATTAAAATAATTATATTTTCAGATACCTATAAGCATTTTGAAAATGCTATAAAAGAATACGAAAAAAGACTTTGAAATCTCGTTGAAATAATTAAACTAAAACCTTCAAAATCAAAAATTGAAAGTGAAATAATAAGGCAAGAAACAGAAATTTTGAAAGAAAAACTTGAAAAAATTAAATGATATAAAATACTTCTTTATATTGAGTGAAATAATATTTCAACGCAAGATTTATATAAACTTATAGAAAAAAATAAACAAAATTATCATGAGATTGTTTTTGTAATTGGTTGAGCTTATTGAGTGGATTTTGATAAAATAAAAGATTTTATTGATTATAAACTTTCTTTTTCAAAAATGACTTTTCCACACAGTATGGCACTTCTAGTCTTGCTTGAACAAATTTATAGAACAATAATGATTGAAAAGTGAAGTGGTTATCATCATTAAAATGTAGAGACGTGATTTATCACGTCTTATTTAAAATTATTAAAGACGCGATAAATCGCATCTCTACATACTATAATTTATTTCTTCATATTTTTCTCTGAAATCCCTTATAAAAGCCCAAAAAGTATTTTCTACAAAGTCAGGAAATACTTTTTCATTTTCCCAAACTATATTTTTTTTGATTTGATTTCTAGTTCTATCTTCTCAAACAGGACAATTACATCCTGAAAACGGTATTTCACGAGCAAGTACCAGTTTCATAATATCTTTTTCTCTCAAATAAGCCATCGGTCTGATGAAAGCTATATCTCACTGTCTCATACGATTTATAGGAGGCATAACTTTTAGTTTTCTTCCGGTAATCATATTCATAAAAGTTGTAACAACTATATCGTCCATATGATGACCAAAAGCTATTTTTGTTGCTCAATATTTTTGACAAAGTTTCATCATAGCAATTCTTCTAGCATAAGCACACCATTGACAAGATTGCCCAACTCACTCATTTAGTTTTGATTCTGGAGGTAGATTTATACTTACTTTTTCTAGCGGAATATCTAAAACTTCTTCAAAATATTTCTTTTTTTCTTCGAACATTATGTCACAATTTATAAGAAATGGTTTGAAAATATAAACTCATTTAATATTGAATTTTATTTTTGAAGATTTTCTAAATTCATTAAGTAAATATCATAACAGCATACTATCTTTTCATCCTGAGATTCAAAGTAAAACTGTTTCTCACTGCTCAATCATATTGAAATCTGAGATGGCTCTTAACAAATCTTTTTTCATCCTTTTTTCTAGATTTTTATATGCTTTTTTTTGCTCTTTTCCTTCAGCATCATTTACATAATTTTGAATATCTTTTTCGTTTATCATTTTTTTAGATTTATAAATATTTTGACTATTATATGAAGCTTAATTTTTAGTCAATAAAAATTTATAAAAAAAATTTGATTTTTTAAACTTTTTTCATAAAATCTCATAGCTTCTAAAAAACAAAAAAATATATGATGAAATATTTGTTTGTCCCGAAAACAAATTTTTAAAATATTTTTTCATATAATCAATAATTTTTTAATATTTAAAAATAAGAAATATGGCTGCTAAACCAATTAAATGATATATAAAACTTCAAATTAACGGATGACAAGCAAATCCAGCACCTCCTGTCGGGCCAGCGCTTTGACAACACTGAGTTGCAATTCCTGAATTTACAAAAAGATTCAATGATGAAACAAAAGATAGAATGGGTATGAAATTACCAGTTGTTATTACTGTTTATGAAGATAGATCTTTTGACTTCGTTGTAAAACAACCACCAGCTTGATATTTAATTAAAGATAAATTAAAATTGAAAAGTGGTTCTAAAGTTGCTCAAAAAGAAAAAGTAGGACATCTAACAACACAACAATTAAAAGAAATTGCTACAATGAAAATAGTTGATATGAATGCAAATGATATCGCGTGAGCAATGCTTACGATTGATGGAACTGCTAGACAAATGTGAGTTACATCTGATATTCATGGAAAAACTATAAAAGAAGTTAGAGAAATGATTAAATAATAATAAAAGCAATCTTCTAAGGTTGCTTTTAAATTATGCTCCTATCGTCTAGTGGTCTAGGACAGAACCCTCTCACGGTTCAGACACGAGTTCGACTCTCGTTAGGAGTACCAAAAGAGAATTGAACAAAAAAAGAACTTTTAAAAAAAGTTCTTTTTTAATGCAAACTTGTTGAAGAACAAAGTTTTGCAGCTGCTATTTCTTTTCCCCCTGGGGCTGATAGTTTTATTTTATTTAACCATTCATCTCAAAGTCATATAGAATTTGGAAGTCTTTTTAAAATGAAAGCTATAAGTCAAATAAATTCATTTTTTAAATGAAATAATCTTTGAGCTTCTTCACCTTTTTCCAAACTTATAGCAAATTCAATTAAATCATGATGTAACTCTCAAAATTTATTAATTAATTTTATTGCATATTCATCTGGATTTTCTTCTTCTTTGATTACTTGATATAAAATATTTCATATTGTATCTATTATTAATTCACTTAATTCTTCTATAGGACATTCATATATTAATTTTAATAAATATGTTATATTTTCATTATTACCACTAAAAATAAATTCTACAAACAATGAACTGTCCCCTGAAAAGTGGAATGGAAATAAAAACCCATTTCACTTTTTTT
>CAYOIP010000002.1:0-49593 GCA_964404065.1 uncultured Candidatus Peribacteria bacterium
TCAACAACATTTTGAACAGATTTATTTTTAACATCAATTAAAGGTATATTTTTTCAGATTTTAGGTATTAAAATTCTATTTTCATAAGGAACTATATCTATCTGCATATTTAAATTTTTATCAAAATTTCAATTTAATAATTTTTCCATTGAATGATAAGTTTTATTTTGAACTAAATCTATTTTTTGTTCTAATTTTTTATTTATTTCTCAAGTTTGAGAAACTGCTTCTGTTACTAAATTCTTGGAGTTAATAGAAGCAAGCATTGCATTTTTATTTTGTTCTAATAAATCAGGCCTAAGATAACTTCTTGCAATATCAACATAAGCACTATAATTTGTGACACATAATAATAATGTAAATATTAATGTAGAAGTAGTGATATATTTAAATATAAATACTAAAAAACTTGCAATTTTAGTGAAAAAAGAGTTTTTTTCACTTTTATTATCTATACAAAGTTCTTGTATATTAGTTGGGAAATTATCTATTATACCTAAATCTTTTTTTACTTCAATATTTTCTATAGAACTATTGAAAGAGTTTAAAATATCATTTTCATCTCTATTTACTTTGTTAGAATCATTATTTTCATTTGAAATTAATTCTAAAATATCTATATTTGTATTTTTGTTTTCCATAATCTATATATTTATTTTTATTTTGTATACAGATTTTATCATTCTTTTTTGAAAAATTCAATTTTTAGGTAATATATTTTTATAATTTAAATTGACAAAAACTTTACTATAAGTCTAATTTGGTTAATATTTAATTTTAATTGAAAGTTTTACTTTAATAGTTATATTGTTAAAAGCTTATAATCTAAATTTAGATATTATGTGAACTTTTTTTATAGTAATATTATTGTCCTTTGTATCATTTATCCCAATAGTATTTTGGTGATACATGTTCAGTTACTTTGATAATAATAGCTTTAATAGAACGAGATTTTTTTTATGAATATTAGCATGATGAATATCTGTGATTCCTATTTTATATTTGTGAGAAATTATTGAAAAGACTAACTTTTTTTATTTAAATATTTTTTATTATGTTTCATCTATTAATTCAATTTACGATATAGTTTTTATATTTTTTTCATTTTTCTTTTTATTATTTTTTGTATCAATAATTCCTTTTTTAATATTCATCAATATAACAAATTATAAATGAAAAATTAAATTATTTTTTAAAAATATTATTATTTATTTTCCTTTTTTGTGTTTTATATGATTTTTAATATTCTTTTTGAATTTAATTTTTACAAAGCTACCATATATAGATTTTAATTTTTCATGAAATGTAACATTTTGAAGTATAGAATTTAACACTTTTAAATTAGTTATATTTTATTATATTATAGTATCTATAATTGAAGAATTATCTAAGTTTTTTTCTTTTGATTATTCTAAGAATAATGTTTTTTCAAAAAAGAAATCAGTTATATATGCTATATTTATAGCATTGTGATTTTCCTTTCTTGAGAATATTTTATATCTAAAAGCTCTTTATGAGCAATTTTGATTATCTGGTGAATTATTAAAAACATATTTTTATAGAAATATATTTTCTGTTGTATTGCATATTTTTGCCACTTCAGTATTTGTATATTTTTCAGCGTCAGCTTATTTAAGATTTGATAAATTTAATTTTAAATTTTTGGGAGTATTGTTTATATGATTCATAAGTTCTATATTATTACACTCCTTTTTTAATATCTCTTTGACTTTTTGATTAACTCTTTTTATTATATTTTACCTAATATGAGCATACTTTTATTTAACATACATACTTCAAGAGAATTAATATTTTCTAAGTTAAAGTTTAAAATACGAAGCAATTTTTAATAATCTACTATTAATTTTAGTAAGAAAATAATTTTCTTTGTATTTTTTAATCACTATAGCTGAAAATATTCATATAAAAATTCAAGCGATTATATCAAATGACCAATGAACTCCAGCAATAATTCTAGATAAAAGCATAATTATAAAAAAAGGAAGAATGAAAAAAGTAATTTTTCTGTATCAAAATAAAAATATAGATGTTAAGAAAGCAAAACTAACAGTTGCATGATCCGATGGAAAAGAAGCATTTGGAATATGATTAAGCAAAAAATTTCAAGAATTTTGTAAAAAGTTTTGAGGTCTATCTACATAAAATAAATTTTGAATTATTATATTGATAACGGTTCCAAAAATAACAGCATAAAAAATAAAAAGTAAATTTTCTTTTCTTTGTTTTTCTAAGTGAATAGTATAAAACAACCAAAAAACTATTAAAAAAATAGGTATAATTATTATCGGAAGGTCTGCAAATAGGATAGATATTTCTTTTATAATATTGTATTGTGTCAATGAGTTTAAATTTATTGACCATTGTTCATTGAGTTGTTTTAAAGTTTCAATCATAATTTTAATTTATTGAATATTATTAAAATAAATATTAGTTAAAAAAGGGGAATATGCAAGCAAATACTTTTGACAAAACAGTAAGTTTAAATAATATATACTTATATGAACATATATTCATATATAAAAATTAATTTATTTAATATGAAAGAAATTGAGTTAAAATGTAATTGTAATGTAATACATAAAGAAACAATTTTAAAGGTAAATGAAAAAATGCTATCAGAAGAAAAATTATACAATCTTGCTGAGTTTTTTAGTGTTTTTTGAGATTCTACCAGAATAAAAATATTATGGGCTTTGAGTGAGTCTGAAATGTGTGTTTGTGATATTGCTATACTTTTACAAATAACTCAATCAGCTATATCTCACCAATTAAGAATTTTAAAACAAGCAAAATTGGTTAAGTATAGAAAAAGTGGTAAAATTGTTTTTTACTCATTATGTGACGAACATATTAAACAAATTTTTAATCAATGATTAAATCACATAAGTGAGTAGTATTTGGTTAAATGTAAAACTTTATTTTTATTTTATAACTTTTTTTTATGAGTGAGTTAGAGAACAAATCTTGAGATTTTGAAATAAAAAATACTCAAAATAGCGCACCTTATTACATAATTATTGTATTACTAACGATAATTTCAATATTGTCTTTTTTTGTATGAAAAAATTATGATGTTATTTTTAGTGGAAAAGAAATAGTACAATGAAATATTCCAAACACTATTTCATGAAGTACCGTGAGTTCAGATATTGTAGTAAAAGTTGTTGGTGATAAAAGATGTAGTGAATGTCAAACAGCTCCAATTACAGCACAACTAAAACAAGTACCATTTCTTGCTGGAGCAAAATTTGAAGAAGTAGATTTTTCAGATAATTGAGTAAAAGATTTTGTAAAAGCTAATGATATAAAAGCACTTCCAGCATTTTTATTTAATACGAAAAATGTATCTGACCCTCAATTTGCTCAATATCTTCAAGAAACAAAAGGAGGATTATTTAGTCTAAATGTATGAGCTGAGTTTGATCCATTTTGAGAAATGTGTGATAATGGAATTGATGATAATTGAGATAATTTAGTTGATTGTGCTGACACGACTTGTTCAAAAAGTTTCCAATGTGCTCCAAAAGTAGAAAGACCAGTAGCCGATTTATACATCATGTCATATTGTCCTTACTGACTTCAAGCACAAAAATGATATTTAGAAGTTATGTCTAAATTAGGTAAAGTTGCTGATTTAAATATAAAATGGGTTCCATATGTAATGCATGGACAAAAAGAAGCTGATGAAAATGTAGTTCAATATTGTATCGGGAAAGAACAAAAAGAAAAATATGTTCCTTATCTGAATTGTTTCTTAAAAGAGGAATGAAAATGAGTGGAATGTAGAAAAGAATCAAAAATTGATGAAAAACAACTTACCTCTTGTATAGATGCTACAAAAAAAGAATTTAAAGTAGATGAAAAAATGGCTGATAAATCAAAACAATATCCTGAATTTGATATAAATAAAGATGAGGCATGAAAAGTTTGAGTACAATGAAGTCCAACATTTGTTTTAAATGGTATAAAAATGGATAAAGTTTGAAGAAATGCAAAAGCATATGCGGATGCTATTTGTTCAACATTTAAAAATAAACCTAAAGATTGTGAACAAACATTTCAAGATATAAATTTTGACCCAATGTTTGGTTTTACCACTTGAAATGGTTCTAAACAAGCGAGCTCTTGATGTGCTCAATAAATATTATTATAACTTATTATTATGAAAAAAATTAAATTTATTTTAGGATTTGTATTATTATTCTTATTGTTTTCTTGTGGAAAACAAGTTGTTGAAGTAAAAAAAGATATAGACTCTCCATTTTTTTGAGATAAAAACTCAAATGTACAAATAAAAATTTATACTGACTTTCAATGTCCAGCTTGTATATCTTTTGAATGAAGTATTTGAAAAGAGCTATTTGAAAGGTATGCTTTAACCAATAAAATTGGTCTTACTTATAAAATGTTTCCTCTTTCATTTCATCAAAATGCAGAAGTTGATGCTCTATGAGCATTATGTGCTCATAAACAATGAAAATATAAAGAATTCGCTGAAAAAATGTACCAATTAGAGTGAGAAAAAAAATGATGAGATGTGAATTTGAAAGAAAGACTTGATATAGCTAATTCTATATGAGTTGATATAAAAGAATTTGCAACTTGTGTAAATGAGAATAATTATTTAAACAAAATTGAATCAGATATAAAAGAATGAGAAAATGATAAAATAACTGGAACTCCTTCTATTTTTATAAATGGAACTCTTATAGATTTCTCTAAAATATGAGGAAAGGAAGATTTCTTTAAAATTATTGATAACCAAATTAATATATGAAAACAAAATTAATAATAATTATTATTTTATCTCTCATTGCCATATTTAATGCAAGTTATTTGACAATAGGAGCTTATGATTTATTAGAAGCAAAAAATAATAGTACTGGAATTGTTCCATTTGTTTGTGATATAAATTCAACTTTTTCTTGTTCGTCTTTATTTAACTATAGTTTTACTCGGATTTTTTGAGTGCCTTTTCCAATGATTGCACTTTTTGTGTATCCATTAATTGTATTAATAGCTGTTTTATGACTGACAGGAATAATTAAAAATCATTTTTCAATTTTATTTTATTTATGAATAGGATGATTTTTATTTAACTCATATTTTATAGTAAATGAAATTATAGTAAATACATATTGTTTACTTTGTTTAATGTGTACATTTATAATTATAACTATTGCTATATTATCAAAAAAATGAGAAATACAAAGCAAACAATTATCTGTAACTAAGTTACGTATATAAAAAAGTAATATAAAATCTATGACAATATTAAAAGAGTTGTGGCAAATTCAGAAATTTCGTTTAATTATTATGTGATTGATATTTATTCTACCATTAGAAATACTTTCATTATTTTGACAGAATTTCTTAGGAATCTTTGAATGGATAATTTTCATAGTTGTAGGTATAGTTTTTTGAAGAGAGATATTTTTGAAATGACTGAAATCTTTAATATCTTTAAGATTTAGTGATATAAATCTTTTAATGATTATAGCAATAAGTGGTGCTGGTTATCTT
Organism: uncultured Candidatus Peribacteria bacterium; assembly: GCA_964404065.1. Taxonomy (GTDB): domain Bacteria; phylum Patescibacteriota; class Gracilibacteria; order BD1-5; family UBA6164; genus UBA7396. The sequence goes on from CAYOIP010000002.1 coordinate 5,545, forward strand.
AATGAACTTCCTGAAGCAATGATTATTATCATACTATTTTCACTAGGAGAAATGTTAGAAGATTATGGTATTATGAAAAGTAAACAAGCATTAGAAAACCTTACTAACAATATGCCTAAAACTGGTTTTGTAAAAGATATCTGAGAGGTATCTATAAACAAGATAGAAATTGGGAGTATTCTCATAGTTAAACCATGAGAACAGATTCCGGTTGATGGTCGTATTGTTTTTGGTGAGGCTTTAATAGATGAAACAGCAATAACTTGAGAACCATTACCAAAATCAAAAACAATAAGTGAAAATGTTTTTTCAGGAACAACAAGTGTAAATGGATATTTAGAGATAGAAACTAGAAAGAAATGAGAAGATAGTACCTTAGCAAAAATAATCGATATCACTTATAATTCTTCACAGAAAAAGACGGACTATCAAAGATTTATCCAAAAATTTGCTAGCTACTATACACCATCAGTTATGATTTTAGCTATTGCTTTAGTGATTATACCTGTATTTTTTCTTTGATGAGATTTTAATCATTGGTTTTGACAAGCAATTACATTGCTTATTATTTCTTGTCCCTGTGCTCTAGTTCTTTCTACTCCAGTAGCTATTTTTTCTGCCATATGAAATGCAACATCCCAAGGTGTTGTTATAAAATGAGGTAAGTATTTAGAAGAAATTGGGAAAATCAAGGCTATTGCCATGGATAAAACAAGAACACTTACCAAATGAGAGCCAGAGATTTCAGATATTATTCCAATAAATTGAATTGATGAAGATACTTTTCTTGCATGTATTGGTGGTATGGAACAATATTCTGAACATCCTATTGCTCAATGCATCGTTCAAGAAGCAAAAAAAAGATGAATAGAATTACATAAACATACAAACTTTTTAGCTGTATGATGAAAATGAATAAAATCAGAATGTACCATTTGTAAGGATGCCCATCGTTGTTTAGGGAGTATTAAGTTTGTTTCAGAAGAGCATAAAATCCCTGAATCAATAAAAAATCAAATCTATCTACTAGAAGAACAAGGGAAAACTATAATTTTAGTAAGTAGTCATAAAGAGGTTATAGGTCTTATAGCCATAACTGATACTATAAGACCAGAAAGTAAGGATACTGTAAATGAGCTCAATAGAATGGGAATAGAAGTTGTAATGTTAACTGGTGACCATCAGAAAGCAGGAGAAGTAATTGCTCATGAAATAGGAATTATACAAGTAAAAGGTTGATTGTTACCAGACCAAAAAGCTGAAGAAATAGAAAAATTAGTAAAAAAATATGGTAGTGTTGCTATGGTTTGAGATGGGATTAATGATGCACCTGCATTAGCAGTATCTTCTGTAGGTATTGCTATGGGGGCAATAGGTTCTGATATGGCTATAGAAAATGCAGATATAGCACTCATGAACGATAAAATTTCATTAATACCATATCTTATTCGTCTGAGTAAGAATTGTAATAATATAATTAAATTTAACACTACACTTGCTGTGTTAGTTAAGTCTGGAGTTTTATGATTAGCTATATTTGGTATTAGTAATCTAAGTTTAGCAATTGCAAGTGATGTTGGAGTTACTATTTTTGTAGTTATTAATGGATTAAGATTATTTTGATCTAAAAATAAACAACTGATTCTGAAAGGTGAAAAAATAATAAAACAGAAAGATTGCTGTGATAGTTGTCATTAAAAAAATAGAATATAAATAGATTATGATAATAATTTTTTGAAGTGTAGATGAATTCTTTAAAATTTAATATTCAAAGAATTAATTTCACAAGATGTTAAATAGTAATTTTTAAAGATTTTAGATGAGAAGATTAATAAATAGTTTAAGTGAAATAAAATAGACTTTTCAAAAAAGACAAAAAACATTTTTTGTCTTTTTTTTTGACATTCAAAAAAATATTCATATTATTTTAATACCTATACCCCAGGTATAATATTTTTATTAATTAAAAAATATGAAGACTAAACTAAATATCTCTTGAATGCATTGTTCAAGCTGTTCTAAATTAATTGAAACCACTTTAAATAAAAATGAGTTTATAAAAGATGCTCGTGTAAACTTTTGAAACAACAAAGCTTTGGTTGACTTTGACGAAACAAAGATTTCTGAAAATGAAATTATGACTTTGGTTGAAAAGGCATGATATAAAGCAACCAAAGAAGAAGAAAAACAACTAGATGAAAGTAGTGAATGGTTTAAAAAATCGATCTTTTGATTTATACTTTCTCTTCCTTTAATAGCATTTATGATATATGAGTTTTTTCCAAAACTTCCATATAATATGACATTAATGCCATATATGGCAATTATTTCTTTAGTGATTGCAACTATTATTCAATTTACGTTAGGACTTGCTTTTTATAAATGAACTTATGCTGCATTACTACAAAAAACAGCAAATATGTACACTTTAATAGCTATTTGAACAACCACTGCTTATGTTTATAGTTTATATTCTTACATAAATTTTTTCACTGAAACTTGAAGTATTTTGTGACTGAATGGGATGAAAATAGAATGAATTTATTTTGAAGTTTCAGCACTTCTGATTACTTTTGTATGTTTTTGAAAATATCTAGAAACTAAATCAAAAGCTAAAACAAATGATGCGATTAAAAAGCTTATGTCACTGGCTCCAAAAACTGCTTTTGTTAAAATTGATGGAACATTCCAAGAAATAGAAATAGAAAAAATTAAAATTTGAGATGTTATTTTAGTAAAACCTGGAGATAAAATTCCAGTTGATGGAGAAATCACTTCATGAAATGCATCAGTAGATGAATCTATGCTGACTTGAGAGAGTATGCCTGTTGATAAAAATGCTTGAGATAAAGTAATGGCTTGAACTATCAATAAATTTTCTTCATTTGAAATGACAGCAAAAAAAGTTTGAGCTGGAACTATGCTTTCTCAAATCATATCACTTTTAGAAGAAGCTAGTATGCAAAAATCTGATATAGAAGGTTTTGCAGATAGAGTTTCAAAAATATTTGTTCCAACAGTTATTATTTTATCTATTTTAACATTTATAGTTTGGTATTTTATTTTAGGTTGAACTTTTGAAAATGCATTACTTCTTGCTTGTAGTGTGGTAGTTATAGCTTGTCCTTGTGCTCTAGGACTTGCTACACCAACAGCTGTAATAGTTTGAAGCTGAATTGCAGCAAAATCTGGAATACTGGTAAAATGAGGTTGAGCTTTAGAAAAAGCAAATTATATAAATGCCGTAGCTCTTGATAAAACTTGAACTATTACTACTGGAAATCCTACTTTAGTTGATATTTTTATCCCTCACCCCAACCCTCTCCTTTGAGAGGAGAGGGAGGTATTTAAATTATATTCCCCCTCTACTCCAAAGGAGAGGGGGCTAGGGGGTGAGGTAAAAAAAATACTTGAAATCGCTTACTTTCTAGAAAATAATTCAAATCATCCTATATCAAAAGCAATTATCAATTTTGCAAAAGATAAAAACATACTCCTAAAAGAAACAAAAAATTTTGAAGTAATAAATGGGAAATGAATTATTTGAGAAGTAGATGGGAAAAAATATTTTATTTGAAATTTAGCTTTAATAAAAGAAATAAAATTAAATATTTCAAAAGAAATTCAAAAAAATTATGATGAATTATTATTTGAATGAAAAACAGTTTTATTCCTAGCAAGTGAAAATGAAATATTAGCCATATTATCAGTAAGTGATAGCGTAAAAGATACTTCAAAGAAAGCTATAAGTATTTTGCAAAATATGGGAATAGAAGTATTTATGATCACTTGAGATAATAAAAATTCTGCACAATTTATAGCAAATCAAGTTTGAATAAAGTCAGAGAATATTTTTGCTGAAGTTCTTCCAAGTGAAAAATGAAATGTTATTAAAGAGATAAAAAATAAATGATTTAAAGTTGCTATGGTTTGAGATGGAATCAATGACTCTATCGCGATGGAACTTTCAGATCTTGCTATCAGTATGTGAAATGGAAACGATATAGCTTTAGAAAGTTCAGATGTGGTTCTCATGAAAAATGATTTATTTGATATAATAAAAGCAATAGAAATAAGTAAAAATACAGTTTCTAAAATCAAGCAAAATCTATTTTTCTCTCTATTTTATAATTCGCTTTGAATTCCGGTTGCGGCTTGAGTTTTTTTGAGTTTCTGATACTTTCTAAAACCAGAACTAGCAGGCCTTGCGATGGCATTAAGTAGTGTTTCTGTTGTATTAAACTCACTACTTCTGAAAGTAAGAATTAAGTATTTTTCTGTTGTATCTTTAAGTATTTTACTTGTTGCATTTACTTCTATCTTTATAAGTTTTGCTTCACTCAATACAACCGATAAATTTGAGAAAGCTTATACTTTGAATAATAATAAAGTTCTCACTTCAATAACTGAATTTGTAACTACTTCAAAAAATAAAATAAATATTACAGAAACTCCTGCACCAAAAATATTTTTATTTAATGATACATTACCAGAAAATATTAAATTAAAAACATGAGTAAATTCACTTAAAGAGTGAGAAATGATCATTGGATATATGGAAGCAAAAATGATGATTGATGAATGACTTATTGATGGAGTTGGAAGCGAATTAACAAATTTCTTTTGAATTCCTAAAGTAAAAATTGTCTGAATTTTAGCAAAAACAGATAGCGCCATTGATGATGTTCATATCTTAAATACTACTGCTTATAATACTTTAATTTGAGATAGTGAAAGTTTAAAATATTATGGAACTCCTGATAAACTCGCTATTAGAACATTTTATATTTTTGATGAAAATAATATTCCTAAGTTTTTTCAAAATCAGATAAGTATGGACGAAATATTATCTTGAGAATATCTTAATATGTATGTTTGATATACGGATGCGAATATGATGGAAAATCTATGACTTGTTGAATGAATATGAGATAAACTTGATAATTTCTTTGGGAATAAAGTAATTTATTACAAAAAATTACGCAAAAATTATTCAGCATATGATATGATGCACTTTTTACCAAAAAAATATTTTAAAAATTTTGAATAATTATTATAATGACAAAAAATATTTTTTTAACTTAAAAAAATGAAACACCAAAAAGTAATTATTTGACTTAAAAAAGCAAGAACTTCTATAGATAAGATTATCAAAATGCTAGAAGAAGAAAAATATTGTATTGATATTATTCAGCAAAATCTCGCTGTTATTTGACTTTTAAAATCAGCAAATTTAAATCTGCTTGAATGACATCTCAATGGTTGTGTTAAAAATGCAGTAAATGCAAAAAATGCAAAAGAAGTTGATGATAAAATGCAAGAACTTGTAAAAGTTATGAATTTAGCACAAAGTAAATAAAAAAATGTTTGGAAATTCCAAACATTTTTTTATTTTTCATCCATTGTCCAAATTCCATCCCAATTATTTTCAGGAGGATTTTTTATAAAAATTTCACATCTTTTTTCATAAACTTTTGAAGGATTATCTCAAAGCTTTGATAATTTTTCAAATATTTCTTTTGCTTTTTCAAAATCTCTATTCATATACAAAGAAACTGCTTTTTCAAAATCTGAAATAATCTTTTCTTTAAAAATTCAAGTTTCTCAAGTATATGAAACAAGTTCATAAATATTTATTCAAATATTTTTTCATTTTACCCTTATTTTATCCAAATATCTAAAAGTAAAAATATCTTTAACTTCATTATAAATATCTTCTGAAACACATATATAAGTTCCATAAAATTTATTTACTCATTCAAGTCTTGAGGCTAAATTTACACTATCTCAAAGTGCTGTAAATTCCATTTTTCTTCATTCAGCTCCTATATTTCAAATAATAGCAGGTCAAGTATGAAGTCACATTCTAACACTTAATTCGTCTTTTCATTGTTGTTTCCAGATCTCATTTAATTCTTTTAATTTTGCTTGTTGAAATAAAGCTGAACGACAGGCATCAACTATTCAATAATTTTCAACTTTTCAAAAAACTCCCCATAAAGCCATTATAGCATCTCATTCATATTTATTGATAAATCATTTATTATCCATAATGATATGAGACATCTCTCAAAGATAAACTCTTAAAAATCACACTAAATCTTCAGGAGAAAGTTTTTCTGAAATAGTAGTAAAACCTGCAATATCAGAGAAAAACATAGTAATTTTTTTATTTTCTCCAGATAAATTTACATCTCAAGTTGAGTTTAATATTTCTTTTGCAATATCGCTTGAAACATATTCTGAAAGTGCTTTTGACAAGAGAGTTTTATTTTTATCTTCATTTATATATTTCAAAACTGAAGAAACAAAGAAAGACAAAAACAAAACTGAAGCAAACTCAAAAGGATAATTTGGAAGTAAATAAACTAAATTATTTTTAAATGTTACATAAAAAAGAATGTAGTAAATAACTAAAATAAACAAAAATAAAAATAATGCTCAAAGTGAAATCCAAAGTAATTTTGCATGTCTTAGATAAAATACATTTAAATAAACTACAAATAGTATAAACAAAAATGAAATTAAAATTTCGATTTTTTTATTAAAAAAAATTATATAATTATCATTTAAAATATTGTTTATTGCATTTGCATGAACATAAACTCATTTTGACATTCAACCATCTCAGATTCAAGGCAATAAAAAGTCATCTTTAACTCACTGTGCTGTATATCAAACTAAGACTATTTTGTCCTTAAATTTACCTTTATCAAAATTTCAAGAATAAATATTATAAAAAGACTCTCTTTCAAAAGATGAAGAATCATTGTAATTTATATAAAACTCTCACGATTTTATAGGAATATTTTTACCAAAAAAATTATAAGTTTCTATGCTTCTATCTCAAGAAATTTTTTTATCATTTTTATTATAAATATAGTTATAATATTCTCTTAAAATTGCAAATGAAAAAGATTCATGCAAACTTTTTTTTCAATTATTTTCTAACTCCAGAAATGGTTTTATAGAATAAACTTTACTAGTTTCTGGACTAATTGTTGGTTTAAAAAATCAAGTATTTTCAACACTATCTAAAAAAAGTTTATATGGTAAAACTGACTCTATATAATTTTTTACATCTGATCAAATTACGACTTTTCAAAGCTCATTAAATTTTTGTGATAGTTTTTCATCTTTTTTCTCATCTTTTCATTTATCTAAAAATAAAATATCAAATCAAATAACAGCTGGAGAAGCTTTTTTTAAATTATCTAAAAATGGAACATAATCTCATCTATCAATTGGAAATCAAAGTTTATTATAACTCAAATCATCTATTTCTACAACTACTATATTTGGATTAACCTTCTGAAAAGTTGTTGATTTAAAAAAATACAAAAATTCTCAATCAAGTCAGTAAAAAAATTGACTAAGAAAAATATATGAGAAAAAATATATTAAAAACGAAACTCATAAAATTTGTAAAATTAATGTTTTTAGATTTTTCATATTATTTTTGGTAAATTTCTAAAATCTTATTCAATCCCTTATTTAAAACTTCTTTAGAATTTTCATTTATTTCACTTAACTTAGTTTTAATATTTTGAGGAGTTATATCTTCTTTCTCCAAAGAAAAAATTTGTTTTATTACTTCGGAATTTTCTCATAATGCTTTAAAATTTTCTTTTTGAAAATCAATATACTCTTTATTATTTGAAACAAAATTTATAGTATTATCAAATATATCTTTAGAAAAATTATTATACGAAAATATTTCAGATAAATCATAAATGCTATATTTTACCAATGTTTGCTTTAAATTAGTATCATTGGAATTATCAATTATTAAGTTTCTTGTATTTAGTTTTAAGTTATACAAAAAACTATTTTCTCAATTCTCAAAATTCAAAGTTTGATTTAAAGTATTTAGAGAATTTAGAATTTTTTGCTTTTTATCCTCTGGAAGCGAAGAAATATATTTTTCCACATTTTCACGAGTTTCTCATAAAGCAAGCATATTATAAACTTTGTTTTCACTAGAAAATTTTGCATATAAATTTAGTGGATTTTGTTTTAGAGAATTTAAAAAATTTTCTCTTAAATTTTTTAAATATTCTTTATCAAGATTTTGATTTAATTTTGTCCGAGTTTCATCCACTTTTTGTCTAAATCTTTCTAGTGAAAAGTTTTTAAGTGAAAATATTTCTCACGGATAGATATATTTTTCTTCTCAAGAAGAATTTGTTACTTTTATTTCATGGGAATGAACCATCATATAATCTTCATCATAATTTGCTTCAAAAACTGTTCATCTAACAGCTGCTGTCGCTCAATTTACTTCTTGTTTAAAATAAGACTCTCACGTCATTATAGAGATGACATTTGACCAAGTTTTTCATTTCAAAAGTTCAAAAGAAATATTTATCTTTGATAAATCATCAGAAGTAAAATTTTCTTTTATTTTTATTTGAGTTGATTCTCCAAGTCTTGTTATTGATTTATCTCACCACTCAATTACTGCTAATGAATTACTTAAAATATTTATTATATCTCAAGTTTGAATTTTTTGTTTTTCTTGTAATTTTAAAACTATTTTCTCATCATTTGTTGCAAGAGTTCATGCTCACTTTAAAAGAGTTATGTAAGAATTTGTATCTCTTTTATAAGAATTTGAAATGAAATAAAACTGTAAAGAAAAAAGTAAAAATATTATGCTGATAACTGATAAAAAAAATTTATTTTTAAAAATTTTCATTTTATGTTGAATAATGTAATAAAAATGTATAATGCAATTATATTATAAAATTTTAAAATACAAAAAAAATGAAAAAAGAACAATATATTTTTTTAATATTTATAGTTATAATTTTGTACCTTCTTTATTTGATTCTTGATTATAAATACAAAGAATACAAAATTAATAGTCATATTGAAATTATTGAAAGAACAAATGAAAACATAGCTAAAGAAATAGAAAAAGATAAAGAAACTTTAGAATACATAAGTACAAAAGCATATAAAAATAAAGTTTTAAAAGAAGAACAAGCTATGAAAAATAAGTGAGAAACTGTTATTTATATAACAAATGAAGAAAAATATAATAAATTTTCTAAAGAAAATGTTGATGCGGAAATCTTACCTGAAAGTATTCAAAATTCCATTCAAGACTCTATGAGTGTTCCAGAGAAATGGATTTACTTTTTATTTAACAAAGATATAAGATAAAAAATATCTTCCAAAATTGGAAGATATTTTTTTATAAATCAGAAAAATCAGATGGCAAACTTCAATCAATATTACCAGATGAAATATCTATAGTTGTAGAGGAACTTGTTCCAAAAATTTTATCTCATAAAACTTTTATTTCTCTAAAAATCTTATCTGGAGAAGAATATTTTGATACATCAAGCCCTAAAAGTCATGCTAATTTTGGAAAAACAAATATAGAAATAACAATTACTCAAAGTCATATTAAAGCGTATCTTATAGAATTGATTGCTGGTTTAATTTTTTCATCTTTTCCTCATGATAAAATAAGTAAAATTCATCCCCATAAAATATACATTATAGAAAATATTCAAGCAAACAAAACTATAATTGAAATTGCAAATAATATAAAATCTCAAATATCCATTCTAGAGCTAAATAATGCTCAAGTTGTTTGTGATCAATTTGCCATCATAGTGGCATAAGCTGTTTCAATAAACATGACGTAAAAAGTTAATAGTTAATATTTTTTTTAATATTTATAATAATTTATTTTCAAAATGCAATATTAATCTAATACTTTTAAATTAACTCTTTTTCAGATTTTATTTCCAAGTATTTTTAAAAGTGATCTAATTGAAGTAACTATATTTCCGTTTTTTCAAATAATTACTCACATATCTTCTTTATTTACTTTTAAAGTAAGCAAAACTCAAAGCTCATCTTCAGTTCTTTCAATAGAAATATCTCATTTATTAGCAACTAAATTTTCAACTATAAATTGTAGAAATTCAACTTCTTTCATAAAAAAATTTATTAAAAAATAAAAAACCCTGAAAATCAGGGGTAAAAATTATAAACTTATATTGTTAGTTTTAACTAATTTTTCAACTCTAGGAGATAATTGAACTCCATTAGAGATATATTTTTTTATAGCCTCTAAATCATTTAATTTAAATTCTTTAGAAATAGGATTGAAAAACCCAAGAACTTCTTTGTATCCACTTTTTGTAGAAGCAGTATGTTCAGTAAGAACTACTCTGAAAAAAGGTGAATTTTTCTTTCAAGCTCTAGCTAGTCTAATTTTTAACATAGCAAACAATGTTTTAGAAAATAAAAACGACTCTTATCAATCGTTCAATTTATACCCAAAGATTTCTCTTTCCTTTCGATTATATCGGATGACTCGGATATACCTGTTTGATGGTATAAGTTATTCAACAATTTATGTTTTGTAATGGTGCCCGGGGCGGGAATCGAACCCGCACTCCAGAGTTGGAACAGGATTTTAAGTCCTGCGTGTCTACCAATTCCACCACCCGGGCAGAAATGTAGAGATGTAGCAATGCTACATCTTTACTATATAATTCATTTTTTCTTTAAAGTTCTAAGCCCTGCAGCTGAAACTTTTATTCTATAAACAAGTCCAGTTTCTGGATCTTTTATATTTCTATAAAAAAGATTTGGGTAATATTTTCTTCTCATAGCTCTCATTGAGTGACTTCTTGTATTACCTACTCAAGTTCTTTTTCAAGTTATTTCACAAACTCTTGACATAATATTTTAATTAATAATTAATTATAAAGATTTAATTTCAATTCAAACTCAGTTTGAAATATTTACTTCTTGTAATAACTCTAATGTTTTTGGAGTTGGTTCTTGAATATCAATAATTCTTTTATGTCTTCTGATTTCAAATTGTTCTCTAGCATCTTTATTTACGAATGTAGATCTATTAACAGTAATTTTTTCTACTTTAGTAGGAAGAGGAATTGGTCCTACAACGATTGCTCAAGAATCTTTTGCAACCAAAACTATTTTTTTAACAGCTTCGTCAAGTAACCTGTGATCAAAAGCTTTAATAGTTATTCTCATTTTTTCACTTGTTTTTTTTGCCATATAATTTTAAATAACAATTAATTAATATAAGCTAAATGGTAAGAAGAAGCTTCCTTCTTCTTACTATTAATTTATATTACGCTAAGATTTTAGCAACAACTCATGAACCTACAGTTCTTCCTCATTCTCTGATAGCGAATCTTAGTCATTCACTCATGGCAATAGGAGCTTGTAGTGTAACAGTCATTTTTGTATTATCTCATGGCATAACCATTTCTACTCATGCAGGTAATTCAACATCACCAGTTACGTCAGTAGTTCTGAAATAGAATTGTGGTTTATATCATTTGAAGAATGGAGTATGTCTTCCTCATTCATCTTTAGTTAATACATACACTTCTGATTCAAATTTAGTATGTGGAGTTATAGATCCTGGTTTAGCAAGAACTTGTCCTCTTTCAACATCATCTCTTTCAATTCATCTTAATAATAATCATGCATTATCTCAAGCTTGACCTTGATCAAGAGATTTGTGGAACATTTCAACTCCAGTACAAGTAGTTTTTCTAGTATCTCTGATACCAACGATTTCTAAATCATCTCAAACTTTAACAATACCTTGTTCAATTTTACCAGTAACTACAGTACCTCTACCTTTAATTGAGAATACATCTTCAACTGGCATTAGGAATGGTTTATCTAAGTCTCTTTCTGGAACTGGAACCCATTTTTCAATAGCATCAAATAATTCAATGATAGTTTTAGCTCCGTAAGGTTTTTCCATGTCAGTTGGATTTTCTAAAGCAACTAAACCTGAACCTCTAATAATTGGAGTATCATCTCCAGGGAATTCATATTTATTTAATAAATCTCTAATTTCCATTTCTACTAAATCTAACATTTCAGCATCATCAACCATATCACATTTATTCATAAATACAACGATATATGGAACTCATACTTGTCTAGATAATAGAATATGTTCTCTAGTTTGTGCCATTGGTCAGTCAGTAGCAGCAACGATTAATATAGCAGCATCCATTTGTGCAGCTCATGTAATCATGTTTTTAACATAGTCAGCATGCCCTGGACAATCAACGTGAGCGTAGTGTCTGTTAGCTGTTTCGTATTCAATATGAGCAGTATTAATTGTAATTCATCTTGCTCTTTCTTCTGGAGCATTATCGATATCTGCATATCCTTTTACTTCAGCATTAGGATTAAATTTTTTAGCTAATACAACTGAAATTCAAGCTGTAGTAGTAGTTTTACCATGATCAACGTGACCAATGGTACCAATATTCATATGTGGTTTAGATCTATCAAAAGCCATAATATTATAAATAAAAAAATAAAATAAATAATTTAAAAAACCCGCTTAGATTTTAAGCCTTGTTCTTTCTCATTTTTTTTGTAATAAGTTTTATTGCTCTTCTTATTTTTCTGTGAGCATGTCAAGTAAGTCTAGCCATATTATTATATATTAATTAGTTTTAATTCAATATTTTTTTAATTTTTTTCAAACAATTAAAAAAGCATTTTTTAACCATTTAGTTTCTCCTTCAACTTCAACTCTTTTTTTCAAAGTTTCAAAATGTTTTACAGCATTTGCTACTTTTGAAGTACTTTTTGGTCTTATGTTATTAACAGCATAATTAAGTCTTCTTGGTCTTTTTCAGAAACCTGTCATAAGTATTTCTTTATAAAATAAAAAATTATTAAGACTTTAAATCTTAATTTATTAGATATAAGTATCTAAAATAATTTTTGGTGGAGCATAACGGAGTCGAACCGTTGACCTCCTGCGTGCAAAGCAGGCGCTCTAGCCAACTGAGCTAATGCCCCATAATTTGGGTTTGGCCTTAAAAAAATGGCGAGGATGACGAGATTCGAACTCGCGACCTCAGCAGTGACAGTGCTGCGCTCTAACCAACTGAGCTACATCCCCACTTCTAAAACTAAAGCGAGTAGGATTATATTAAATATTGTAAATAATGCAAATTTTTTTTAAAAAAAGTCTAAATTGCTATTTTTTAGACTTTTTTATTATGTTTTTTGTTGTTTATTGTTTAAAAAAGTTGAACAAAATTATTGCAAAAGTTTTAGTATTTCTACAACTTGTCTTTTTGCACCAAAAGTTAATCTTTCTATACTTCAATTTGCTATTTCTTGTCTTACATTTAAAAATGGATATTTTTTCTCAATATAATCCCAAAATTCATTTTCTATTAATTTATTTCATAAAAGAACATATTGTAATAATTCTCAGATTAAAAGTGGATAAGTAAGCTTTATTTGTTCTCTATCAATTATTTCTTTTGTTAATCAAATATCTTTAAAAGAAACTTTTCACACGTATAAATCTTTTACATCTCTTTTATCTCTTAAAAATTTAACTACTTGCAACTCTCATCTATTATAAGAAGTGTCTTTATGTTGAACTCATGGATAATTTAGTGGATAATTTCTTTTTCTTCTTAAAAAAAGTCAAGCTGGATCTTTCAAAGCTACTCAAAAACTCATTTCATCTTTATCCATTTTTGAGAAAAGTTCCAAATAATCTCTATAGTCTTTTCAAGATAATATTTCTCACATAAGCAAATCAGGAATAGCTCATCAGATTCAAAAATCATCTAGCGTTCTTCACTTCAAAGTCCATTCTGCAACTTTTGCTGTTCATTCTTCTCTTGGTAAATTATCTCATCATCTAAATTTTCATAAAGTTTGAGAATTATTTTTTTCTATTATGTAATGAGTTTCTATTTCATGTTGAATAAGTTGTAAAACTCTCCATAATGGAAGACTTGAATATCATTCACTATCAGGAATTCCTAAATAATCTTCTCCATCATATATACTACTTCTTTTTTCTATTTTTACAGGTTTATCAATACCATAAATTCCCATAACTAATTTAAAAATTTTTGTGTAATCTTCTCTTGAAATTTCAGAGGTTAAAACTTCTGAGGTTTTAATTTTTTCTTCATCTAATTTTCAATTTTGCGCAGAAAGTGAAAATCTTTCTTTTAATATTTGAATATATCTTAAAAACCTATTTTGCTCTTCTTGAGTTAATTTATCTTTTTTACTTTCATATAGTCTTACTATAGCTTTATAACTTCATTCAACTTCATCATCATTTCTTCTAACATTTCAACCAAAAAGATCTACTTCTATTTCCTCAAGCCTTTTAACCTTATTTTCTATTTCTCTTTTAGAAAGATTGTGAGAAATTCAAGCTTTTTCAGCTTCAAATGGAAGTCATGTAATGGTTAAATCTAAAATCTTATCAAGATAATCCAGAGTTCATAAAAGTATTTGAAGTCTTGGATTTTCTTGTTCTTGTAAATCTAAAAGTTGGTTTTTAAATCTTCAGACTTGTTGTTTTTTGAAAGCTAATTTAACTTTTACTTCATCATGAATACTTTGTATATTATCTCATCAACTTATATTTTCTCTTCAAAGAAATTTTCAAAAAAGCGTTTTATTAAAAAAAACTCAATTTCATAAGTCAGCATAAGCATAAGTAACTTCTACTATATCAGAAATTTCTTTATTAAATAAGTTTTTATTCATCTCCTCAAGTAATCTATCAAATTCACTTTGATTTTGAGTGTTTAATTGTTCCATCTTTTATGATAAAAAAATAAATCTATTATATTTTTATCATAAAAATAGATTTATTGCAAATTTTTAAACAAATAAAGGTATTTTTAAATCTTCGAGCTTCAAATCTAAAAATTCAGATTTTTTAATTTCATCTAAATCTAAAAGTGAAATCTTTCAAAAATAAAGTTCTTTTAAATCTCATCCGTTTTTTATAAATTCTTTTACCTCTAAATGTCAATTTAAATATATCACATCTTTTGTAAAAGAGTAATTATTTTTTGTATCAACAATTCATCTTTTTAATCTAACTAAATATTTAAAAATCAAGTCTAAATCATTATTATAATACCTTTTATATTCATCTATAAGTTCATTATAACTATGATTTAACACAAAATCTATAAAATAATATCTTTCTAAATTATAATAATATTTTAAATCTCTTTTAGTTAAAAATTTATTTTGATTATGTGAAGCAATTCATTCTTCAATATTTATATAATTTGCTGTTCCATGAGAAAAAATCGAATATTTTGATTTTTCTCAATTAATTTTTCTAAAATAATGTCATTCTATTTCATGAGCTATAATTGATCTAATTTCTTTTTTTCAAACCAAACTATCTGGTTTTAAGTAGAGTTTATTTCCACTCATTACAAATCTTGAGACAATATTTTTTTCCTTTAACTCAACATTTATACCATAAATTTGGTTAAATTTTTCTACCTCATTTTTTATTTCATCAAAAGTTAAAAAATCTTTTTCTAAAACTACTTGATTTTTTGCTTGTAAATATTCTTTTGCATATTCTAAATTATCACCTATTATTTTTCAGTATAGGATTTCAGAATATTTATTTAAACCTTCTACGTCTTGCTCTTCAAAAGCTTTTAGGAAATAAATTTTGTTTATAACTTCATCTTTTTTTCTTTTATAAATCCCAGAAAGATGGATATCTGGAATCTCTATTTTTGATATTCTTTTAAAAAGACCTTCTAAATCAATTTTTAATTCTTCATATTCAAGCTTTGGAATATATTTTCATTCTGACTCTATAAATTTAAGTCTTTCTGAAGAAATATTTTTTGGAGTAATTATTTTTAGGATATTTAACTTTTTATCAATCTCCATTATTTCTTTATCAATACGCAAAAGTTGATCTTCATATGACTTCAAAATTACAATATTTTTTTCACGCAAAAGTGGATTTTTTAAATCAATCGGTAAATCAGAATCCTTATATTTAAAAGGATCAACTAAAAATCCATATAAAGCTTCTTTTCAAACTATCAAATTCACTTCTTCTAAATCTTTTACTTGAAATCTAATATTTCTTGTTTCTCATAAAATATTGCATTTTAGTTTTATTATGTCGTTTTTTATTTTATCTTCTAGAACTTTTAGAGAATTTAATAAAAAATTTTTATCTATATAATTATTTGATTTTGTAGTTTTTATTTCTCAAATAACTTTTTGACTATTTTCCTCATAAAACACTTCTATATATTCTTTATTTCATAAAACTTTTTTTCCAGAAATATTTTTAATCTTTTCTTCAATATCTCAACCGAACAAATCACGAGCTAAACGAACTCATTTTTCTACAGAATTTATTTTTATATTTTGAACTTTTTTTAGTCTTTCTAAAAGGGGGATTTTATTTGCTACTTGCACTTCAAGTCATGGACGAACATTCATCTCTAAAAGAAGTGGTCAAAAATTATCATCCAAAACTATATCACATCAAATATAACCTATATTTGTAACTTGTTGAACTTTTACAGCAAGTTTCAGTATATCTTCCCAATGAGGAATTTCCACTCATCTCACATCTCAAATTCCAGGAACTGATTTTATCATCTTTCTAAATTGTGTGATATAAGTGATTTTTCCACTTCATATATCAACTCCCAGTCAGCATGCTCCAGCATGTAAATTTGCTTTTCATTTAGAATTTGCTGTTGGAACTCTCATCATCGCAATAACTGGAACACTATTAAAAACTATGACTCTTATATCTGGAAGTCAAAATTTTCAAAGAAGCTCAACTGAATGATCTAAAATAATTTTTCTTTCAAATATTACTTTATCTCTATTTCAAGACAAAGAATAAAAACCATCTAGTATATCACTTATATGATGTTTTAATTGATCTAATGAATATTTTTCTAAATCTGTTGTTATAAAATTACCTTCTTCATCTAATCTTTCAAAAACTATTATTCATTTTCATCCATAACCTGCATTTGGTTTCACAACAAAAGGCAAAGGTAGTGAAGTTAAATCAAAATCATCCAGTTCTTTATGATTTTTTATAACAGCCAAACTTTCTTGAACTTTTACTCATTTATTTGATAAAAATTCTTTTGTTTTTAGTTTTGAATCTGCTAAAGATTTAGCTAAATCATCATTGTATTCTGAAATAAAATTTAGATTTCTAGCATTTTGCCCAAGTATTCAATAATTTTTAAAAAACCACATTTATTAAAAGTTAATATTAATTTTCCCCTCACCTAGCCTCTCCTTTGGAGGAGAGGAACAAAAGGAAAATATTTTAAATTCCCCTCTCCCCCGAGGGAGAGGGGCTAGGGGTGAGGTTTATTTTATATATTTTCTAGAAGATAAAAATGAACTTAGAGTTCAAATAAAAATAAATAATCCTAACTGCATTAGTAAAATGTAATTAAAGTCACTATTTATAATGTATTCCTTAACTTTAGATTTATCAAATATTATTCAAAGATTATCTACTAAGATAAGGAATATATTTGTAGAAACAAAAAATCCTAAAATAGAATAAATCACTCACTGAAAAACAAACGGACCATAAATAAAACTATTACTTCATCAAACAAGTTTTGTGATGTAAATCTCATCTCTATAATGATAAATAAAATTTCAAATTATAGAATAAGTTATTACAAATATTGAAAGTAAAAATACTCAAATAATTATATAAAGTGCTAATTTTAAAGTTTTTAATATTCAAATAATTTTTAAAATTCTTTCATATTGAGTTCTATAATCATAAGTAGAGTTTGTTTTGAAATCAGTTAAAACCCAAAGTTTTGATTCTATAATATAATTTATTTTTTCATATTCAGATATTTTTATATTTGAAATATTTATTGTTGCTGGAAGCGGATTTTGGGATTTGATAATACTTACAAGTTCTGCATCTTTTTTTCTCATTTCTTCCAAAACTTCATCTTTTGATTTATATTCTAGCTTAACATTTGGAGTTTGAATTTTTATATCTTCCATAAGATTTTGTACTTCTGGATTGTCTTTTTGAAACTCATCTTTTAAATAAAGAGAAATAGTCAATTTTGAATTTATGGCTTCAATCAAGTTGTTACTCAAATTGTGCATAATCATCAAAATATTTATAAAAAACATTAAAAGTGCTAAAACTACAATTGAAGAAAAACTCAAAAATTTATTTCTCAAAATATTTTTAACTCAATATTTAAACAAACGATAAATCATAAAAATAGTTAATAATAAGTAAATTCCCTCACCCCTCTCGCCTCTGCCTGAGGGCGAGGGGGAAAAGAATATTTTTTCTATCTTATATAAAACTCGTTTTTTTGCAATAAATTTAGAAATATGATAAAATGGAAGCAAGTTTATAATTTAATTTTAAAATATGGCAAATCCTGAAATAAAAGTAAATAGAGATTGTAACGAAGAATTGAAAAAAATTGATAGTGAAATATTTCAAGCTCAAAAAGATTTAGATAATTTTAAAAAATCCAATAATCCTGAATTTCAATTACAAATTGAAACTTTAGAAAAAAAATTGAATGACTTACAAAAACAAAAACAAAAAATTATCTCAGAAACTCAATGCTGACTTGCTTGAGAGAAAATTTGAAAAAATGAAATTGCACAAGCTAAAACACATCTAGACAATGCAAATTTATCTTGAGAAGAAAGAAAAAAAGTTGAAAATGAATTAAATAAGCAATGAAATACTTTTGATGCAACAAAAGTAGAAAATGGTTGAATTTTGTGAATTATTCTTGCAATTTTACAAGCACTTATGAGTTGAATATGATTTGCTTGAAATAACGAATATGCTGAAGCTGACTCTACGGAAAATCCCGGGAAAACAATAAAATGAAGAGAAAGAACTTCAAAAGACAAAGAAATCTTTGTTTCAGAATATAAGGATTTAGCAAAGCAAATAGAAAAAGAACATGGTATCCCTTGGGAATTTATCATAACTCAAGCTTGACTAGAATCAGCTTGGGGAACTTCTTGATTAGCAGTAAATTATAATAATTTATTTGGTATAAAAGCAAAAAAATGATGAAAATCAGTTATGTTATGGACATGGGAAGAAATTAATTGACAAAAAGTTAGAAAAAAAGAACCTTTTAGAGTTTATAAAAATGCTTTAGAATCTTTTAGAGATCATGCAATATTCTTAAAAGAAAATAAAAGATATGCAAATGCTTTTAATTTTTCACATAATCCTACAAGATTTGCCTTAGAAATAGCCAAAGCCTGATATGCAACAGATGGTGATTATGCTTGAAAATTAACTTCTACTATGAAGTCCGTTGCATAATTTTTGCAAAATAAAAAAATATATGATAAAATAAAAACAACTTTATAATTTAATTTTAAATGTATGAGTGCTAATACTCCTGAATTTAGAACAGCATTAACAGCATTATCAAGAAATAATGCAAATAATTCATCAACTTTTAACTGATATTTAGCAATATTAGAATGAGCTGAATGAATGGTTTCACATAGAGAAACTATAAATAACTATTTAGCAAGTTTAATTACTGATGGTGATGAAAAAGCAAAAAAT
Organism: uncultured Candidatus Peribacteria bacterium; assembly: GCA_964404065.1. Lineage (GTDB taxonomy): Bacteria > Patescibacteriota > Gracilibacteria > BD1-5 > UBA6164 > UBA7396. Next base: position 24,971 of record CAYOIP010000002.1, read on the forward strand.
ATACAAGCTTTAAATTGACTTTGAACATTAAGAGAGAAAGTTGCTTTCATTGCAACATTAAATAATAATTGATATTCTAATGAAATCATTTCAAAAATATGTGAAGAAATATTAATAAAAATGGATTTATCTGAAAGTGCTGTTATTAGAATTTCTGCATTAAATAGATTTAGTATTAGCTTGAATAGTGAACAAAATATTAAATTATTAGAAATTGAAACTCAATTAAAAGATGTTATTGCTAAAAGAGTTCCTGATTTACTATCAAACCTTAATATAAAAAATGAAAATTCATCTCAAAGAATTCAAAAAATAAGAGAGATAACAGAATATTTAATAAAAAATGGATTATTAGAAAAATATCCAGAATGATATAATGATATTATTAATTTATTAAATCCTTTAGTTGAACTTGATAAAACTTACCATGCTTTAAATCATGCTAGAAATAATTTTTATGATATTCAAAGATGATATTGAGAAGTAAGAGTTTTATCTAGTTGAGAATCTAAAATATTAGAACAAGCAGTGTGATTGCTAACTTGATTAGAAACTACTTTAGATAATTTTTTTCAGGCTAATATTTCTACAAGACTAGAAGATATAAATTTAGAAAGTTTGTTAGAAAGTATTTTGTCAAAATGCTCAGATGCTAAAGAACAATTAAAAGCCTTAAATATAAGTGTTTGAGATTTTCAAAAATATTTTTTATATTATTTTTCAACTGAAACCCTTTATAAAACAAAATTAAGTCTAGACAGAAAAAAATCTGAAGTTTTTAAAGATAGAAAAAAAGATTTTGAACTTGATATAAAAAAATGGAGAGAAATACAAAGAGATAGATTATTAGAATTATACCAACAAGATTGAACAGACGATGAAATAGAAGCTATTTTTGAAAGAGATAGAAAATTATTTATAAAAACTTGAAACGAAGAAGAAGATGAGGATTTACAAACTGCTTTAGAGAATATATTATTTAAAAGATACCCAAATACACCTGATAATGTATTACAAGACTTGGCTGTAGCTATTTTAGATGAAAATCAAGTTACAAATGAGTTATATTATGGAAATACTAATTATTTCCAAAATGCTTCTCAAGATACAAGGTGACAACAACTTGTAAGGTCAATATGAAATACAGGAAGAGCTATACAAGCAGTATGATGATTCACAACACCTATTATTTCTTGATTAGTTAAATTTACTCAAAAAAGTTTGGAGTTCTCTTGAAAAACTATTTCAGGAATTATGAATTGAACAACTTCTTGAGTTAAATGAGTAGTTGATAATTATAATAAGTGGGCAAATACTGATGCTACAACTTTTTTATGAAAAGTAGCTAAATTTCCTTTTAAAGCTTCTCAAATATTAACAAGACCTTTATGATGGTCAGCTTCTTGAGTAGGTTTTGTTGTATGAAAAACTACCTGACTCGTTGCATGAAGTTATGATTGACTAAATAATGTTATAAAATCAGCCTCTTGAGAGAAAATTGATGGTTTATTTGATGTTTTTTCTCAAATCTATAAACACTGAGTAAATTTACTTGGTCAATGAACTGCTTGGACTTGAGAGAAAGCCTTTGATATGTTAAAAACTGAGCAAAAAAGACAAATATTATCAGCATTTTATGAATCAAAATCTTCTTCAGAAGTAAGCGCTTTACTTGAAGCTATTGATATGCAATCTGTTTTAAAAGATTCTTCTCCTTATATTTTTGATTACGATTATTTTGATGAACTTTGATATGATATAAAACCTGAAAATGAAGAAATAGTTGATAACTCTAGTGAAGAAATAAAATCATTAAAATCAAAAGTTGATGAAGTTTTATGAGATTTAGAAGCTAAAAAATCAGAAGATATACAAATATACTGAGAAATAATTGATGCCTTTGGTTTTATAAAAAGAGAATTATCAAAAGATACTGATGAAAAAAATAAATTTAAAGCAGTAAAAGCAAAAATAAATACTTTAATTCAAACATTAAAAAGTATTTTGCAAAATGATGAGACTAAATCAAGTATCCTAAGAAAACTTTGACTTTCAAAAAGCGAATGATGAGATTTCGAAATAAATCAAAATTCTTTTTTATGACATTTAGAATCTACTTCAAATTCTATAAATAAAACTTGAACTACAAAAAAACAAAAATTTAAAGATGCAGTTTTATCTTTAAGTGTGTAATTTTTGCAAAATAAAAAAATATATGATAAAATAAAAATAACTTTATAATTTAATTTTAAAAATATGGCTTGAACTAATCATGAAATAAAAAGCGTTGATGAATTAAAATCAAAACTTGGTGTTGATACACTAGACACTAATACTTTAAAAATAGATAAGCCTTTTTCTTTAACTGATGTAGATTTGGAAACATATAAAAAGCAGTTAGCTGAAATGTGAGATAAAGCAAAAGCTGAAAAATTAGCAGAAATAATAAAAGAAAAATGATGAATTACTCAAGCTACAAAAGAAGCAAAAGGTGATTTGATAAATACTCTAAAAGCTTGAGATATTGAAGAAATCAAAAAACTTCTAACTTCTTTAGAGTTAGATTCTGAAAAATTAAAAACTTCTATTGAAAAAATATCAGAAATTTCTTGAGAAACTAAAATAATATTTCTTTGATTTATTTTTACACTTTTAAACAAACAATGAGTTTCTATTTCTAAACTTACTGATAAAATAAAGCTTAAAGCTGGAAGACAATCTGAAGGAATAAAAGTTACAACTCCTGATGAAGTTGTAAGTTATCAAAATATTATAAATAATTTTGGAATTACTACATGAAAAATTTCAGTAGCAGAAATTCAAAAAGCACTATTATATAAAACTTCTGGAATAGATAATTATATGATGGAAACTCAAACTTATTCAACAAACGAATATGCTAATAGACTTATAATAAAATACAAAGATATTTTAGCAAAAAGATGATTTACTTTTACAAATCTTTGAGAAACTATTGATGAAGAAAACTATAAGAGAGCTAAAAAAGCTATTGAAGAATGAATTACTGACAATCAAGCTGATAGAGAATTTTTAAGTGTTTATTTTGATGATTTATTTTATTCAAAATCAAAAATGAGCAATAATATGGTTAATGATTTTGCTAAAAATAAAGACAATAATAAAGCTCCTTTAGAAGCATTAAAAATACTTTGAGTATTAGATAATAAAACAAAATATGCTTTATGAATATGAAATAGTGATGTTTTAGCAGAAAAAAAAGAACAACTTACAAATGACCCAACTTGAGCGCTTAAAGAGTCTTTTGCAAACTGATGAGCACATTTATGAGCTATATTATGATTATTATGGTGAATATTTTGATGAAAAAAATGAGAATGATTTAGTTTTTCTAGACTTATAGCCTGATTTTTAGGATGAGTTTGAATAAATGCCATTTGAATAGATTGAGCTGTAAGTTTAGCAAAAAAATGATTTGAAGCATGATGAGAATGAACAAGTAAATGATATGATTGGGTAAAATGAAAACTAAGTTCATTTTGAAGTTTTTCTCAAGAAGTATATGAAAAAGCTGAATTTTGGTATGATTTCAGTGCTGTTCAAATAAATGATTGAACTGGAATAAAAGATTTAATGGATAGTAAATTTGTTTTCTTACTTGATAAAGTAAATACTGAAATTGGACTTTTTAGAAAAGAATGAAAAGAGTTATCTACAGAAGAAAAAACAAAATTGAAAGATAAATTAAATGAGTATATGAAACTTTTAGGAGAAAAACATCCTGATAAAACTCCAAATCAAATAAAAGAAGATTTAAAAGATAAACCTTTAAAAGAAATTATTGCTGAAATATATAAAGATGAGAAGAAAGCTGAAATAAAACCAACAAGTTGAGACAAACAACAATTGGCTCAAAATTCAAATACTCCAACTTGAAACTTAGATTTTAGTCATATTTAATTTTTAATAACTAAAAATATGAATGATAAAAGTTATTCTCAAGAACTCATAGATTTTAAACGTAAAGTTCTAGAATTTGAAAAAGAATTAGAGAAAGTTATTTCTCTTTTAAATAGAGATGAAGTAAAAAAACAAAAATAAATTTATTTTATTAATTTTAAAAATATGTCCGAAAGAACAATAGACAGTTCTATACAAGAACTAACAGAGTTAAAAGCCAAAACAAAAGAAGTAACTGATTTTTTAGCTTGAAAAGAATTAACTTCTGAACAATACAAAGAGGAATATGATAAAGTTAAGACAAAATTCGATTTAATTAGATCCAAAGTAAATGAAATTAAGGATTATTTACAAAGTCAAAAGGATAATATTACTTTAAATCAACATAATGCTATTGAATGACTTTTTTCTAGTTTTAAAGAACTAAAAATGTGATTTGAATGACTGCAAACTCCAGAAAACTTTGCCAAAAGAGTTGAATCAAAAAAATGAAAAGTTGCAGAAATAACTGCTTGACCAAAATCAGCATTATTTGATTATAGTTTAGATTTACAAACTATTAAAAAAATAAATCCAGAGAAACTAATTGCAAAAAATGGAAATGTTGAATATTATACTGTTCAAGTTCCTTGAAAATGAAAAATGGTTTTAAGAATTGATAGAGTTGATGATTGAGAAGAAGTTGCATTATTACAATTAACAAATGAAAATATATCTGATTCTGAAATAGTTGAAGAAATTGAAGCTGCAGAATTAACAACATCAGGAAATGCTTTTAAAGATGTTGAAGTTGATTGATATAATACTTGGAATACAAATTGAAAAACTCTTGTAGAATGATGAGAATGGGCACAAGATGTTGCAACTTGAGTATTAGCATCATGAGCTGTTATAGCATGAAAGGCTTGAATTTGAAGTATAGTATGAACATCATGATGATTTACAAATGCTTTAGCTTTTGGTAAAATGGTAATTGCTGCTTGATGAGCTGCAATAACAGCTATTTGAACAGTTCCTACTTTAGTAGTTTGATGAGTTGCGACAACTGCTTGAGCCGTGACAACAGCTTTAACTGATGCAGATTTAACAACAAAAAGAGCTAAACAATTCTGACTTACTAAAAAACTTGATGCTGTTAAAGATGTAAAATTAAACTATAAAAACAATTAAAATCACAAAATAATTTCCCCCTAAAACAAACCAAAAAATTGGTTTGTTTTTTTATAAAAAAATTCTTGCAAAATTTAAAATTATCCATATCATACACATATCTAACAAATATATTATAAATATGGAATTTAATAAAATAATTACTTGGAATCTAGAAAAAAATGAATTATTAAAATCAGAAAGAAATATATGCTTTGAAGATGTATTAAATGCATTACATTCTTGAAATTTTAAAAAAACTGTCAAACATCCAAACAAAGAAAAATATTGAAACCAAAAAATGTTATTAATTGAAATTTTTGATTATATTTATTGTATTCCATATATAGAGTGAGAAAATGAAATATTTTTTAAAACTATATTTCCAAGCAGAAAACATACTAAATTATATCTTAATAAATAAATTATGTCTAAACAAACTTATGATGAAGAAGAATTACAACTTATGCAAGACTTAGAAAATGATGTTTTTATAGAAGTTGAAAATAACGAACAAGAAATAAAAAAACTTATAACTGCAGCTAAAAATACATACAATAAAAGAAAAGCTATAAGTATTAGACCATTAGCAACAGATATTTTTAAAATTCAATCTAAAGCAATAAAAGAATGAATTCCTTATCAAACACTTATAACTTCTATAATTCATAAATATGCAAATAATGAATTAGTGTCAAAATAGTAGATCATAAAAATAACTACCATAAAACAAACCAAAAAATTGGTTTGTTTTTTTACTTGATTTATTTTATAAAATAATTATTATCTAGATAATTTTTACTTTATAAATAAAAATTATATGTATAAAAGAAGTTTAAAAAAAGAGTTTCTATCTTGGTTGGAAAAAGAAGAAATACTTATAATAACTGGGTCAAGACAAGTATGAAAAAGTAGTTTTATGAAAGACTTACAATCAGAACTAAATAAACCAAATATTTTTTATAACTTAGAAGATTTTGAATTATTAAATTTATTTGATGAAAATCCAAAAAATCTCATAAAATTATTAAAAGAAAAATTCGACTTTAAAGAAAAAATATATGTTTTTTGTGATGAAATTCAATATTTAAAAAATCCAACAAATTTTTTAAAATATATTTATGATGAACATAAAAATGATATAAAACTCATAGTTTCTGGAAGTAGTGCTTTTTATATAGACGAAAAGTTTAGAGACTCTCTTGCTTGAAGAAAAAAAATATTTCATATGACTCCCCTTAATTTTAGAGAGTTTTTACATTTTAAGAATGAAGAAAATTTAGAAAAACAATTATCAATTTTCAATAATTTAACATCAATATCTAAAAGTAAAATATATGAATACTTAGATGAATTTTTAATTTATTGATGATATCCAAAAATTGTTTTAGAACAAAATAAAGAAACAAAAAAAGAGTTAATTTGAGAATTAGTTAACTCTTATGTCAAAAAAGATATTTTGGAGTCAAAAGTAGAATTACCAATTAAGTTTTTAAATTTATATAAGATCTTAGCAAGTCAAACGTGACAACTTTTAAACACAAATGAATTATCAAATACTCTTGATTTAAGTATAACAGCAGTAAATAAATATATAAATATACTTAAAAAAAGTTTTCATATTTATGAAATAAAACCTTTTTATAGTAATTTGAGAAAAGAAATTACAAAAATGCCAAAAGTATATATTCAAGATTTATGAATAAAAAATTATTTTGAAAAAAATTTTAATAATATTGATAATAGAATAGATAATTGAGCAATCTTTGAAACTTTTATATTTAATGAATTAAAAAATATTTATTCTCAAGATAATATAAACTTTTGGAGAACTCAAGATAAAAAAGAAATTGATTTTATTATTAAAGATGAATCAAAAAATCAAGCAATAGAAGTAAAATATAAACACAAAAAAGTTAATTTTGAAGTTTTTAAAAACAATTATGATAATTTTGAAACAAAAGTAATTTCAAGAGAAAATGTATTTGATTTTATCTAAAACAAACCAAAATTTTTGGTTTGTTTTTTTGTTTTAAAACTATTTTAAAAAATAAATTTGACAAATAACAAATTTTAGTATTATTTAATTACCATAATTCACATATGGAGGTAACAAATGTGAACTGGACACAGTTTTACCTTTCGCCGGAATACGACCTCCTGATGTTTGGAATGCTTGCTTTTATCTCGATTGTAGGACTAATTTTGTTATTAATTCAGCTCTACAATTTCTGGGAGAGAAGAAGACAAGAAGAACAGATGGAAAGTTTTTTAACTCTTATCGAAGGAGATAGCGCGATGGACGAATTCAATGATTTACTTAAGTCAATTGGTGGCACTAAAATTCCCATCACCCCAAATGCCAACAGAAGGCAGGTGGCGATGTATCGAGGAATGATGGATGCGGCTATGTGTCTACACTCACGTGGAGCAGCTGCGATTGACACTATTGCACAAGCGCAAACTGGTTTTGAGCGTTTGAGCAATCTTTCCAATCGAACTGGTGAATTTGAGCAAGCAGCGGCTCAAGTGGAAACACTACTACACCAGTTGCAAGAGGTGATAACCTCAGATGTGGCTCATACGGCAGCTCTCGAGAATGCTACACCTCCCGAGCAAGCTGCATTGCCCGATGCTTCGGTTCCGGCTGAAGCGCCTGCTCCTGAAGCTCCGGCCGAAGGTGGCAGTACGCAGGCTAGTGAAGCCCCGACGCAAGCTGTGGATAAAGGTTGTGAAGTTCAGTCTGATGCTGGTGAAATTATTTATATCGAAATTCAGCCAGCACAGGATGAAACTCCCTTTTCTCTCGATGATCTGAGAACTATGGTTCGCTTGCATGAATGCCTGAAACATGCTTACCACATCTCGAATCCTGGAAAGAGTGTTGCGGAAAATTTTATTATCCGCGAAAAAGATGCAAGAACTCTTGCGAACATTCTTATCGCCAAAGAAAAGCAAGAAAAGTTACATGAAATCCCCAATGGGAAAAGGGCGCTGAAATTCCTACAGGAAGAATACACTCCTGCTGAGTAATGAGGCTCCAGTTAAAAGCCCCGGTGCAATGCCGGGCGCTTTTTTTTTGCATTAATTTTAAAAATATGTTAAAATAATAAAGATTATAATTTAAAACAAAAATATGAATAGAATACCTCAACTTGAAAATGTTTCATTTTCTGCTGATCCTAGCAAAATGTTTGCAAAAACAAGGGCAGAATTACCTCAAGAACAAAAAGATAGTATTATAAATCAAACTTGTGAAGAACAAAAAAAATTATTGGAAGAAAAGCTTTTAGAATGATTTGTTATCAACAATGAAGAAGAATTTAAAAGTTGGATAAATTTATTAAGAATTAATGAAATAATTGATATAAAAATCAGCTTTAAAGAAATTAATAATTGATACCCTATTTCAATTAAAAAAATATGAGCTACTATAAATATCCTTTGAGCAAGTTCAATTACTTGATTATTTCCAAACTGACCTTTTTGAAAATTATGAATTTTTGATAATAATTGAAAATTTCACATAACACCTATTCCAGAAATAAGAAAAACAAAAAAAGAACTAATTTGATCTGCAAGCATTCACCAATTTACCCAAGAATGTAAAGCTTCTGAGCCTATATTATCTACTCCTGAAAAAGAAAAACAAGAAACTATTCAAAAAGAAACTCATGAAGAATATAAAATTAAAAAATGAGATTATTTGTGGAAAATCATTAGTGAAAAATACTCTTTAAGACCTGAAAGAGATAAAAATGCAATTTGGCAAATTATGGAAGAAATCAGGAAAGATCCTAGAAATAAAGCTGCAATAAAAGATATTGATACAATATATAAATGAAAAACTTTATATTTACCAAAAATAATCAAAATACCTCAATGAAAATGAAAAGAAGATAAAGAAATATTATTAAAAGAAAAAGAAGCAAAATAAAATTTGCTTCTTTTTTTGCATTAATTCTCAAAATATGATAAAATCTAAATAACTTTATAAATTTAATTAAAAAATATGGGTAAAAGTGTTATAGATACTCCTTGAAGATTTGAAAAAGAAGTTAGAAGCAAAGATACTTGATTAGCTGATAAAATAGAAGCTATTTTAAAAAGAATATCTGAATGAAATCTAACTGAAAAACAAAAAGCAACAAATAATGCTAGAAAATCTTTATCAGAATTAAAACTTGATATGTTAGCTTGAGAATTAGAAGAAGAGGATCATAAAAAAATTAGAAAAATTTTTGAAGATGACTCTAAAGTAAAAGAAATATTTCAAAAATGAATGACTGATGAAGAAAAAAATGCTGTAGAAACTCAAAAAGTTATTGCTTGAGCAGTATGAGAGGATACTGCAAAATCTTTACAAAAAGTTGAATGAATTTGGAATAGACTTTCAACATGATGGGATAAAGTTTGAGAAGTTTTTGAGCAAAAATGATTTTTAGCTTGAATTTGAGCAGTTATGTTAATGTTTAGATGATTGTTTACTTGAGACTTTAGTAATTTTGATAAATTTTTAAATCCTGAAAGAAAAGAAGATGTAAAAGAAAGTGAGAATAATAATAGTAATAAAGTTGATATAAAATATCAATATGCTTCAAGTGCTGTTAGTTATATTTTTTGATGAGAAAGTAAAAATATTTTGAATAAGCTTTTTTCATTAGATAAATTTCAAAATATGACTTATGATGAAGTAAAAAATCTTTATGAAAAATATAAAAACAGATCAAAAAATTGATTAGAAAAAGAGTTATGAATAAACTGAGAAAATTGAGATAAATTATTTAAAGCATTATGAGTTTTAGTTGATGGAAATGAAAAATCTTGAAGTCTTTTAGTAAATTTTTATTCTAAAAAATGAGAAAATTTATGATGAAAAACTATTAAAGAATGTATTTCCTGATTATACACAAATATAAGAATGTTTAAAAGTATTGAAAATATTACAACTCCTGACCAAATTATAGATGCTTGAAAAAATTTTGCACTAAAAATAGAACAATTACCAAACTGAGAAACAGAAATAAAATGAGAAATTTATGAATCTCTAAATGAACTTTGAATAAGTAAAAATATTATACTATTTATAAATTCTAGATGAAAAAATTGATTTAGAAATATTGATGAAATTACGGAAAATTTAGATTGAGTTCAAAGTGAATTAAATAGTCAAGATAAAAAACTTTTAAAGGAAAAATTTATTCCTTTTGCAAAAAATATTGAAAATACTCTTTGAGAGCATTTTTGACATAAATATAAAAATGAAATAAAAAGTTTATTTTCCTGAAATCATTTAAAACCAACTGAATTATTAGAATTATATGCAATAACTTGATGAAGTTATAATTATGATACATTAAATGATATGCAAAAAACATATATTTATACAAAACTGATAAGTTTAATTGATGATAGAAATCCAACTCTTGCCTGAAGTTTCTGAAGTTTATTAATGAAAGAATGAGAAACTACCTTGCCTTCATGAGTTTTATCTATGTTATTTTACTTATGATGAAAACTAGCTAATTGAGCTGAAAAATTATGAAAAAATTTATGGTGAGCCACAAAAGAAAATCCTATTTTAGCTTGAATGATATTTTTAACTTTATACTTAGGTCCTTGGTTTAGTAGTAAAGAAAGTGCTCATAATAAAATAAAAAGAATTTTTAAATAACCCTTACCTCCCTAAAACAAAAACAAAATGAATCCAACAGAAACTCAAACTACTCCTCCAAAAGTAGAAACTGCTCCAATTAAAGCAGAAACAAAACTTACTACTCAAGAATTACAAGAAAAAACTACTCAAGAAATACTTGAAAAATATTGAGTTGATTTAAAAAACTATACTTGTGATAGAAGTAAATGTGATTGGAATGCTTTATTAAAAGAAGTTAAAACAACTCCAAGTCAAAAAGCTATAGAAGAAACTACTAAAAAAGTTTATGAAAAATATTTAACTGAAAAACTACAAACTCTAGAATGATTAAAAGAAGTTGCTTCTTTAAAAAATCTAACAGACTCTATAGAATCTGAAAGATTGCAAAATATGAAAAATGAGTTTGAAAAAGTTTTAAATCCTGCTTTAGATAAATATGATTTTTTAGACCCTCAAACTAAAGAATTTATAAAAATTGGAATTGCAAACTCTATGATGAAATGACCAACTTGAGAAATAATGGATTCTCTTGTTTGATCTTTTTGATCATTCATGGCAGATTTATCAAAAATGGATGCCAAATGATTAAATGAATTATTAAGCAATAAATCAAATGAACCTAAAGATTCTTGAAGAACTTTATCACTTGAAGAAAAATTTAGCGAAGACCTTAAAAAATATTTAAATAAATTTGGTGAAATAAACAAAAAATTTGATGAAAATAATATAGCTGATGAAAAACAAAAAGAAAATATTATTTCAAATATAGATTGGTTTAGAAATCCTGCTTTAATAGAGGCTGGAGCTGAGTGACTTGATGTTAATAATATTGACTTTAAAAAAATTACAAAAAATGACAAACCTCTTGATACAAAAGCAATTTCTGAATACTTGATGAATTCAAGAGAAAATCTAGTTGATTTATCAAGAAAAATGACTATGTGAGATAAGTGAGCTGATTTAGCTTATGAGTTAATTTGAAACTGATGACCTATATGAGAATGAGCTGAAAAATTACTTGAAATAATTTTAAAACTTCCAATTATTTGAAAAATATTTGCGATGTTTTTATGACTTGATCCAAACAATGCATTAAATGAATTAAAAGAAAATTCAAGCAATTTTAAATATTTATCTAGTTTAAAATCTCTTTGAGTTTCAAAAGATAAGGAGTGAAAAACAATTGAATGAAAAGATCCTTTTCAAAAAATTGATTTATCAGATATTCGTTTTAATATAGTTAAAAATGAAATGAAAGAAGTAAAAGCAATTTTTGGAGAAACTAAAGAAGAGGATTTAAGTGCAAAATGGGAAAAAGCGTTTAGTAAAGATTGAATAGATACTCCAGATTGAACTTTTAAAGTTGAATTTAAAGAAGAAAATTTAAAAGATAAAAATAGTAAAAAATTAACTTCTTTAGAATTAAAAGAAATTTTGAGAAATGGACTAACAAATCTTGAAAATGAAAGACAAGAAGAGAAAAATATAAAAGAAGCTGAAGAAAAACAAAAAGAAATAGAAAGATTTAAAAAAGAAGAAGGAGCTTTAAACATATTTTCTTGAAAATGACTTTCAGATATAGCACAATTTTGAGATTTCCATGATTTTAAAAATATTAAGTTAGTTGATATAAAAGATCAAACTGATGAAAAAGAATTATGATTTATACTAAAAAGAGCTATTTGAGAATGATGAGCTTTTGTTGCTTCTGATTATGAAAATCTAGATGATAATACTAAAGAAGCTTTATTAAAAGTTATAAGTTTAATTCAAGAATTCTTGAAAGAAAATACAGATTTTGATATAAAAAATAAAGATATTTGAGATATATTAAAAGATGAAAAATTTAGTAAATTTTTACAAGAAAAACAAAATAAACAAGACGAATTTAAAAAACAAATGTGAATGGCAGATAAAATAAGAAGTGCCTCTGATATAAGCTTAGTTAAAAATTGATTAGATATATGAGAATGAAAAATAATTAAATTTGATACAGAAAAACAACAATTAAGTATATGAGAGGATAATTATAAAATAACTTTAAATTCTGATTGAAAGGATTACAAATTACAAGATATTAAAATTGAAGAAAGTAGAGTTGAATTTAAACCTGATATTCCTGATTGGAAATTAACAGCTTGAAGATTAGAAAATCCAAATTTATGATATGTATGAAAAAATACAGTTATTAAATGAATTATGGAATTAACGCAAAAATGAAATTATGAATATAATAATGGGACTAGATTAACATTTGTAAAAGTGTAATTTTCTTGACAAAATAATATTTTTATTTATAATCTTGACATTATAAATAATTTATTACTTATGGGAACAAAAATTACAAAAATTGCTTTCAAAAAATCAAGAGAAAATACAACTCTTAAAAGAATTGCAAAGGAAGCAAAACAAGAAAGATTTTTAAAACTTTCTGGAAATATGTAAAAGAGCTTGAAACAAAAGCTCTTTTTTTTATAATCAAAAAAATTCCTCCCCCTACGGGTACTCCCTTTGAAAAAGGGAGAAAATAAGGTATATTCCTTTTAAGCTCTCCCTTTCCTAAAGGGAGGTTTAAACTTTTAACTAAAATTTATGCAACTAAAAGACTTTAACTACATTCTCCCTGAAGAACTTATAGCTCAATCTCCAATAGAACCAAGAGATCATTCTAAACTTTTAATTTTAGATAAAAATTCTTGAGAAATACGAGATAAATATTTTTACAATATTTTGGACGAACTATGAGAAAACGATGTGCTTGTTTTAAATGAAACTCGCACTATAAATGCTAGACTTTACTGAGAAATAGATATATTTCCAAAATGAAAAAAGCAAATTAAAAAGGTTGAAATCCTTCTTCATAAACAGATTTCTTTAGATACTTGGGAATGTTTGGGTTATCCTGGAAAAAACCTAAAAGTTTGAAGAAATATAAGATTTTTTGATGAAAACTGAAATATAATACTAAACTGATTTATTGAAAAAATATCTGAAATGTGAAGATATATAAAATTTGATAAATCAGGTTTTGAGTTTTTACAAACTATAGAAAAAATCTGAGAAATACCACTTCCTCACTACATCACAAAAAAACTTGAAAATTTAGAAAGATACCAAACTGTTTATTCAAGAACTCACTGAAGTGCTGCTTCTCCTACAGCTTGACTTCATTTTACTCAGGAACTTTTAGAAAATTTACAAAAAAAGTGAGTCAAAATAGAAAAAATCCTACTTCATGTTTGAGTTTGAACTTTTAAACCTGTTGAAGCTGAAAATATTTTAGATCACAAAATGCATAGCGAGTATATCGAGATAAAAAAAGAAGTTAGTGAAAGACTAAATAATTACAAAAAATCTTGAAAAAAAATTATTGCTGTTTGAACAACTTCTGTAAGAACTTTAGAAAGTTTTGCGGATGAAAATTGAGTTTTGTGATACTGAAACAAAGAAACTTCTATATTTATTTATCCTGGTTATAAATGGAAATTTGTTGATAGTATTATAACAAACTTTCATCTTCCTTGCTCTACGCTTCTTATGCTTGTTTCTAGTTTTGCTGGAAGTGAAAATATAAAAAATACTTACTCCCACGCAATAAAAAATAAGTATAGATTTTTTTCGTTTTGAGATGCTATGTGGATAAGATAAATTTTTTTTTGAAAAAAATTAAAAATAATATATAATAAGCCAAATTTTACCAAAAAACTATTTTTTTATGAAAAAATTAATATTTTCAATTTTATTTTTTATATTTTCCTTTCAATCAACTTTTGCTAGTTTGCTTGATGCAAGCAAAAAAATTTCCTGAACAAATACTCAAACATCTACTCAATCAACAACTTGAGATACAAGCTTTTTAGACTCAGTTCAAAATATCTTTTTTTATATATTTTTATGAGCAATAGTTTTTGTTTTAACTATTTTAGCTGTAAAACTTATAAGAGTAATTTTTGAAATCATTCGGAGTGATAAACTTGTTTATATGAAAGTTACACTTCCAAAATCAGACTCAAAACTAGATAAAGAAAAAGAAACAAAAAAAGATTTCAAGGAAAAAATTGGTATGATGAGTATGTATTATAAGGCTATTCATAAATTATCTGAAGCATGACTAAAAGATACTGTTACCGATGCCTTATTTGACCATTCAAAAGTTGCTTTAGAACTTGCTTATGAAAATTGAGAATTAAGTTTTTATTTAGTAACTTACGAATGATATGTAAATGTTGTTACTCAACATATTACCTCAATATATAACGATGCCGAAGTAAGAATCATAGATAAAGAAAAAGAATATATAGATATAAAACCTGTTTGATATACTCTTAGAGCGTCTTCACTTTGAAAAAATAAAGATGATGTTTTCCCAATCAGATCATTTAAATATTTAGAAGATGACCCACTTAACAACTTTACAAATGTATTTTCATCTCTTGATAAAGAAGATAAAGCTGTTTATCAAATTATTGTTAAGCCTATTTGATCTGGATGGAATAGAAAAGCTAAAAAAGCAGCATGACTTGTAGCAAAATGAGAATATCAGAAAAAAAGTAATATTCCATTTTTGGACTTTTTTTGGAATCCAATTGTTGCACTAGTTCAATGAACTGATAGCATGGTAAAAGACACAAATGCTCCTGGAGCTAGCTCTTGAGATAGTTATAAAATATTTAACCAAGCTGAAACTGAAGCTCAAAAAATCATGTGAGAATCAGCAGGACAACCAGCATTTAGAACAAGTATAAGAATTTTAGTATCTTCAAAAATACCAAAAAGAGCTGAAGAATGAGCACATGCTGTAATTGCTGCTTCTTCTATATTTACAGATGAATATAATAATTCGCTAGATAACCCTCAATTTTATGAAGATTTCTTGTATTTTATTTTTACTCCTATTAGATATTTTGCTTTTAATCACAAGTTAATTGGTTTTTTTCAAAATGTTTCTAAATTTTCTTCTGATGAACTATCAACCTTATATCATTTTCCTGATATAAATTACAACAAATCTCCTATTATAAATTGGCTTGATTATAAAAAATTAGCTCCTCCACATAATTTAAAATTTCCTAAAATTCCTTGTATTTTAGAAGAAAAAATAAAAATTTGAACTAAAGAAGTTATTGATGAAATAACTTGAGAAAAAAAGATAGTAGATGATTTTGAAATAAAACAAGTTCATAGACACCTTGGATGATATCCAGTTTTTAAGGATTGAGTGTTGATGTGATTTAATGAATATAGAAACAAAAAAACTCCTATTTATTTTGATAAAAAAGATAGAGGAAGACATCATTATATTATCTGAAAATCTTGAGGTTGAAAATCGGTTTTCATTTGATACCTTGCTCGTCAAGATATGCGGAATTGAGACTGACTTTGTGTAATTGATCCACACTGAGATTTAGTTGAAGATGTACTTGCTTTTACTCCAAAAGAAAGAGCCCGTGATACAATTGTATTTGATCCAGCTGATGATGAATATCCGATGTGATTAAATATGTTAGAAGTAATTTCAGATGATCCAGAAGCTAGAAAAAGAGAAATGGACAGAGCTGCAATGGACGCTACTGAAATATTTATAAAAATATTTTGAGATGAAATTTTTGGTCCTCGTATTCAACATTATTTTAGAAACTGATGTCTAACTTTGATGGAAGATGTAGAAGATGGATGAACTTTAATCGATGTTCCAAGACTTTTTGTTGATGATGCTTTTATGAAATATAAAACTTCAAAAATAAAAAACCCTGTAGTAAAATCTTTCTGGGAACATGAATATGCTTCAACTTGAGATAGAGAAAAACAAGAAATGATTCCATATTTTTCAAGCAAATTTGGTCCTTTTATCACAAATACTACAATAAGAAATATTATTGGTCAGCCAAAATCTGCCTTTAATTTGAGAGAAATAATGGATAATAAAAAAGCGCTTTTGGTAAATCTTTCAAAATGAAAAATCTGAGCTCTAAACGCGCAACTTTTATGATTAATTTTCGTTTCTAAAGTAAATATGGCTGCTATGAGTAGAGCTGATATGCCTGAAAATGAAAGAAAAGATTTTTTCATGTATGTTGATGAGTTTCAAAATTTTGCAACTGAAACATTTGGGGAAATATTATCTGAAGCTAGAAAATATCGTTTAGCTTTAATAATGGCTCATCAATTTATAGCACAAATTGGATGAAGTTGAGCTAAACAAAAATGAGATAAACCTTCTATAAAAGATGCTGTTTTTTGAAATGCTTGAACTATTATGTCATTTAAAGTTTGAGCTGAAGATGCTGAATACCTTGAAAAAGAATATGCTCCACTACTTTCTCAACAAGACATTATATGAATTGCAAATTTTACAACTTATGTTAAGTTAAATATAGACAACGCAACAACTCGTCCTTTTGATATGAAAACTCTTTGGGATAACAATTATAAAAATATTGAGGCTGCTAAAATAATAAAAGAATATTCAAGAAAAAAATATTGAAGAAAGAAAAAATATGTTGATATGGAAATCGAAGCAAGACTTTGAATAACTTAATCCCCGCCTAGCCCCCTCCCTAGCAGGGGAGGAATAAAAAAATCCCCCCTCCTGCTAGGGAGGGGGGGCAAGGGGGAGAGGCTTTTAAAAATTTAATTTAATTTTATGCTAAAATTTTTAATAAAAATAATTATTGCTTTAAGTATAATTTCTATTCCAAATTTCTGATTTGCATTTGATTTATGGACTTCAAGTACTGACAATATAAGAATTTCTACAGAAAATACTTGAAAGTCTATGAACAATGATGAATTTGAAGAAATGCAATGAAATGAGTTTTTTTATGTATGAACAACTTGAGAAAAATGAATTAAGTATTTGCTATTTAATATTGCTCGTGACTTAAGAGTAATAGTTTATGCTTTTGTTTTGCTTTTTTGAGTTATAATGGTAATTAAACTTATATTTGGTGAAAACACCGAAGAAGAAGCTAAAAAGTTGAAAAATGGAATTTTATGGGCAAGTATTTGAATAATAGTTATGCAAATAGCTTTTTCAATTTACAAGGTTATGTTTGACAGGGATATTTGAGCAAACTTAGCTAGAAGTTTTTGAGAAAGACTTGTTGAACCCTTTTTAGACTTACTTATGCTACTTGCTTCATTTGCATTTATAGCTGTTGCTGTTATTGCGTTTTACAAAATTGTTACAGCTTGAGGAAATGAAGAGTGACTAAAAAAATGAAAAGCTACTATTTTTCAAGCCATTATTTGATTTATAGTTATAAAATTTGCTGATATAGTGGTTAAAAATACATATAATCCTGATTGTTGATGAGGAGGATTGATTTCTTATTGGTGAACTAGTGTTTGTGAAAATATTACAAAAAATGCAAAAATAATAACAACTTTTATAAATTGGCTAAATACTTTTATTGCTATTTTTATAGTAGTTATGCTTATTTATGCGGGATTTCTAGTAATGACTTGATGATGAGATGAGGAAAAAAACAAAAAAGCTAAAAAAACTATGGTTTATATATGAGTGTGACTTTTAGTACTTTTTGCAAGTTATGCAATAATGACTTTCTTTATAATTCCTGAAAGTAGAATATAAAAATAAAATTAATAGTGAATAATTAATAATGAATAATTTATGAAAAAAATTATAATAAATATACTAATAATATTTTGATTGTTATTTTCAAATTTCAGTTTATTAAATGCTTGAAATATAGATTTTTCAGATGCTTGAAATGCTGTAAATAAAATAA
This sequence comes from uncultured Candidatus Peribacteria bacterium, assembly GCA_964404065.1. Lineage (GTDB taxonomy): Bacteria > Patescibacteriota > Gracilibacteria > BD1-5 > UBA6164 > UBA7396. Next base: position 43,466 of record CAYOIP010000002.1, read on the forward strand.
AATGAGTTTCTATGAGTGAATCATCTTGAACAGTTGAAACTCAAGTAACAAATATAAGTTATAATGTGTTTAAGACTATTAAAATAGTTATTGGGTGACTTTTAGTTATATATATAGTTCATGCTTGAGTAATGATGATTTTTTCTATGTGATGAGATGAAAAAGCTCTTTCAAACTCAAAAAGGAGTATTTGGTATGGGATAGTTGGACTTTTATTTATAAATATTCCCGGTCTTTTATATAATTCTTTTTGGAATAAACAGGTTACTGATGACGTAACATCAACTATATGAGATACAAGAACTATTTATGATAGAAATATATTTATGAATTCTGATATATTTTGATCAACTCTAGGTTCTATAATAACATTTTTAGAAATTGCTTTGGTTAGTATTGCTGTTTTTATGATAGTTCTTCAATGAATAAAAATGATTTTATCAATTTGAGAAGAAAAAGCTATAAACGAATGAAAACAAAAAATACTTTGGTCTCTCGCTTGACTTATATTTATATGAATTATGGAAGTTTGGAGAAATGTAATATTTGTATGAGATTTTAAATGAAAATGACAAGACTTATTTGCAACACTTGTAAATTTAGCTTTATTTTTTGCATGACCAACAGCAATATTTTTTATTAGTTTAGCTGGGTATTATTATATAACTTCTGGTTGAGACGATGAAAAAGTAAAAAAAGCAAAAAATATTATAATAAATACTTTAATTGCAACTTTGATTTTGCTTTGAATGTATACCGTTTTACTTGATTTAAAAACTTTAAATTTCTAATTTAATTTTATGAAAAGATTTTTATTAATTTTTATAACAATATTTTCCATATTTTGAACTTTTTTGGTAGTTAATTGAGCTTCTTGAGATATAGAAGTAGTTGTTACTGAGAAAATTCCTTGAGCTAATTGTTCTGAAGAAATGAGTTCTCCTGTTTGAGCAAATTGACCACAGCAATCAAAACCAACTTGAAACTATAAATGTATCATAACTCCTTGATTTTGAACAATTCAAATGATGATTTGATGAATTATAAAATGGGTTACAGCATTAGCTGCTTTAACTTGAGTTTTATTTATAGTTATAAATTGAATTATGCTTTCTATGCATGGTTGAGAAGCAACAAAGATTAAAGATAGAATTACAAAAACAATTATCTGATTGATACTGCTTTTGCTTAGTTGAGTTATATTATCTATAATTGCTCCTTGGGTTTATAAATAACCCCCTCCTAACCTCCCCCTAGCAGGGGAGGAATAAAAAAATCCCCCTCCTGCTAGGGAGGGGGCAAGGAGGAGGGGAATTACCTCTCATATTTTCCTTTCAGCTCTTCCAAACTTATTTCAAAAATTACAGGTCTTCAGTGAGGACAAGTTGAACTATATCATTCCACTGATTCATTTAAAAGTTTATTCATTTCAAATAAATTCAATTTGTTTCAAAATTTTATAGCACTTCTACAAGCCGTATAAGCAAAAACCTTATTTTTTATCTCTTCCAAAGTTTTTGACTTAATTGTATTTCAAGAATTTATGTCATTTAAAATTCAAAGTAAAACTTCTTTTAAATTTTCTTTTTTAACAAAATCAGGAATTGTAATTATAGACACATTGTTGTTAGACAAAAATTCAAACTCAAATCACATTTCTAAGAAAATATTTTTACTTTCTTCTAAAGTTGAAAATTCATTTGATGTAAGATGAATATTTTCAGGAATGAGTAAATTTTGACTAAATTGTCTTGTATCATTTTTTAGTAGTTTTTCATAAATAACTCTCTCAGCTAAAGCATGTTGATCAAGTAAAATAATTTTATTTTCTTTTTCAACAACTATGTAACTATTGAAAGTTTGTCCAACTATTTTTCAAAGTTTTGTATAGTGTAAATCTCAAGTTTCAAAAGTATTTTCTGTATTTTCATTTTGAAATTCAAATCTTTCATTGTCTAAAATAATTTTAGTAAAATTCATTGAATCTGAAATTTTGAATTGATTTGGATTTGATGAAATATTTTTATAAGGAGAATAAGATTTAAATTTTTCTCAACTTCAAGTGTAATATTTTTCAGAAAATCCCCCTGCCTCCGCTACGCTTTGGCTGTCCCCCTTAATAAGGGGGATGTCCGATAGGACAGGAGGATTCACCAAACTAGAACTTTCAAGTTTATTTAATAAAGCATGATAAACACTTCTAAAAATATTATTCTCGTTTTCAAATCTGATTTCTGATTTTCTTGGATGTACATTTACATCAATTATTGTTGGATCAACTTGAATATTTAAAACATACCCAGGATGATTTCAGTGGGGAATAAATCTATTGTAAGCATCATTTATAGCTTTAAAAATAAGTGGCGAAGAAATTGGTCTATGATTTACAAAAAGATTTTGTCTATTTTTGTTTGGAAAACTTATTTTAGGATTTGTTATATAACCTGAAATATGTATTCATACCATTTCAAAATTTATGTCCAGAATATTGTCTAAAAACTCATTTCCATAAATAGAATAAATTCTTGTTTTTAACTCTTCATTTTCATTAAATTTAAAAATTCTTTTATCTTCTGAAATAAACTCAAATCAAATTTCAGGGTAACTTAAACTTGCTGTATATAAATAATCAAGGATTTTAGAGTATTCTGTTTTGTCTGTTTTTAAGTAATTTAAACGAGCTGGAGTATTGAAAAACAAATTTTCAACAATTATTTTTGTTCCACTATCTAGAGTTGAAACTGAAATATTTTTTCAAGAAATATTGTCATAATCTAGTTTGTAAGCTTCTTTTAAAGTATTAGTTTTTGAAATGATAGAAAATTTTGAAACTGAAGAAATTGAAGCAAGTGCTTCTCAACGAAATCAAAATGTCATCACATTGTATAAATCTTCAATTGATTTGATTTTTGAAGTTGTATATTTATCTATGCAAATTTCTAAATCTTCTTTTGTAATTCATTCTCAATCATCTTGCACTAAAATAAAGTTTTTTCATCCATTTTTTATTTCAATTTTTATATTTTTACTTCCTGCATCAATAGAATTCTCTACAAGTTCTTTTACAACTGAAACTGGTCTTTCTACTACTTCTCAAGCTGCAATTTGATTAGCAAGATTTTGGTCTAATTTAATTATTTTTGACATATTATTATTATTTAAAATATTAACCTTATTATATAAATTGTATTAAAATGTAAAATAAAATTTTCCCAAGAAAAAAATTTGCAATTTTTAAATTTATTTATATGATATGCGAGATTTTTTAAGAAAATTAAAAAAATTATTTATATATTAATACTAAAAAGTATGTCAAATTTTGATTTAGTAAGCAAAATCCAAGCTCAATTTGTGAAAGCCGATATGCCTGAATTTAAAACTGGTATGGAAGTAGAGGTTCATCAATTAATTGCTGAATGAGATAAATCTAGAGTTCAAAGATTTAAAGGGATTATTATAAAAACTGCTGGAAAAACAGCACTTGAAAAAACTATTACAGTTAGAAGAAAGGTTGGTCCTTTTGGTGTTGAAAGAATATTTGCTGTTCATTCTCCAACTATTGAAAAAATAGAAATTGTAAGACAATTTAAAGTTAGAAGAAAACATATTGGATTTATTAGAGATTTAACAGGTAAAGCTGCAAGATTAAGAGAAGTAAAATAATTATTAAAACTGGAAGAGGAGAATTCCAGTTTTTTTGTGTAAAAATTGGACTTTTTAAGTCTTTTATTTTTTGTAAATTTTTATTTTACAAATCGGAAAAACTAACTATATTGTATAAGAAAATAGAACAATTTTATTTGACTTTTATATATTATTTATATACTTGATATATATCTTTTAATGTATTATTTCTTAACTTTTAATTAAATGGTGCACTCAAAAAATCCAAAAAATTCTGAAGTAAATGCTTATGTTTATATAAAACAAGAATTGGAAAATCTTTGATGGATTGTAAAAAATCCAGCTAGAAATGACTATTGAGAAGTTTATCAACAAAACGAATGTCTTTCTAATGAATATTTAAAGTCTTGTCTAGTTCGTGATATGCCTGAAGCAGTTGTTAAAATTGCCGAAAATGAATTTTGGGTAATAGAAAGTAAAAGAGAAAGATCCCAACTTGAACAAGCATTAAAAGAAGCCAGAGAACAATATGCTAAAAAAATAAATACCAGCAAAACTATTAAATGTTTAATTATTTCATGAGTTGCTTGAAATGATACTGATTGATATATTGTTGAAAATCAATTTTTTCATGATTGAAAATGGGAAACAATTTTATTTAATTGAAAAACAAAAAATATTTTATTATCAAAAGATCAAGTAAATTATATTTTAAAAAATAAAACTATTGATTATAAAGATTTTCCAGATATTCCAGAAGAAAAATATGTTGAAGTTTGAATTGAAATAAATGAATTATTACATAATAATTGAATCAATAAAAATAAAAGAGCTAGATTCTTAGCATGATTAATTTTAGCATTGTCTTTAGATTCAGAAATAAATTTAAGAGAGGAGGATACAACAACATTAGTTGAAAATGTTAATTCTTTAATTAAAAAGAAACTAAGAGAAGTACAAAAAGAAAGTTTTTTTGATTTTTTAAAGTTAGAAATCCCTCCAGTTCAAGAAAATCATGTTAAATATAGAACTGCTATAAAAGAAACCTTGAAAAAACTTGATACATTGGATATAAGAAATGCAATGGCATCATGAAATGATATTTTATGAAAATTTTATGAAACTTTTTTGAAATATTGAAATTGAGCTAAAGAAATATGAATAGTTTTAACTCCTAGACATGTTACAGAGTTTGCAGTTGAAGTTTTAAATATTACAAATAACGATTATATACTTGACCCAGCTTGTGGAACAGGTTGATTTTTAGTTTCTGCTTTTGATTATGTAAAATCTAATTCTGATGATGAGCAAATAAATAAATTTAAAACATATAATATATTTTGAATTGAACAAGAAGATGAAGTTGTTGCCTTAGCTTTGGTTAATATGATCTTTAGATGAGATTGAAGAAATAATATGAATACTTGAAATTGTTTTTATAAAACTATTAAGAAAACTATAAAAGATTGAAATATAACTGGAGAAGCTAGTTTGAATATTGAAAAAAGTTCTAAAAATACAGATCCTTTAATAACAAAGGTGCTGATGAATCCACCATTTGCATTAAAAAAATGAGATGAAAAAGAAAGTCACTTTATTGACTATGCTTTATCTCAAATGGAAAACTGAGGTTTATTATTTGCAATAATTCCAATTTCAGTTATGGTTGAAAGTTCATGAAAAAATTGGAGAAGTGAATTATTAAAAAATAATAAATTATTATCTGTTGTAACTTTCCCAGATGATTTATTTTACCCAGTTAGTGTTTGAACAGTTTGAATATTTATAAAAAAATGAGTACCCCATAATTATAAAAAAGATTTTGTTTACTTTGCTAGAGCTATAACAGATGGATTTAAAAAGAAAAAATGAAAAAGAATTAAAGATAAAGATTGAGATAATAAGCTTCTAGAAATAAAAGAAGAGTTAAAGGCTTTTATGTATAATACAAATCTTAAATTTAAAGATATTCCGGAATTAAAAAAAATATGTTTATTAGATGAAAATGATAAAAATATAGAATTAGTTCCTGAAGCATATATTGATAGTGAAATACCAACTTTTGAGGAATTACAAAGTTGAATTGATGAAATGATAAGAGAATCAGTTGCTTTTAAAATTAAATATTTTAATAAACTATGATAACAACAATTTGAAAATTATTTGATGTCACATATTGACAAAAAGTTTATCATAATAAAGAGAGGCTTTTATGAGAAACTTGAAATAATATGCTTATATCTTCTAAGTGAGAAGATAATTGAGTATATTGATTTTTTGATGTTGAAAATAATTTTAAAGCTCCTTTTATTACAGTTCCAAGCACTTGAACTGTATGACAAGCTTTTGTACAAGAATTAGATTGCTCTGTTGATGATAATTGTTTAATATTAATTCCTAAAAGGGATGTTAAATATGATTTATCTGATTTATATTCTATAGCTTTTCAAATAAGATCTAATAAATGGAAATATAGGTATTGAAGACAAATTACTCCTGCTAGA
>CAYOIP010000003.1:0-39218 GCA_964404065.1 uncultured Candidatus Peribacteria bacterium
ACATTTAACTTAAGGATTTTTTATTTCCATTTCACTAAGTTGGGTGCAGTTCAAATTTGGAAGTTTTTTTATTACCATCAATTTTCATTTTTATCAAATGGAGTAAAGAAATTATTATTTAATATATCAAACAAATCATTAATTTCTTTTGGTTTATTTAGATCTATATTTTGTTTTTCTTCTTCTTTTAATGAATTCATATAATTTTCTATTTCTTGTTTTTCTCAAGGAGATAGTTTATTTTTAGCTTCACTAGATTTTTCATCTATTTTTACTGAAGGAGCTTTAGGAACAATTTGATCTTGACTTTGAGAATCTTCTTGTTTTTTATTATTTTCGTTAGGGTTACCTTGTTTTTCTTTATTTTCACTTCAAGATGAAGTTTGATTTTTTTCATCTTTTTTTTCTGGCTCTTTATCTTTTTTATCTTCTTTAGGTTTTTCATCTGTTTTTTTTATCAATTCACGCAATTTTTCCAAGACAAAATCATAATTTTTCTTCGTCTCTAAATCCTGTTTTATATTCAAAGCCTTTGAATAAAAAGAAAGTGATTTTTGCCATAACGATATTTTATCAACTTTACTTTCAATTTTATCTCAAAGTTTATAATAAGTATTTCAAATATTATGATTTAAAGTAAAACAAGTTTCATTATTTTGATAATTTACTTTTAGATAATTTTCTAAAGCTTTATCATATTCTCACAGTTTATAATAATAATCTCATTTTTTTAATTTTAAAATAGAATTATTTGGAAAAATTTTTTCTAATTTTTTATTTATATTATTTGCAAATATATAATTTCATCACGGTCAAAAAGCCAAGTTTGAAACAAAAAAAACTAAACTTGGGAATACTAAAACAAAAATTATAATACTTAAAAATATTAAAAAATTTTTTATCTTCATTTTTTATCAAAATAACTAAATAAAAACAAATATATCAAAAAAGATAAAAATGCAATTATCATCAAATACCTAGAATAATCACCTTTCAATGTTTGATTTATTTGCGACTCATTATATGGAACATTTTTAAAAACTATATCTTTTATAGAAGAAAAACCTTTGATAATATGTTTATCAGCAGAGAGCAAAGAAGAAAAACTATCAAAAAAATCTTTATCAAATTTTGTCACAACATCTTTTCAAAAATCATCTTGCATATAAAGTGTATTTCAAAACATGTCATATCAAACAATTATTTTATTTCAAGAAACATTTCAAACTCAAACTGAATAAACTTTTATATTTTTTTTATCAAGTTTTTGCTTTATATTTCAAATATTTTGAAGTAAGGTAGTTTTTTCTCAAGAACTTAAATTTGTCTCAAAATCACTTACAAAAACTACAGCTCAGCCATTTTCTTCAGTTGAAAGTCTATTATATGCCTCATTAAAAGCATCTAAAAAATTTGTTCATCATTTTAAAATTGATTTTTCATCTTGAGATGAAAGTATAGTTAAAAATAAATCTTTATCAGAAGTTAAAGGCAAAACTCAAACAGCATCTTTAGAAAATATTACTAGAGAATTTTTATTGAAATCATGTTCTAAAATATAATTTTTTATAAATTCTTTTGCTACTTCTAGTCTAGATTTATCTTCATAGTCGAGTGCTTTCATACTTTTTGAAACATCTAAAACAAAAACCATATTTGAAGAATTTGTTTTTAGATTTTTTTCATAATTAAGTCCAAAAGTCAAAAAACTAAAAAAAGAAATTAAAAAAGACAAAAATAAAAATATATTTGGAAGTCAATATCTAGAGTAAAGTAAAAAACCTTTTTTTCTATAAAAAAAGTAAATTCAAACTATATAACAAATTAAAACTAAAAAAAATACAAAAAACATCTTTATTTTCTTAAAAAATAATATGTATTATAGCTTATAAAAACTAAAAGTAATCAAAATATTACATAAACAAAAAATTTATAAAAAGGTGTAAAAGTTTTATATTCTTCAACTTTTATTTCTTTTTTATCAAGCAAATTCAATTTCTCAAAAATTTTATTAAAAGTATCAACACTATTTGCTCTATAATAAGTTCATTTCGTCAAATTTGCAATTGCTTTTAAATTTTGTTCATCAATTCATCAAATTGCAATTTTTTGAGTTCAAAAAGCATTTTGGAAATCAACATAAGTATCTTTATCTCAACCTATTCAAACTGTATGAACTTTTACTCATTTTTCACTTACATATTTTACAGCTTGAAGCGGATCAATTCATCTATTTGCTTCTCAGTCAGTTAATAAAACTATGACTTTTTCTCTTTTATCCTTTTCGTCAAATAAGTTTGCTCAATATAAAAGTGCATCTCAAATAGCTGTTCATTGCAAATGTTCATAATCTTGATTTATATTATTTATAGTAATATTTTGAACATATTTTGTGATAAAATCATAATCAAAAGTCAAAGGAACGCTTGTAAAAGGTTTTCCAGAAAAAAGTATAAGTCACCCCCTATCAGTTTTTAGTTTAGATGTAAAATCTGAAATAACTTTTTTAGCAACTTCTAGTCTGTTTGGTTCTATATCTTTTGCCATCATAGAATAAGATAAATCCAAAACTATCGCAATATCTATTCAATTTTTATTTATCTTAACTTTAGTTTCTTTTAGATTTGGGTTTGCTATCAAAAGTGAGAAAAAAGATATGGTAAAAAATATCAAAACTAAATTTGTGATAAAATATCTTTTTGAATTTCAAAAAACACTTTCAATATCTGAAATAAATTTAAACTTTTTTGCATTATTTTTTGTTTTGAAATACAAAAACAAAAATACCATTCATATAAAAAATGATATAATTCACAAAATTGGATTTAAAAAAATTAGGTTTTGCATATTTTTCAAAAAATTATAAAACTAAAAAACTTCTTTTTATTATGCAAAAATATACAAAAATATTTGCAATTTTTTAAAAAATTAATAAAATATTGGTATGAAAGTTTAGAAATCTATATAGAGGGTATTTAGACAACACGGTCATATCCAACGAAGTATAGCAGAGACTAAACTTCTTTTTTTTGCTCTAAATTTGGTATATTTCACTCAAATCAATATTAAACATATTTTCTAAAATAAAATCATCAAATATTTTTGATTTATTCATATTTACCTGTCTTAACTCATAGGCAATCAAATCAGCAATTTGTATTCATGCATAACTTTTTGAATTAACAAACTTAAATTTGTATCATTTATACAAAGGATAATTTTCATTTATAACATTCATAACTTCTTTTTCTATTTTACCATTATTTTTTCAAAACTCCAATCTATCTGAAATTATAGTTATATCTTTATTATAATTTTTAATTCAGTTATAAATTTTTCAAATAAGTTTATTTAAAATTTGAATGTATTTATTTTTATCATCTTTATAATATCAATTCACACTTATTCAAAGTATATTATTTGAAATAATATTAAATCTTGAATCTGAAATCATTTTTTCATAAAAGATTTTTCAACTTTTTTCTATACTTTTCAATTCAAATAAAGAATTTTTAAATCAGTACTCTATTTTTTTATTTTCTATATATTTATTTATATAAGAAATACTATGCTTTGTAATAAATCATCAAAAAACTATTTGTCATTTTTCTAATCTTTTTGACTCATCTAAGTAAATTATCATTTTTTCAAAATTAAAACCTTAATACTATTATTATAAATTTTAGATAATAAAAACAAGTTTATTTTCAAACTTTTAAACAACTAAAAAACTTCTTTCTATCTCATACATCATATCCTCATTTTCACTTCAAATAAGTTTTCAAGATTTCATTTTTCAGTCAATTGAAGCAATTTTCTCATAAACTCGCAAAAATTTATTTTTATCTATTTTATAATTTTTTCAAACTAAAAAAGCTCTATTTCCCAAATCTAAAATATTTTTTATTTCATCATTACTTTTTCCTAAAAGTTTCAATTTAAAAATATAAAAATAAAATCTTAAGTTTGAAGCCAAAGAATTATAAAGCAAATATGGATTATCAAGCGAGTGTGATAATTCTCTTAATTTCAAAATAGCTTTTGAAATATCTTCATTTAACAAATCATTAATTATTTCAAAAATATTTTCCTCAATATCTTTTGAAACAAAAGCTAAATCTCCTACATCTACAAAATCTTTTGAGATAAGAATTTTATCAAGTTCTCCAGAAATACTTGAGAAATTATTTCACTTTAATTCTATGATTTTCGTAATTGCTTTCGTAGAAATCTTTCACTTATAAACTTCGTTTATTTTTGTAAAAAGCTCATTTTCATCAGCTATAGAAAAATCTTTTATTTCTCAATTTTTTACTATTTCTTTATAAAGTTTTGATCTTTTATCTACTTTTTCACTATTAAAAACTACTATATTATCAGGATTTATTTTTGGTAAAATATTTAGAAAAAGCTCCACAATATTTTTTTGATCAGCATTTGTATCATCATCAGAGCCAAATGGAAAATCATCAATTATAAACAAATTTTTCTCGCTAAAAAATCAACTTGATAATAAGTTTTGTTCAAAAAATCACAAATCATGCGAAAAAACATTTGAAACATGAATTATATTGTGTTCGCTAAATTTTTCAGCAAAAGATGCCTTCCAAGTAGAAAGCAGTTTTTTTCTAAAATAATTTTCTCAAATAAATATGTAAATCATAAATTATTAAAAATGAGCAACTAATTTAATTTTTTCCATAATGGTTTTTTTACCTTCTTTGACATTTAATATTGTATGTTTTCATAACGGTTGTTGAGTTTTACTATCATATATTTCTAATGTTCATCATTTATATATAGGAAGATTTATTATTAAATCCCTAGTTCCCTTTCTTCATCATTTTGTTTTCAAATTTACAACACAAATATTTTTTCATGTTTGTGAAGTAGATATTTTTAATATTCTATAAAATGTTCAAATCCATTTATTTCTACTTCTAATACTCATCATTCTTCTAATTTTTCTACTACTCAAACTAATTCAAAATCATCATCCAGTAATAAATCAATTGCATTGCTAGCTTTTGCAACTACATTATATGGCAAAGATAAATCAATTCTATTTCAACTTCAATCTACTTCAGGAATAAATTCTTGCTGAGTTGGTAATTCTGTTTTCTTATTATCTGGTTTTAAAATTACTCCTAAAACTTGTTCTGAAGTTTCATCTAAAATTGGTTTTCAAATATCAAGAAATTCGTTATTATTTCATCCATCTACTAATGAAAAAAGCCTAGAAGCTCTTTTTTGAGCTATTTCTCTTCTTAAATAATCTGCTCTAGCGCGTAATTCGCTATCAATTCATCACATATTTTATTTAAAATTACAAATTATTTTTTATTATTTTTTTCAGTTTCTCACTTCAGTTTTTTTCTATAAGTTCAATTATTTCAACTACTGACTCAAGTGATTTTTTTAGATTTAGTAAATCACGAGGGGAAACTCTATCCAAAGCTAAACGATTTAAAATAGCATCAATATCAGAAATAAAAGAAAGTTTTTCTCTAACTTTATCAAGCAAAATCTTATCTTTCAAAAATTCTTGTATAAAATCAAGTCTTTTTTGAATTTCTTTTTCATCTTTTAATGGAAGCAAAATACTTTCTCTTAAAAGTCTTTTTCACATAGAAGTTTTTGTTTGATTTAAAACTCAAAACAAAGTTCATAAAGTTTCACTTCAAGTTGCAAAATTGTAAATCAAATCAAGATTTTTTATGGTTGAATTATCAATTTCTAAAAAATTTGAAGTTGAGTAAATTCAGATAGTTTGCAAATTTGAAATAGTTTGTTTTTGATTTAATTCTAAATAACTTAAAAGCAAAGCACTTGATGCAATTGCTTCTTCTAAATCATCTATACCAAATCATTTTAAGTCTTTTGATTTAAAATTGAGTAAGAGCTTTTTTCTTGAATCTTCTGGTTTTGCAAAATAATAGATATTTAAAGAATATTTTTTTTGTAATGTTTCTTTTATATTTTCATCTCCAAAAAGAGATTTTTCTAAAACTACTTCTTTAGGATTTAGTTTAAAAAGTTCTTTTTGTAAATCTTCAAAGTTTTTAAATTCTGTAGCGTGCCATTTATTTGAGGAAATATTTAATATTGAAAGTCAAAAATTTTCTTTTCATTTTGTTATTGCAATAATTACATTTTCATCAAAATTATCATAAATATCTCACTCCAAACTCAAAGTCGCTGGAGTAACAACCCTTACTACTTCCCTTTTTACAATTCATTTTAGTTTTGGATCTGAAACTTGTTCAACTATTGCTACTTTATATCCAGCATTCACAAGTTGTGGTAAATATTTATCTTTTGCATGATATGGAATTCCAGCAAGTGCTTCAGGATTCAAAGCATTTTTATTTCTTGAAGTTATGTTTATACCAAGAACTTTGTGAGCAATATGAGCATCTTCTCCAAACATTTCATAAAAATCTCACATTCTAAAAAATATGATTGAGTCAGAATATTCTTGTTTAATGTCATAATATTGTTGCATTGCAGGAGTTAGCATAAATTTTTATTTCAAAAATTATTAATATAGTTTCATTTTAGTTTTTAGTTTTAAATGTCAAATAAAATACTAAAACTTTTTTCTTGCAAATTAAAACTTATAATATATAATTCAGGCATTTAATATTAATTATTTTTTCAATATGAAAAAATTTAATCTACCCCATCCTAACCTTCCTTTAAATATAATGGAAGGAAATAAAAATAAAAAAGCTTTTACTCTCGTAGAACTTATCATAGTTATCACAATTTTAGCTATTTTAGCAACAATTTCATTTATATCTTTTAGATGATATTTATCAGATTCAAGAGATTCTAATAGACTTGCAACTCTAAAAAATTTAGAAAATTGATTATCTCTTTATCAAATTAAAACTTCAAAATTCCCAACTCCAGAAAATATAACTTGAACTTGAATTATATGAAGTGAAACTTTAGTTTATGTTTGAGAAATTGCTGATAATATTTCTAGAAATATAAATATAAATAAAACTCCTAAAGATCCTCTATCAAATGTAAATTATATCTATTGAACAGATGGAAGTTATAGTTACTATCAAATTGCAACAGTTTTAGAAAATCAAACAACTTATAACAACTTAATCATTCCAACAACTTATGCTAGTTCCGATTATCTAGCAAAAGTTATTTGAAATTATGATTAATTATTAAAAAATAATTGAGTTATATATAATATCCCAAGTTTGATATTTAGTAATACTTGAACAGTAGTTTTAACTTGAAGCGTATATTTTATCGCAGATAAAAGTGAAAATCTTCCTTACTCAGTAAATTGAAAGGTTTTAAATAATACTCAAACTTGATGAGTAATATTGAAGTTACTTACTTCAAAAGACAATTTAACTGTAACTTGAATAACTATTCCAACAACAATGAGTGAGTTCAATACTAATTCTCAAAATCTTTTAAAATTATGATATAGTTTAGATGTCATTTGAAAAGAAGTTTTATGAAAAAACTATATAAGCACTTGAGCTACATCTACTTTAGAGGAATGTTTATTTTGAGTTTGAAATACTTCTTGAAGCATATTTTGAGAATGTTCTTTATAATTTATTTTAATTTTTTAACTTTTTTATTATGAAAAATAATATAACAAAAAATACTACTAAATACATTGTCAGTATAGTATTTACAATATTCTTAACTGTTTTATGAGTTAAAGCTTGGGTATGACTTACAGCATCTAGTTGAGATAAACTTGATTATCAAAAATGGAATGAACTTGTTTCAACAGTTCAATCTTGAATCCCAACTTGAGCAGTTATGGCTTTTAATTTAGCATGATGTCCTAGTGGTTGGACTGAATTTACAAATGCAAAATGAAGAACTATTATTTGAGTGGGACAATGAAGTTGATTAAAAAACAGAACTTTATTAGAAGCTTGAGGGTGAGAAGCAGCAGTTTCTTACACTTCTACTTGAAATACCATTGATGTAATTCCTTGATCTACTGCATATGATCCAGCTCCAAATATTAGCAATTATATGATAACATGAGTAACAGGTTCAGCTGCTTGACCTGTTTCAACTGGGAGTCTTGACCCAAATACAAAATCATCTATAATTTGAGTACATGTAAATATAGAACCTATAGCAGATCAGACTTGATTATCCCCTTCAACAGATAATATGCAACCTTATGTAGCTTTACTATATTGCGTAAAAAATTAGTTTATATATTAACCCCGGGATTTTAAAATCCCGGGGTTTTGTTTTTTGACATAATCTATATAATTATGGTAAAATCATTATAATAAAATAATATTTCAATTTTAATGTTTTGTAATTATTTCCTCAATTCAGGATGTTTTTTATAAAATTCTTCAAGTTTTGAAGAATTTATTTTTGCGCTTCCATCCAAAACTTGATTTACTAAATCCTCACTATTTGTTTTTCACATATCATTTATCATATCTTTTGAAATATCCTCTATCATCGGTTTTGCAATCTCTGAAATTTGAGAAGAAATAAAATTTGTAACTGTTTCTTTAAAAGCAGTTTTATTTTCTTGTGGTAAGGAAGGAATATAGATAAAAAAGAAATAAAAAACTCCAAGTAAAATAGCTACTTTAAAAGCTAGTTGAATTCTAGCATTTCTTTTTTGAGCTTTTAGAGTATTAAAAATATAATCAACTTTTTCTTCTTGAGAAAGTTCTTGTTTTGTAAAATCAAACATAAATTTTAAGTTAAAATATAAAATCTAAAAATAAGAAAGAATAAAAAGATTTGCTTGAAAAAGTTAAAAATTTTAGCGAGCTTTACTAAAAAGTAAAGTGAATGAATTTTTCACTTTTGAATGCAAAGATTGAAATTATTTCTTATTTTACTTACATTCTCTCCAGTTTTTTCCGATTCCCATATCAACCACCAATTTTATCGGTGCGTCAATAATATTTTCCATAATATTTGGAATTTCTTTTTTTATTATTTCAATCTCATCTAAAACTACATCAAAAACAAGCTCATCATGCACTTGCATAATCATCTTTGACTCAAGTTTTTTTTCTTTCAAAAACTTTCAAATTTTTATCATTGCAAGTTTTATGATATCAGCTGAAGTTCATTGAATCGGCATATTTATTGCTTCCCTTTCAGATGCTTTTTTTATAATAGAATTTGCATCATTTATTCCAGAAATAAATCTTTTTCTACCAAACATAGTTTCAACATATCAACTTTTTTCACAACCAGAAATAGTTTTCTCAAAAAATTCTAAAACTTTAGGATATTTTTCATAAAATTTATTTATATATTCTCTGGCTTCTCACATAGAAATTCAAATCATTTTAGACAGCCCGAATGGACTTATTCAGTATATTACTCAGAAATTTACTGCTTTTGCGATTCTTCTTTCATCAGTTGTAATTTCATCTTTTCAAAATAAAAAATATCAAGTATTTTTATGAATATCAACTCCATTTTTGAAACTTCCAAGCAGATTTTCATCTTCACTCATAATAGCTAAAAGTCTAACTTCTATTTGAGAATAATCAAACGCAACTAATGTATAGTTTTCGTCAGATGGAATAAATGCTTCTCTTATACTTCAACCAAGGCCATTTGAAGCAGGAATATTTTGCAGGTTTGGATTAGTTGATGATAGTCTCCCAGTTGCTGCAACCGTTTGATTATAAGAAGTATGAATTTTTCCTGTTGTTTTATCAATTAGTTTTGAAAGTCATTCTATGTAGGTTGATTGCAATTTTGTGTATTGTCTATAATTTACCAAGTGTCTTGCAATTGGATATTTAAAAGACAAACTTTCTAAAACCTCACTATCTACGCTATAACCGGTTTTTGTTTTTTTTCATTGAGGCAGCCCGAGTTTTCCAAAAAGTATATCTCAAACTTGTTTAGGTGATTTTATGTTAAAATTTTCTCATGCAAGTTCTAAAATAGTTTTTTCTTCTTTTGTGATTTCGGTTTCTAAATATTTTCATATTTCAGCCAACTTTTCACTATCAACTTTTACTCAAGTAATTTCCATATCTTTTAAAACTTCTAAAAGTGGAAGTTCTATTTCATTTAAAACTTTATCATTTACAAATCAGTTTTTTTCTTGCAAATCATAAATTTTTGCTGTTATATACACATCTTCTGCTGAATAAACTGATGCTTCATCAAGCGAAACTTCTATAAAATTTAACTCTTTTTTTCTAGTTACTTCATCATAACTTATCATCTTATAATCAAAATATTTTTCTGCTAAATCATCTAAAGAAAGTCCTTTTCTTCAAGGATTTTGTAAATATTCTCATAAAAGTGTATCGTAAATTTTTGCCATAAAAAAAAGCTATAAAATATTTTTTTTATTTTATAACTTTTTGTAAAATATCAAAATTTTATTTTCAAGACAACTTTTTCAAAACTCAAACCACTTCATATCTTGTAATACTTTTATTTGGATAAAAATAATTATTTACAATTGGAAGTAAATCATTTTCAACTGAATATTCTACATATTTTGCAAACCATTCTCATCATGAAACATCATTTAATTCTTTAGAAAAAGTATTATTTATTTCTCAAACAAAAAGTGTAATTACCATTTTCAAAGCCTCAACTTTTGTTAAGTTTCAATTTGGATTAAACTTTTTATTTCAAGTTGAAACTATTTTTAACTGGACTGCTGTATTTACATACTTTTTCTGCCAAGCAACTTTTAAATCTGTAAAATAATCCTTATTATCATCTGATAGAGAAACTCAAGCAACTAAAAAAAGTAATTTTAAAAATTCTGTTCTAGTTATAGAATTATTTGGTTTAAAAGTTCCGTCACTATATCAAGTAATAAATCATTTTTCAGCTAACTCACATATATAATCATAATATTTATCAGTTGTTTTTATATCTTTAAAGTTTTTTTTTTGTCATCTCAAGCTAAACTAGATAAAAAATCAATTGATGGGTCAGAAACAATCATATTATCATCACTTTTTATCATATCAATTTTTGTGGTTGTAGTAGTAGTTGATTGAGAAACATTTTCCACTTTTGGTTGTTCAACTGTTATAACCTCAGGAGTTGTTGTGACTACTTTCTCTACTTTTATTTCTTCTTGTACGGAACGAATATCTTCGTTCCCTACTTCTTTTTCAAGCTTAGGTGTAGAAATTCAATTTGTTTTTCTATATTCCGAAACTTTATCAAGATAAACAAGTGGATTAATTGTATAAAGTTTCGCTTTATCAAGTCCAAGTCAGATATTTACTCATCCAGAAAATGATTGTCCAACAGCTTTTGCTTCTGCCCCGGTAAATGGCCAATAAGCATGAAAAGGAGCTTCAACTTTATCTATTTGAAAATGAAGATGTTCTCAAAAGCTATTTCAAGTATTTCACGTTTTTCAAATAACATCTCACTCTTTTACACTATCTCAAATATTAACTTTTATATCACTTAGATGTTCATGACAACTGTATAAAGTAGTAGTTCTAGATAAATCATCTGGATGCGGAACATTTAAATGCTCTAAAAAAACAAATTTTCCATAAGCTCAATCTTCTCAAGTCTTAAAAACTTTTCCATCAAGACAAGCAAGAACTTCTTGATTTGGAGATACTGGAACTATATCAACTCAAGGATGACTTCAGTTTCACTCACTAAAATCTCAATCAATGTAAGTTCATAAATATGGAACTGTAAATCTATTTCATAAATTTGCTAGATTGTTTTGATCATATTTTTCTTTTATTTTTATTGGATACATATAAGTTAAAATTAAAAATTAAAATTACGTAGATATATTAACACAAGTTTTTCACAAAAACAAATAAAAGTTATTGATAATCTGAAAAAATAATTATAATTTAAAAAATCAAAAAAATAATATTTTACTTAAGCTAAAAATGAATAGATTTGATGAAATATTTTTTTCAAAATATGTTCCAGAATGAGAAATGATTGAAATAATTCATAGACATATAATAGTTATAATTTGAAAAATAATTGTTACTTATTTTTTTGGTGCAATACTACCAAGTTTTTTATATTATTACTCTGATAGCATAAAATCCATTATTCCATTTTTTGTTTTGGAAATTTTTATAATTTGAATTTTTATAAAATGAATTTATGATATTTTTAATTGGTATAATGATGTTTGGATTTTAACTGATGAATGAATTGTTGATCTAGAATGGAGTTTATGGACTGCTGATAGTGTTTCTATAAAATACGAAGCTGTTGAATGAATGCAAATTATAGAAACTTGATTTATAGACACAATTCTAAAAAAATGAGATATTATCATAAATAAAATTGGTTGATGATGACAATTTCTTTTAGAGTGAGCAAGTTATCCTTATGAATCAGTTGAATTAATTGATCAAATGTGTAATGAAGTGAAAAAAAAGAAAAAACCTCAACATAAAGATTTTTGAGAACAAAACTTTGAAACAGTTTTAAAAGCATTAACTCAAGTTGTAGAATGATATCTTGAGTGAAATTGATACAAAAAAGACGATAGTGAAGAAAAAAAAGCTTTAATAAAAGAAGTGAAAAAAAAGTGAGGAGCTATTGATTTAACAAAATAATATGCAAAATACTTTAAAAAATATTCCTAAACTCCCTTGAGTTTATCAGTATTTTAACAAATCCTGAAAAATCATTTATATCGGAAAATCAGTGAATTTACATGCAAGAGTAAATTCATATTTTAACTGAAAATCAAAGCTAAATTTTGCCAAGAAAAAAATGGTTTCAGAAATTGAAAAAATTTAAACTATTATCACAAATACTGCAATAGAAAGCCTTTTACTAGAAACTACTCTTATAAAAAAACATAAATCAAAATATAACATCTTGATGAAAGATGATAAAAATCATACTTACATAAAAATCACTGATGAAATATTTCCAAAAGTCATAAAAACAAGAATTAAAACTAAATCTTGAGAATATTTTGGGCCATATATTAGCTCAAATTATGTCCAGAATGTTATAAAAGTTACAAAAAAAATATTTGGACACAGAAGTTGTAATATAATTTTTGAAAGTCCCTCACCCCTAACCCCTCTCCCCAAGGGCGAGGGGAATATAAAAATCAAAACCACAAACTGATCAAAAATTCCTTGTATAGATTATTATATTGGCAGATGTGCTGCCCCTTGCTTACTTAAAGAAGAAAATATAAAAAACTATAATGAAAGTATAAAAAATATTAAGAATTTTTTATCTTGAGACTTTGGAAAAGTAATTGAAAATTTAAAAGTAAAAATGCAGAATTACGCTAAAAATCTAGAATTTGAAAAAGCTTCAGAATTAAAAGAAGATATTGCGTCAATTGAAAGTCTAAATCAAAATCAGATAGTTAGGGATATTATATGATTTGATGCTGATATCATAAATTTCTTGGAAAAATATGATAAATTTTATATATCAAAAATTGAAGTTCGAAACGAAAAAATCACTTGAATTTATAACTTTGAAATTGAGGATAAACTGCAAGATTTAGAAGAAAGTATAAAGTTTTTTATAGAAAATAACTATCTTGAAAACACTAAAAAATTAACTTTAATTTTACCACGTGAAATAAATTTAGACAAAGAAATTTTAGATGAATTAAAGCTAAAAATAATTATTCCGAAAATCTGAGAAAAAGCTGATATTTTAAATCTTGCTTATAAAAATGCTTTTGAGTTTGCTCTCAAATTACATCTTGAATGACTTTCAGTAAAATGATTTACAAAAAAAGGTATGCAAGATTTGCTTGAAATACTTGGTTATAAACAAATAAATAAAAATATTATTTTTGAATGTAACGATATAAGTCATATTTCTGGAAATCATACAGTAGCTTCTCGTAGTATTATCGAAAATGGAAAAACCAATCCTCAAAAATACAGAAAATTTAAAATAAAAACACTAAATACTTGAGAAATCAATGATTTTGACTCTATGAGAGAAATCATGACCAGACGTCTCGCTGAAATCAAAAAAACTTGATTTGTGCCAGATCTCATAATAATTGATGGTTGAAAATGACAATTATCGAGTGTTGTGGAAGTAATTGAAAATACCCCTCCCCTACCCCCTCCCTGGCAGGAGGGGGAACAAAATTCTCCCCCTGCCAGGGGGGAGTTAGAGGGGGGGCTAAAGAAAGTAAAACTTCAACTCGTATCTATCGCAAAAAAAGAAGAAGAATTATTTTTACCTTGAAAATCTGAAAGTATTATATTAGATAAGCAATCAAATATTTTAAGAATGATTCAAAAAATCAGAGATGAAGCTCATAGATTTGCTATTACTTTTAATCGTGATAGTAGAATAAAAGCTAATAAAAAAAATATTTTAGAAGAATTGCCTGGAATCTGACCAAAAACAAGATCAAAACTTTTAAAACATTATGGAAGTATAAGTGATATAAAAAATGATGAAGAACTAAAAAAATTACTAAAAAAGTCTCAAATCGAGACTTTGGAAAATCATGGGATTATTTAATATAAATCTTGATATTTGAAAATTGAAACTATGATTATAACATTTTCTTTCACTATATAAACAATTCTATATTTATGTTTTGAAACTATTTCTCTATATCAATCTTGTAGTTCTTTTCATAAATAAGGAAAAGTTAAAAGATAATTAATACTTAATCTTATACTATCAAGAACTTTTTTAGCTTGAAGAGGATTATCTAAAGAAATGTAAGAAGAAATTTCCTGTAAATTTTTTATAGAAATTTTAGAATAAATTATTTTAAGCATGAATTTTATATTTACCAAATATTTCATTTTCTATATAAGCATCTACTTCTTCTTGAGTATAAACATTTCACTCTTCAATATCTCTTAATCACTGTTCTATTTGTTGAATTTCTTCAAAAGAATATCATTCGTTTTTAAATGCTTCTATTGCTTCTTGACTTAACATATTTTAAAAATTAAAAAATATTATAATTTAATTATAAAGTTATTTTTACAAAAGCAAAAAGAAAAATTTGACAAATAAATAAAAATCTATATAAAGATTTCTTAATTTTATAATTTTTATTTTTATGAATAGAGCAAATCTTTTATGGATAGATTGGCACTTAGAACCATTAGAAAAATGAGTAACCATTTGAAGGTCTCATTTACAACCAATATTGAGATTTTTAAAACAAACCCCAGAAATAATTGAATGACTTTGTTTATTAGAAGCTCAAGATTTAGAAACTTTTGTTAAATTTCTTGATGAAAGAAAAGACTTATCTCCAAGTGATCCAGATTATATAGATGCTCTTTTATTACCTAAAGTATGGAGGCAATGAGAAACCTTAAAAGCACTATGAATGCCTAATGAATTAATATTACCTTTTGATGTTCCATTTCAAATAGATAATGTTATAAAAACATCTAAAGATTTTGAATCATATAAAGATCGTCCAAGTTGATATTTAGATAGTTATACATGAGATGATGTACCAAAAAAATGTATAACTTTATTAAATTGATGAGAAAGAATACTTGGTACTAATCATATTATTGAAAATAGACATGTTAGAAGTGTTCATTTCTGAAATTGGATTTCAGAAATTATAAAATCTAAAACAAACTAAAAAACTTAGGAAAAATTTCCTAAGTTTTTTAACTTCTCTCCACTCTACTTCCACTTCTATCATCAATTATTTTATATCAAGCTTCTAATAATTCATCTCTTAACTTATCAGCTAAAGTGAAATCTTTAGCTTTTTTTGCTGCATTTCTTGCTTCAAACTTTTCTAAAATGTTTTCTGGTATTTCCTCAATTTCTAAAACGCTAAAATCTAAAATACTTAAAACACTATCAAAAGTTTTAAGCATTTCAAGTAAACTTTGTGCTTCTGCTATACATAATTCCCCACTATCTATCTGAGTATTTACAAAAGTTATAAACATAAAGAAAATACTTATTGCTTCTGGCATATTGAAATCATCTTCTAATTTTTCACAATATTCTCAAATAAAGTCTTGCAATTCTTCCCTAAAATCTCTTCTAACTTTTAATTCTTTCAAAGTTCAAGAATTAATTGCTCTATCAAGTTTCTTTAAAGTTTCATCAATTTTTTTAATATTTGTAAAATTCTGCTCTAATTTTTCAAATGAAAAATCAACGCTTTCTCTATATTTAGCATTCATAAAAGAAAGACGAATACTTCTATACAAAACCGAAGCTGTTACTTTCCCTTCCTTTAGATTTAAGGGAAGGGCTAGGGATGGGTTAGATAAATATTTTTCTTCTAAATCTCTAAGTGTATAAAAATTATTTGCTGATTTCGCCATCTTTTTACCATTTACTGTAATATGTCATCCATGAATCCAATAGTTTGCAAATTTTTTCCCAGTATATCATTCAGTTTGTGCTATTTCATTTTGATGATGAGGAAATATATTATCAACTCATCACATATGTATATCAATTTGCGCTCAAAAATATTTCATATTACAAGCTGAACACTCTATATGCCAACCTGGACGTCATTTTAAAACTTTTTTTTCTCAATTAAACTCAAATTCTCACATCCAAAAATTTTCTCCATCTTCATCTTTATATCATTTCCATAAAGCAAAGTCTGCAGCATTTTCTTTATCATATTCATCATTATTTATTCTTACTGAAGTTTTCATTCCAGAAAAATCAAGATGGGCTAATTGTCAGTATTTTTTAAATTTTTTAATATCATAATAAATACTTCCATCATCTCACAAATAAGCATATCATCTTTTTATCAGTCAATTTATCATTTCAACCATTTCATCTATCAAAGTTGAAATAGGAACTATATTATCAGCTAAAGTAATATTTAATTTTTCTAAATCTTCCAAAAAATATTTAGAGTATTTTTGAGTATATGGTAGTAATTCTTCTCAAAATTTCTGACTATCTCTTATAGTTTTATCATCTATGTCAGTAATATTCATAGTTGTTTTAACTTTGTATCATAAAAATCTCAGAGTTTTTATGATATAATCCTCAAAAATATAAGTTTTTAGATTCCCTATATGAGCAAAATTATATGGAGTTGGACCACAAAAATAAACCTTAACTTCTTCTTGTTTAAGTGGTTTAAATCTTTCTTTTTGTAGAGTTAGTGTGTTAAATATTTGCATATTTTAAAATTAGTTATTATTTTCATTTTCTAAAGTTTTCTCATCATCTTCCACTTTTTTATCTTGTTTTTTATTTTGTTTTCTCTGGTTTATCTTATCAAGCATAATTTTTGAAACTTTTATTGGGTCGCAATAATTTTCTTTTTTACCATCAATAATTGCATTTGGTCACTCTTTACAATTTCAAAGACACCCGCAAGTTTCAACTGTAACATTATCTAGATGATATTTTTCTATATCTCAGTTAATTCTTTTTAAAATATATTCACTAAATCTTGTCTTACATGATTTTCAAGTACATATTTGTATTTTCATAAATTTATTTTAATTTTAAAATATGCTTTGGATTATATAAATAATAATAAAAAAAACAAAAAAATTTGCATATAAAATTTTTTCTATATAATAATCAGGCTTTCAAAGCAAACCTATGCCGGGATAGCTCAGTGGTAGAGCAGCGGACTGAAAATCCGTGTGTCGCAAGTTCAATCCTCGCTCTCGGCACCATTTTAATAAAAAAACCTTAAGATTTAAATCTTAAGGTTTATTTTTTCTCCTTTGGAGGAATTGCATAATAATTGAAAAGATAACTTGAAATTCTTGAAAAAGTTCTCGCTACAGTTTCTCAACCATATATAGAAGATCTTGGTCTTTCTACTTTTACTATCATCACAAATTTTGGATCTTCAGCTGGAGCATATCAAGCATAAAATCACATCGTTGAAGCTTGTCCAGATTCATATTTTCATTTATAAGCTATTTGGGCAGTCCCGGTTTTTCAAGCAATAGAATATCACTTTACAGCTCAGTTTTTCGCAACTCAGTGATTAACCGAATCAACTAAAACTTCTGTCATAATTTTTGAAGTTGATTCTTTTATAACTCTATGTGTTGCTTGAGGTTCATTTTCTATTTTTCTTCAATCAGCAAACTCTATAGATTTAACTATTTGTGGAGTATAATAAACTCCCCCATTTGCTAAAACACTATAAACTGATGCCATTTGAAGCATAGTTGTTGTAATTCATTGACCAAACGAAGTAGTAAAAAGCTGTGCTTTAGACCATTTTTCATAAGGATCAAGCCTACCAAAAACTTCTCACTCTAGAGTAATTCATGTTTTTTTACCAATTCAAAAACTATCTATATATTTATAAAAAATTGAAGCTCCTATTTTTTGTGCAATTCTAATCATTCAAACATTACAAGAATAATTCATCGCATTTTGAAAAGTATTGTATCACAAACACTGACTTGATACATTTTTGATTTTAAAGTTATCAATTTGAACAAATCAATCATCCTTATACATATCATATCTATTCATTTCTCAGCTATCAATTGCTCAAGCAAAAACTATTGGTTTAAAAATACTTCAAGGCTCATATAGATCTTGGATAATATCATTTTTATAAACTCATCATCATTTTTTATTTATAAATACATATTTTTCCAAAGTCCAATCAGTTAATTCTTCTCTTGCTATAGGACGTAAAAATATTTTTTTTCAATCATAATAAAACTCACTTCAAACTCTATTATCAACAGCCATAACAGAAGTTCAAATAAGATTTACATAAGGATTTGGAAATTTATCAGGTGTAACTTTTTCTAGTTCATAAGCATCTCAAGGAAAATTTGGATTAAATCTTGGATTTGTTGCCATAGCAATTATTTCTCAAGTTTTTGGATTCATAACTACAACACTTATACTATTGGCCTGATATTCATTTATATCAATATCAATAATTTCTTCAATTTTTTTCTGAACATTTCTATCTATTGTTAAAGTAATATCTACTCAAGCTAAAGCTGCTTGATCTTCTAAAGTCATAGGCTCAATAAGCCTTCACATAATATCTTTTTTTGAAAAATTTTTGGAAGTTTTTCATTTTAAAAGATGGTTGTAATATCATTCAACTCAATATTTTCATTCTCAATCATTATCAACAAATCACAAAATAGTTGAAGCCATATCATTTTCTGGGTAAAATCTATGTTGATTTGCCGATAAAATAATAAAATTTGAAAGTAAATCTTCTTTTTTTATAAATCATTTTGAGTATGCTTCTTTTTCTTCTTCAAGTTTTGATTTTATCATTTCTGATGTTGTAATAGATAATTTTTGTAAAATCAAAAGATATCTTAAAGTTCTTTTTCTTATAAGATGTTTTATATCATCTTTATTATCTTGCGTAATTAGAGAAATTTTTCATGCAACAAAATCATCCAAAGCTATTTCTTCAGGATTTACATATAAATTTGTTCCATTTACATAAACTCATGCTAAATTTAATTTTTCTAAATCAAACGCTTGTTCTACTGTTAAATCATCTTTTAATAATACTGATGTAACTTTTGTTCTTAAAACACGCTCTTTTAATTTTTGTAAAATTTTTTCACGTAAATAAATTTCATTCATTCTAAAATCTGGAGTTTCTAAAACTCACAAAAATTTATTAAATGCTTTTTTACAATCATTAGCTGACTTTAAATAACAAATTTCTGAATAAACAGTGTCAGTCAAAAAACCAGCTAACTTATCTTTATTTCATTCAATTGAAGGATCAATTGCTAAGTCATTTAAATCAACAGAAGTTGCTAAAACTTTTCAAATCTCATTTGAAGAATAAATACTTCATCTTGATATTGGAACTTTTGCAGTTGAAGTTTGTTGTTTATCTGCCAAATCTTTGTAATAACTATGATTTATAACTGTAAAAGAAAATAAATTTATAATTATAGCAAATAAAAAAAGTCCAAAAAAAACAAAAACATAATATTCTCTTGGATAATGCTCAAGTAAATAATTTATATGATGTAGTATTTCTCTATATTTTTTCATATTTTAAATAATTTTTTCTAAATCTTTTAATAAATTTTCTGGAATTAAATTTTCTTTGAAATCTGGAATTAAAACTTTTTTTCTAATTTCTTCAAAATCATCTTTTGTCATTTTAGAGTTTATTTCTTTTTGAAAAATTTCAAGTATAAATGGTAAATTCCCTTCCCATTTTTCCAAAGCCATTTTCATAGCCAAAACTACTTCCTCATTTGTTCAAACGCATTCAAATGGTTTAATTCAAGAAATTCAAGCTAATTCTCTAAAAAGTTTTTCAAGTTTTTCATCTTCATAAAGTTCTTTAGAGAATATACTTAAAGTTTCGTTTTTAGTTAAAAATGGTCTTAAAATTGTATAAACAAAAGCACATTTAGGACAAGAGTTGCACCAGAAGCCCCCCTCTAAATCTCCCCCTGGCAAGGGAGACTTTTTTTCCTCCCTTGATAAGGGGAGGTTAGGAGGGGTTTTAAATATTTTAAAATTTGTATTACAACTTGAAAAAGAAGTAAAATATTTTTTTCAATATTTAGCAAACAGTTTGGCAATTTCCAGCTCATAAAATGGTCTTAAAAGTGAAAAATATTTCACACTTGAAGAAATATATTTTGAAACATATTCTTCAAAATCTTTTTCAAATTCCAAACTTTTACTCCATTGGTGATTTATTTCAATTCAGTGATAAAATGTATTTCAAAAATTTGCTGATTTTTCGTTAGATAAAACTATAAATTTATAATCATATAAATAACTTGCAAGCTCTAAAACAAATGCAATCATTCAAGTTATTGGAACATGTCAATTATACGCTCCAGAGTTTATAACTTCCAAAATATTTTTTGATAATTCCCTTTTTATAAAAAGTCTCTTTAGTCCTGAATTATTTTGAGTATTTTCATATAAGATATTATCATTTTGAGCAAATGTAACTAAATCAATTTCTTTTCACATTTTTTTTAAAAGTTCAATAGAAACTATTGAATCTTTTCATCAACCAACTGGAACAAGATATTTTTCAGTCCTCACCCCTAGCCCCTCTCCTTTAGGAGATGGGAATTCTAAACCTCCTTCTCCTTCAGAAGAAGGAGTAGAGGATGAGGAATCAAAATTTAAGAGTCAATTTGGATTAATTTGATTTCTATAAAAAAATTCTCCAAGTCAATTTAAGTAAAATTTTTTCCAAAAATTAATTTGGGAGTCATCTAATTTTCCAGTTTTAATTATTAATTTTTTTGTTGGATAAAATTTATAATAACTTATTCATAAAGCTATATGAATATGAAAAAGTATATTATTTATAATTTCTAATTTTAAATCTTTCCTTATATAAAAACTCTCATCAAAAAAACATATTTTTTCTTCAAAAAATAATTCCTCATCAAACGAATATCTAAAAGTTGCTAAAAGAGTTTGTGTATCAAAACTAAAATCTTCAAAATAAAAATTATTGTATTGTTTCATTTTTTATAGTTTTATTAAATTTTTATCATACTATTTAAAATAACTTTTTTTTCAATAAAAAAAATAATTTGAAAAAAATAAAAAAACCTTATTATATTTTAAATATTTTTTTGCAATAAAATCTATGAAACTAAACAAAAAATGAACTACAATTATTGAATCAATTATAGTTATGGTAATTGTAACTATTTGAGTTGTTTGAATGTATAATATTTACAATAATTCTCAAAAGATTTCTGACGCTAGTATAAACAGAGTTCAAGCTGTAGCTATAGCTCGTGAATGAATTGAAGCTTTTACAAACATAAGAGATACAAATTGGCTTTTATATGCAAACAAAACTAATTGTTGGAATACATATAATTATAATTCAAGTTGTATGATAACTGATGTTGATATATCAACTTGAAGCTATATAATTTACAAAAATTCTTCTGATAGATGGAATTTAGAACCAAAAACAACTTGAGTTTATTCAAGTTGAACATATAGAAATGATTTTAAAGTTATGCTTGATGGTAATTGATTTTATACTCAAACTTGATGAATTACTGAAATAAAACCATTATTTACAAGAGAAATAAAGATATCATATCCTAGTGATACCTGAACTCCTACACAAAAAATAAATATAGAAAGTATTGTCAGATGGAGTGATAGTTCTAGAAATACTTGAAATTTTGAAGTAAAATTGGAAACAGTTTTAACTAATTGGAAAAAATAAGAAGATTTACTTTCGTAAATCTTCTTATTTTTTTAAGCTTTTGGTTTATATAAATCTTCATTTACTGCATCTTTGAATCAAGAAATAACTTGATTTACATTGACACTTTGAGTTCAAACTGGTTTTATATTTTTATCAAGTATATTTTTAGCATATTCTTTTATTAATTTTTCTCAAAATCAATTCAATACACTTTCAGCATCCATAGATTCAAACTTTGAAAGATCTATTCACCATCTATACATAACACTTCATAATGTTGATCATTCAGACTTCAAATTATCCCATGCAGATCAAGATGGTTGTCAATACCTAAATGCTGCGATAATTCAAGTTAATTTTTCAGTTAAAACTTCTATTTGAGCATTTTTATTTTCAATTTCATTATCATAATACTTTCTTTTAGATATATTTTCAACCTCATTTACAACTCAATGTTCTCAAGACCACATCTCATGAGCAAGTTTTTCATTTTTAAATCAACCTTGCATCATTATACCAAAT
The DNA here is from genome assembly GCA_964404065.1 of uncultured Candidatus Peribacteria bacterium. Classification (GTDB taxonomy): domain Bacteria; phylum Patescibacteriota; class Gracilibacteria; order BD1-5; family UBA6164; genus UBA7396. Next base: position 22,643 of record CAYOIP010000003.1, read on the forward strand.
GCCTGCCTTGAAACTTCATAAGTATTAAGTCATGTAAGTCAAAGTCAATGAAACTCTGAAACATCTTCTTTAAAATTTACATCTGACATCATTCATTTTAGTGTATCATAATATCTTTTAAATACTTTATTTCAATCTTTCTTTTTACTTTCTAAAAGTATAATTTTATCTGTTTTTTCAAAATCTTCATTATATTTCTGACCATCAAGCATATTCATAGCTCTTGATAATTGTTCTCAATATTTATCCCAAAAATCTGAAGCAAATTTAACAGACTTCCCCTCATCAAATCATGGTTTAAAATCTCTAGCTGCAAAAGCATTTTCTCTGATTTTTAAAGCCTCTTGGTAAAAATCTGAATTTTCTCAAGTTACTTTTGCTAATTCAACAATAGTATCAAGATATAAATTCATATCTGTTGTATATGACATAAATCTTATAGATGGAAGAGCTTTTCATGAAACAGTTAAATTCTTTAATCTATCCCAAACTCTTTGATCAGTTTTATAAGCTGCTCAAGATCACATTAAAACAAAAGGAACTTTTTCTAAATCCTCTATTTTAGCTGATCATTTATCAAGAATTGTTTCAAGCCACCCAGCAGCGTTTGGTGTAGTTCATCATCACATTTCTCATATTGCTCATCCGATTCTATCTTTAACGTTTCTTTGATCTTTTCAATCTTTTTTTCATTTATCTATTTCGGCATCTATTCATTTTGATCTAATTTCTTTAAATTCTTTATGAAGTCTCGATCTTCTATGTATTCAATAAGGATTATGATGACTACATTGAACTTTCATAAGATTAAAAACTAAATCTTCTTCAGTAAATGGAACTCTACTGTCTTCACAAGCCTTTTTAGTTTTCATATAAACTTCATCTCAAATAACTCATCACATTGCAGTATACCAAAGAAATTTTCACTTCGCTGGATATAATTTTTTTGCTGTTAGAGTTCAGTATTTTTCCATCATAAAAATCATTCAAGCTTCTTTCTTGTATTCAGGAGTATCTTTATTTAAAAGCCATTTATAAATTCTCTGTGTTGCTTGAGGGGAATCAACTTTTCAAAGTTCTTTCATAGCTTTTTCCATAAGTTCTGCTTCTTCCTCTTCTACTTTTATCTCGAGTTCAGATCTAATTTCTTCAGGTAAAAAATGTCAAATTGCTAAAGCTACCCTAGCTGATTGTACTTCTTGTCATCTTTCTAAGTATTTTTTCCAAGCTTCAAATGGCAAGTGTACTCAGTGAATTAATTCTTGAACAGAATAAAAATTACCAAATATTTTTGATATAAAACTATTATGACGATCTCAAACTTGTGCTGAAGGAAGTTTTTCTTCATCTTTTCAAGTTAAATAAGGATCAGCTATAAGCTTGAAACTTTTTATTATTGAGAAAAAATCATTTAGACTAACAGTATTTTCTGGTGCTCCATCTATTTTTAAAGTAGTTATCTTATTATCTTTACTTTTTTCATATTCTCAATATTGAAAAGTAATTTTATCTCATGAAATACCAGTAACCTTAAATAACTCTCAATCATCAGAAGTAAAATATTCAACTTCTTTTTTCTTTTTTTCTTCTTCACTTCAAGTTTCTAATACAAAAGCTCAATGCGAAAATCAAATTCATTCAAATGATTTTTTATATTCATCTTTTAATTTTGAAGTTTTTATACTTAATAAAAGCTCATCTGGAGTATTTATTTTTTTAGCTCTTTTTATTTTGTTTTCTTTAAAAATTTTATAAAAAGCTTCAAATGTTATAACTGGTGATAATTTTCAATTTTCTCTTACTCTTAAAGTTCTCCACTCACGATCAATATCCTCTATAACCACACAAAGTCATTTATTTATTTCCAAAACAATTCATTTTTCAAGTCATAAACTTTTTCAATCTGGATCAATTTCATCAAGCATCTCTAAAAACATAGAAAAATCCATATTTTCTATTTCTTCATTTGATTTCTTCTTTTGTTCTAATTTTTGTGCTATAGACTTATACTCATCGTGTTGTTCTACTTCGGCATCAGTTATAGGACTTCAATCATCTTTTTTAATTTTTTGTTTTAACTCTTCCCTTTTATCTTTTAAAGCTTTATGTAAATCCGCAAGCTCTCTTCTATCTTTTTCACTGTCAGACAAAACAAAACTTTCATCTCAAAGTTCAAAATCATTATCTTTTTTTCAAATAAAAGATAAAAGAGTATTATGATTATAAAAAGCAGGTTTTCATTCAACTTTTTCAGATTCTAAAAATCTTAAAAATTGATTATACGAATACTCAGTTTTTGAAGCTGAAGAAGCTTTTGGATTTATAGTACTTCCACTTGAAACCTCTGTTAAAGAAAATTCAGTTTTTCAATCAATATCAATTTGTTCAATTCTAAAAAATATTTTTTGAATAGTAGTTTTTCAAGAGTCTCAAGTCACTTTTAAATCAACAGACATAAAAGCCCCCTCGGAAGCTAGTTCAACATTTTCTCATCATCTTGGAAGTATTTTTTTAAATTCTTCAAAATTTTTTGGTCAGTTTTTTTCTAAATCTTCTAATATTTCTTTTTTTGCTTTATTTAAACTTTCTACAAAATTTCAAAGTCATTCTTGAAGTAAAACTGTGTCAATATGCTCTTGAGGCAATAAAAGTGTAGATATATAAACATCTTCTGGATCTATTATATCTCAATCTCAAACATAATTCAAAATATCATTTTTATCTATTCAATAATCAGCTAAATTTTTCTCAAAAAATTCATTGGAAGCAAGATTTATTCAAGATCTTGTTAATACTCACCAATCCATAAGTTTTTTTAACGAAACTGTAGGAATAAATTCTGAAATAATTGCCTTTTTTAATTCCACGTCATTTATTTTTGCTAAAATTTCTTCTATATCACTTTGTAAAACTTGCTTTTTTGAAAATATTGAAGCAAAAGCGTCTTTTTGTTCTGGAGTTAAAGTAACTCAATTTAGGCTTAGAGCTTTTATTCTATCATCTAAAATATTGTTTTCATATTTTGATAAAACTTTTCTTCAAAGAAGTCTATTTAAAAACAACTCTTCTCTTTGTCTTTTATCATTTATGAGTAACTCTATTTCTTTTGTATTTTTTTCTCAAATTTTTGCTTTTACTTGTTCTAGTTCTCAGTTTTCTAATGAATATCCAGTTTCAATAAATTTTAAAAGCCTGCCTCTCCTTAAATCTCATTTTGTTAAAAGTTTTAATGAATGTTTTCTAAAGTTGTGATTAAAATCTGATTTTCACTCTGGAGTTTGAAAATATTTTAAAAGATCAGTATAATTATTTTCTAAATATTTTTCAAAATCACTTCAAAAAGTTTGAGAATAATTTCAAGATTTTACCTTTTTGCGAAAATCTACTTCATTATCTTCAAGTTGTTTTTGGGCAAATTTTAGAGAATACTCCTGCATTTTTTCTTTAGTATTATCATATTTTGGCCCATTTGACGCTTCTAAATTTTCTCTACCTGAATTCACCATAACTAATAAAATTAAAAAATATTTTTCTTTATTATAACACAAAATAGCTAAAAATGCAAAAATAATATTTTGAAAAAATATTTTATTAAGTATAATTTCATAACTTAAAAATTATTAATATACCCTATGCTAATATTTATCTGAATTTTAACATCAATTTTAGTATTTTCTATTATTATTTTAGTTCATGAATTTGGACATTTTAAAACTGCAAGATTTTTTTGAGTAAAAGTTGAAGAGTTTTGACTTGGTATTCCACCAAAAGCAAAAAAGCTTTGGACAGACAAACACTGAACTGAATATACTTTAAACCGGCTTCCTCTTGGATGATTTGTTAGACTAAAATGAGAACATATAAATACATTTTTGATCTATGATAAACATAAAAATCTTCTTGATAATCACTCTTTGGAGAAAGCTATTTTATCAAATGAAAAATTATTTGATAGTGAGTGAGAAATTATTTTAGAAAGTGAAAAAAAAGAAGTTTTAAAACTTTTACAAGACAATTATGCACAAAATTCATTATTAACAAAAAAACCTTGGCAACAAGCTATAATTATTTTAGCTTGAGTTTTTATGAATTTTATATTGGCTATATTTATATTTGCAATTTTATTTTTCATATGAGTAAAACCAATTTGAATAAATGACCAAGTAAAAATTAACTCAGACATAAAACTTATTCCAACACCAGAAAAAGCACTTGAAATATGACTTATAAAAGAAAATCCTTGAGTTTATCTAATTCCAACTCCAAATTCAGTTGCTAAAATATCTTGAATAAAAGATTATGACTTGGTTTTAAAAGTAAATAATTCTCAAATAAATAATTCTGAATTTTTAAAAAATATTATCTCTAAAAATCCTTGAAAATCTCTAAATTTAGAAATAAAAAGAACTAAAAATAATTGTGATATAACAAAAGAAAAAACTTGTGAATTTGAGAATATTTTACTAAATATTGCTCCGAATAATGAATGAAAAATCTGAGCTTATTTAGTTCCAAATACTGAAATTAACAAAGATTTTGAATACAAATACTGAATTTTAGAATCAATAAAATATGCAAACTTAGAAACTTATGGACAAATCAAACTTACTTTTAAAGGAATCTGAATTTTAGTACAAAAAATATTTGCACCAAAAACTAAAACGGAAAGAAGTGAAGCAATCGCTCAAGTTTCTGGGCCAATTTGAATAGTTGATTTTATGACAAAATCTATTTGAAACTGAGTAATTTTTATACTTATAATTTGAGCAATAATTTCTATAAATTTATGAGTTTTTAATTTACTTCCAATTCCAGCTTTAGATGGATGAAGATTTTTATTTATAGTGATAAATTCAATTATAAAAAAGATATTTGGTAAAAAAGTTATTTCAGAATCCGTTGAATGACTGATTCATGTATGATTTTTTATATTTTTAATTGCATTAAGTCTATTAATTGCTTATAATGATATAAATAAAATTATAAATTAAAAAAATATGAACGAAAAACTACTTTCTCAAGTTAAAAATTATGTAAATATGATGATGTGACCTTTAGAAAATCATTATTATCATCAATATGAACATGCTTTAGAAGTGTCAAATAGAGCAGTTGAACTTTGAAAAAAAGAATGATTTGATGAAAATACTTTAGAAATATTAGCAATTGCATGACTTTTTCATGATATATGATTTGTTATCCAATATGACGAAAACGAATACATATGAGCAACTATTGCAAAAAATTATCTAAGATCTATTTTATATACTGAAGAAAAAATAAAACTTGTTGAAAAGTTAATAATTGCCACTATTTATACTAGAGTTCCACAAGATTTACTTGAAAGTATCATAAGAGATGCTGATACAGATAATTTATGAAGAGATGATTTTTTTGAAAAATGAAAAAGATTAAAACTAGAACTTGAAACAATTAAAAAAATTAAAATCTTAGATCCTGATTGGAATCACTATTCTATAAAATTTTTACGCGAACATAAATTTGAAACAAAATCTGAAATAGAAGAAAGACAAACAAAAAAAGAAGAAAATATAAAAAAATTAGAAGAAAAAATAAAAACTCACTAAAAACTATAACAAATTTGATTATAGTTTTTTTTTATTATAATGTCAGCGTTTTAAAAATATTAATAAAAGAATGTTTGAATTTGAACTAAAAAATACTAATAATAAAGCAAGAGCTTGAATATTTACAACACCACACGGGAAAATAGAAACTCCTGTTTTTATGCCTGTTTGAACTAAATCAACTGTTAAATGAATTCACAACTCAGAACTTGATGAAATGTGAGCTCAAATTATTTTAAATAATACTTATCATCTTTATCTAAGACCTGGAGATAAAGTAGTAAAACATTTTGGATGAATTCATAAATTTTCAAATTATAACAAACCAATGCTAACTGATAGTTGATGATTTCAGGTATTTTCTTTGGGAAATATGAGGCAAAAAATCCCCCTATCCCAACCTTTCCCCCCAGGGGAGAAAGGGGTAAAAAATTCTCTTGTGAAAATTACTGAGGATTGAGTTCATTTTAGAAGTTTTATAGATTGATCTAAACACTTTTTTAATGCTGAAAATGTTATGGATATTCAGTCAAATTTATGAGCTGATATAATAATGGCTTTTGATGAATGTGCTCCTGGAACTTCTGATTGGCATTATGCAAAAGCAGCAATGGAAAGAACGCATCGTTGGGCTATAAGAAGTCTAGAACAAGTTCAAAAAAACAACAAAAAAAGACTAGAAGAATGAAGTTATGTCCAAGCTCTATTCCCTATTATTCAATGAGTAACTTATGATGATTTAAGACTTGAATCAACTCGTTTTATAACTTCTCTTAATACACATTGAGTAGCAATTGGATGACTTTCAGTTTGAGAAGCAAAACCTGAAATGTATAGAATTTTGGAAGTCATAAATCCAGAACTTCCACAAAATAAACCAAGATATTTGATGTGAATCTGAACTCCAGAAGATTTAGTAGAGTGTATAGCTAGAGGAATGGATATGTTTGATTGTGTATTACCAACTAGAATTTGAAGACACTGAACAGCTTTCTCAAGTTTTTGATATATAAAAATAACTAATGAAAAATATAAATTGTCTGATGAAAGTTTAGATAATACTTGTGATTGTAAAGTTTGCAAGAATTATTCTAAATGATATTTAAGACATTTAGTTCAGGAAGATGAAATGCTTTGACTTCAACTTTTAAGTTATCACAATTTATATTTTCTTGTAAATCTTACTAAAAAAGCTAGAAATGCAATTTTGAAAAATAAGTTTGAAGAATTTAGAAAAGATTTTTGGAGTAAATATGATTTAAGTTTAAAAAAATAGATTTCGCAAGCGAAATCTATTTTTTATTTATTACTCAAATATGGTTAAAAGAATAAACTTTTTGTAATTCTTCAACTGTTGTTATAGCAATTTCTCATCAATTATGAGTATGTCATAATTTTGATAAAATAATTCATTTTCAAATTACTATTCAATAATGCATTGCTTTATATTTTTTATCTTCAATTCTATCATAAGTCATAATAGTAGTTCAAATAGGCAAATCATAAATATCTTCAAAGTTTATTTTTTTTCAATCTAGTTTATCTCATTTTTCCCAACCATTTAAAAAATCTGTAAAACTTTTACAATCAAATCATCAATCATAATAATAACTTTCATTTTCTTCCATTTCTTGTTTATTTTTTAAATATAATGCTAGATTTTTTTTCATTTCTTCGGGTAATTCAATTCTGTGGTAATTATCTTTGCTTTCAACAAATACCAATTCTATATCTCAAATACTACTTAAATTTTTAAATTTATATAATTTCTTATTTTTAGGAGCATAAAGAGAAGTAAATCATTTTTTTCTATGAAGAAGTATATTAAAAATTCTCATACTAACTCAACCAACATTTGTTAAAATTATTCAATTTTCTTTTGCAATTAAAACTGCTGTCGGTTTATTTTTTTGTGGAGAATCTATATGTGAAGGTAAGTTCATTTTTTATTTATACTATTTAATATTAAAAATATTTTAGCATATTTAAAGTATTTTTACAAATTTGAAGATTAAATTTGCATTATAAAAATTAACTATATAATTTATAGCAATTTACTATTAATTTTATATTTATGAATTACTTTGAAAAAAGCCTTATTGAACACAAAAAATACAATTGAAAACTTGAAACTATTTCAAAAGTTCCACTAGAAACTAGAGATGATTTAAGCACTTATTATTCTCCTTGAGTTGCTGAACCTTGTAGAGAAATCGCAAAAGATAAATCAAAAGTATATGATTATACTCTAAAAGCAAATACTGTTGCTGTAATTTCTGATGGAACTGCAGTTTTAGGACTTTGAGATATTGGTCCAGAAGCTTGACTTCCTGTTATGGAATGAAAATGTGTACTTTTCAAAAAATTTGCTTGAATAAATGCATTTCCAATTATTTTAAATACTAAAGACACTGAGGAAATTATAAGAACTATAAAAAATATTGCCCCAACTTTTGGTTGAATAAACCTAGAAGATATTTCTGCGCCAAGATGTTTTGAAATCGAAGAAAGACTAAAAAATGAACTTGATATACCTGTAATGCATGATGATCAACACGGAACAGCTATAGTAACTCTGGCTTGAATTATAAATTGACTAAAAATAACAGATAAGAAAAAAGAAGATGTGAAAGTTGTAGTAAATGGAGTTTGAGCTGCTTGAGTGGCAATTACAAAATTACTTTTACTTTACTGAATAAAAGATATAGTTATGGTTGATAGTGTGGGAACTATTCACCCTGGAAGAAAAGACTTAAATCCAGTAAAAGAAATGCTAACAAATATAACAAATACAGCTTGTTTGCTTGATCCAAGTAGTGATAGATGTATTATTGGTGGTCTTAGTGAGGCAGTTAAATGAAGGGATATTTTTATATGAGTTTCTGCTCCATGAGTTCTAACTCCTGAAATGGTTAAATCAATGAGCAAAGATCCTATGATTTTTGCAATGGCAAACCCAACTCCAGAAATTATGCCAGAACTAGCTTATGCTGCTGGAGCAAAAATAGTTGCAACTGGAAGAAGTGATTATCCAAACCAACTAAATAATGTTTTAGTTTTTCCTGGAGTGTTTAAATGAGCTTTAAAAAATTGAGTAAAAAAGATAACTGATGAAATGAAACTTAAAGCAGCTGAAAATTTAGCTAATTTTGTTAAAAATCCAACTCCAGATAAAATCATTCCTTCACCATTTGAAGAGTGAATTGCAGATTTAGTTGCAGATGCTATAAAATAATTTGATTTTAATAAAAAGTTATTTACAATGTAAATAACTTTTTATATTTTAAATATAATTTTTATGTCAAAAATATCAGAAAATGATACTGTTTTTGAAGATTTTTCACAAGATGAAATGGAAAAAATAAAATGACTTAGTAATTTTAATTCTTTTATGACAAGTATAAAAAATTGAAAAATTTTTTCGTAACCCATCCCAGCCTTCCCTTAAATCTAAGGGAAGGAGAAATATGGAAGTACCTTATAATTTAATATTTTTTTTAAAATCTATAAAATTAATATGAATTAAAACTCAACTTTTCTTCCCTTAGGCTTAAGGGAAGATGCCTGATAAGGCAGATGGGTTACGAAAATGTAAACTAATAACATAAACTTAATTTTTAATTTTACTAAAAAAATAAAATATAGAAACTTATTAACCAAAAATATTATGCAACAAAAATTTAAAAATTATGATTTAGAAATATCTCAAAGTGAAGCTCAAAAATTTAGTGAGTTTTTAAAAATATTTACAGAAACTAATGCTCAAATCAATCTATCAGCGATTCGTGATGAAGAATGAATTATAGAAAAACATTTTATTGATTCTATTATACTTAAAAAATTTTGTTCAATAGAATGAAAAGTTTTAGATTTATGAACTTGATGAGGATTTCCTTGAATTCCATTAAAAATTGTTGATGAAAATAATACAGAATTTACTTTAATAGATAGTATTTGAAAAAAAGTAAAAGTTGTAAATGAATTTATTGGAAAATTAGATTTAAAAAATATAAAAGCAATTCAAGCGAGAGCTGAAGAATTATGACAAAATAAGGAATACAGATGACAATACAACATGGTAGTTTCTCGCGCAACTGCTTATCTTCCAACACTTCTAGAATACACTATTCCCCTTTTATCAGTTTGATGAATTTTTGTTTCGTATAAACTTGATAATGATGCTGAAATAGCAGAAGCAAAAAAAGCACTTCACGTACTTGATGCAGAAATAATAGCTATTAAAAAATATGAGCTTGCTTGACAAAAAAGAGCATTTTTATTTATACAAAAAGTTTGAGAAACAAATAAAAAATATCCAAGAATGATCTGAGAACCACTTAAAAATCCTATAAAGTAATTATGATTTATATACTTCCAACTGATACATGTTTCTGAATAGCATGCGCGCTAGATGATACAAAAAGTTATCATAAAATCTATGAAATAAAAAAAAGGCCTCTAAATAAACCACTTGCAATAATGGTTGATAGTTTTGCTTGGCTTGAAAAAAATACTTCATTAAATCTATCTCAAATAGATTTTTTAAAAAATTATTCTGCACCGTGGACAGTACTTACAAATTGCCCATATATTGAAATGATTTTAAATCTAGAACAAGAAGATTTTTGTTATGAAAACAAAGAAGTATATAAAAAAGTAGCTTTTAGAGTTGCTAATAATGAAATTGAAAAAAAACTTATCTCTGAAATATGACCAATATTTTTAACAAGTGCTAATTTTTCTGGAGAAAAAGAAATATATGATATTACAGAAGCAAAAAAACAATTTGAAAATTTTAAAGATATTAAATTTTTATGGAATGAAAATATTCATTCCCTACCAGCAATTAAACCTTCAGACATTTTTGAGTTTGAGTGAGAAAGTTTAGAGGTTAAATATTTGAGAAAGTAAAAATCCCCCTCACCCCTAACCCCTCTCCTTTGAAGGAGAGGGGATTTAAAAATACTTTCCTTTTATTCCTCTCCTCCAAAGGAGAGGTTAGGTGAGGTCTTTAAACCTTCCTACTCACTCTAACTTCTTTTTTTATATGTTCTTTTGTATCTTGTTCTAAATCTCACATATTATCATAAGCAACTTTTGATTTTGTAATTATTTTATCAGCATCACGCAAAAGTTCTAAAACTAGATAAAAACTACTTATACCTATAACAAGTCACGCAAATCACATAAAATGTTCAGATAAAATCAAAACTAAAAATGTTAAACTTAAAGGTAATTTTATAAACGATGAAACAATTTTTGGATTAAGATAATAAGCTTCTACTGCGTGAATAAATGCAATTAATAAAATTATTTCAAAAACTACTGTCCAAGATTGAAAGGTTGTATATCAAATTATCAAAATTGGAATTGATGATATAAACGTTCCTAAAACTGGTATAAATGAACAAATAAAAACTATAATTGCTAATGTGTAAATAAAAGGAAATGTTGTATAATGAATTGCTCAAATTATTAAAAGTCAAAGGGTTGTAAGTAATGCATTTACTGTAGCAATTATACTTTGAGCTTTAAAAACAAGTCAAAAAGTTCTAACAATTTTATGAATAATTATTTGGTATTCTCTATATAAAAATCAAAAATTTGAATCCTTAATTCACTCTAAATATTCCCCAAGTTTATCTCTATCAATTATAAAAATATAACTAAGTAAAAGTGATAAAATTACTTTTAAAAATACCGCTCAAAATGCTTTTAATTTTTCATAAACCTGAAGCAAAATATCCATGTCTTGTTTTGAAAAAAGTCAATAAATACTTCAACCAATTTGAGAATTTAGATTTTTTATTTCTTCTAGTTTTTGAGTTAATGTAATTGCTGGTTCTTTTAAGGCAGGAACATAATTTGGTAATTCTTTAAGCTCACGAGTTAGTTGTGGTAATAAATCTGAAAGAGCAAATAAAACTGCTCAAAGAAAAATTAAATATAAGAAAATTATTATAATATTTAATCAAAAAAAGTTTTGAAAAAATAAAATCTCTTTTTTATTTCTAAGTACTTTTGATAAAAAATAATCAATTTTTTGTTTTAAAAATTTTCAAAATGTTAAAAATAAATACGCAAATATAAATGTAAGAAACAAAACTGCTAAAAAGTCTTGTAAAACATAAAATGCTAATATCAATAATATATAAGCAATAAATTTTTGCATTAAAGTTTTACAAAAAAGTAGTTTTAAGATTTTTTTTAGTGTTTTCATAAATGAAAAAAAATAAAATAAAATTTAAAATAAAAATATGAAATTTTTTGGAAAAAGCAAATAAATATTTTTTTGCAATTTTTTCATAAATATAGTAAAATTAAACCATATTTAAATAATTAACTAATATTACTATGTTTTGAGTAGAATGAAGCTTTTGAACTTCAGATGCTTTTGATAAATTATCTGAAATTTTTAAGAATTGACAATTTATATATTTTACAAATCAAATAAAACCTGCATTTCAGAGAACACTTGAAAATACAGATTGAATTGCAAGAATAAAAATAATTTCTATTGAAGATAAAAATACTAAATGAGTTTTTAATAGTGAAGCTGGGCGTAATAATAATGAAATTGTAAGATTTGAAGTTATATGAATGCAATGAAAATCTTGTAAATATAGATGAAAAGAAATAAAAGTATGAGATGTTTTAGAAGTTACAGCAAGTGATTTAAATAATTTTAGAGATACTTTTATAACTGATGGAATATTTGATAAATTTGTAACTCCAGATACTTCACAAATAATTGAAGAAGAAAGAAAAAAAGCTAAGGATATTTTAGAAGAAAAAAGTAAACTTTTAAAACAATTAGAAGAATTATGTGAAAAAAATATTCCCATTTTTATGACTATAGAAGTTGATTTTGAATGAAAAGTTTGATGAGTTTTTAGAATAAAAATAAATAGTGTCTCAAGATGAGAAAATTGAGAAGAAGAAATTACTTATACTTTTGAAGAATTAAAAACAAAAGATTGATTAAGTGATTCCGAGTTACAAATTATTCCTTTTAGATGGAAATGAAGAACTACAACTACTAATAATCTAGATTGGTTAAGAAACAAAATAAACTTTGAATATTCTCAAAATGAATTTGATAACTTCTAATATTAAATAAATCTATTTTCATAGATTTATTTTTTTTTCTAAAAAATCAAAATTTAATCTTCTTTTATCTATTTCCACATTTGCAATTTTTATTTTTAAATTATCTCATATTTGAAAAGCTAAATCCTTTGTAAATTCAAACTTCATAAATTCAGGATTGTAATCAAATTTATTTTTTCAAATAACAGTGCAAACTTGTTCTATAGAAACAAATCATTCAGCAGTATTTTCAAGTTCTACAAAAAAACCACTTTCAATCATACCTGAAATAATTCCTTCAAATTCTTCTCCTGTGCGATTTTCATAATATTTACAAATAATTAAATCTCTTACTGCATATTCAAGTTTTTCAGCTTTTCTTTCAGTCTCAGATGTATTTTTTGAAACTGTTTTTAATATATCTTTATAATGTTCAATTCTAGTTTTATCAAGTTTTCAAGATAATTTTTCCTTTATAATTCTATGAATTTGCAAATCTGGATATCTTCTAATTGGTGAAGTAAAATGAGAATAGTATTCTAAATTTAGTCAAAAATGCCCAACATTTTCTTCTGAATAAATAGCTTTTTCTAGGCTTCTTAAAATTAACTTTTGAAGTAATTTTTCTTTTGGATTTCACTCAATTTCTTTTAAAATCTCAGCTAAAATCTTTGGGGTTAAATTTTTGTATGGTAACTTAAATCAGAAAATATTTAAAGTATTTCTAAGTTTTTCTATATCATCTTCAGCAGGCACTGGATGCACTCTATAAACAAAAGGAAGTTTTGAAAATAGTTCTCACACAGATTCATTTGCTAAAATCATAAATTCTTCAATAATTTTCATACTTTGGTACCTCTCATATTTCTCAATTGAAATAGGATTTCCATTTTCATCTAATTTAATTTTAGTTTCTGGAAAATCAAAATCAAGTATTCAGGCTTTCTTCTTTTTTGACGTAATTATAGTTTTTAGTTCATAAGATAGATTCACGGCTTCAACTAATTCTTTAGTTATAGCTCATCAAAACTTCAACTCATTTCATACACTTAGTTTCTTATCAAGTATTTCTTGCACTTCCCTGTATGTTAAACGAAATTTTGAAGAAATTACACTTTCGTAAACTTTTTTTGAAATAACATTTCAAGTATTATCAATAATCATCTCACAAGTGAGAGTCAGTTTTTTTGTGTTTGGATTTAATGAACACAAATCATTTGATAATTTTTCTGGAAGCATTGGAATAACTCTATCAACTAGATAAATAGAATTTCATCTTTTTAGTGCTTCCTTATCTAAAAAACTTCATTCCTGGACATATTCTGAAACATCAGCTATTGAAACAAGGAGTTTATACCTCACCCCCTGCCCCCTCTCCTTTGGAGTAGAGGGGGATAGAAGTCCTTCTCCTTCAAAGGAGAAGGATTTAGGATGAGGGGCTACATAAATTCTCTCCACACTCACAGCATCATCTAAATCTTTTGCATCTTCTCAATCAATTGTGAAAATAAGTTTTTTTGTTAAATCAACTCTAGAGTTTTGTTCTTCAAATTTTAGTTTTTCTGCTTCCTGTAAAATATTTTCTCAAAATCTAATTCTAGCTCATCATTCTAAAGCGATTCACATAATATCAACTCACGATTTTGAAGCATCTCAAAGAACTTCAAAAATACTTCATTCAGGATTTTTTCCTTCCCACGATGTTATTTTTATAGCAACTTTATCTCAATTTTTTATTTGTCATTTAAATTTTGAAAGTTTTTTATTTGAAATATGAACATCAGTTTTAAAAGCTGGATTATCCAAAATTACAAAAGCAAAATCTTTTACAAGCTGAATTTTTCATACCAAAATCCTATCAGCTCTTTTTAGAACTTTTGTGATTACTGCTTCTTTTCTGCGATTAAATATTTTTATAACAGCTTCAACATCGTCTCAATCTAAAGCTCAGTTTAGATTTTTTGGATAAACAAAGTATCATTTTTCTTTTCATTCGACATCGACAAAACCAAAGTCATTATTTTTTGCACTTGAATAAACTCAAACTATTTTTTCTAAGCTTGAATAATCCTCTTCTTTTTTAATATAGTTTTTATATCTAAGTTTTGAAATTGTTTTTGAAGGTTTTGAAAAAGATTTTTTTTCATCTTTTTTAAATCTATTTTCACCTCTATTTTTCTTGAAACCTTTTTCCACTTTTTTAAAAGTTAATAATATTATTTGTATTTTAAGGATTTTAAGAAAATAGCAAAAAATAAAAATTGCAATAAAATAAAAACATTTATAATGAAATTATCTTAAATGCAAAAATATGAAAAAAATCATAAAAATACTTCTTGTAATAAATATATTTTTTCTAATTATTCCAAAATCTATTTGATTTAATATAAATAGCTTGTGAGAAATAAATTCTTCAGTTATAGATAAAGTTTGAATAATAAATTCTGAACAAAAAATAGTTATAGAACAAAAAATTCAAGATATAAGAAATAAATACACTGCTGAAATTTTGCTTGTAATTATTCCTTCAACTGACTGAGAAGATATCTCAGCTTTATGAACAGAAATCTGACAAAAAATCTGAGTTTGAAAATCCGACAAAGATAATTGAATAGTTGTTTTAATAGCTCTAAATGACAGAGCTTGGAATATATCAACTGGATATTGAGTAGAATGAGTTTTACCTGATTTGCTAGCAAATAAACTCGGACAAAAAAATTTCGCACTTTTTAAAGAAGAAAAGTATTTTGACTGAATAAATTGACTTTTATTTGATTTGGATAAAGTTTTATCTTGAGATGAAAGTATTATTTCAACTCAAGATGATTCTAAAAACTGAGATTTTTCTTTTCTTTTAGTTATAAATTTCTTTCTTGCTTTAATTATTTCATCTATATTTTTTAAACCCATTGCAAAAAATGGAGAGTATAAAAAATTATTTAAATATTTTATATTTGCATATTTACTTTCTCTTCCATTAACTATTATTGCAGTTTGACTTGTTTGAATTCTTGCAAATATAGCAATTTGGTTTTTTGGTTGAATATTTGGAATATTTTGAAATTCTTGAAAATGATGAGGATCTTGAGGATTCAAGTGATGATGAGGTTCAAGATGATGATTTTGAGGTTTTTCCTGAGGAAGTTTTGGTGGATGATGAAGTTCTTGAAAATGGTAAAAAATTTTATTTTTTAATTTTTATTTTTTAATTTTTATTTTATGAAAAAAAGTTTAATAATTATTTTAGCTATTATAGCTTTTGTGTGATTTTTATTTTATTGAAAATATAATACTCTTGTGACAAAAGAAGAAACTGTAAATACAGCTTGGTCACAAGTAGAAAACCAATATCAAAGAAGAAGTGATTTGATACCAAATATTGTTGCTTCAGTTAAGTGAGAAGCAAATTTTGAGAAATCTACTTTAGAAGCAGTTGTTCAGGCTAGAGCTTCTGCGACAAAAACAAATATAAACATAAATGATGCTCAGGAATTTGCTGAATATCAAAAAGAACAAACTGGTATTTCTCAAGCACTTTCTAGACTTTTAATGGTAACAGAAAATTATCCAAACTTAAAAGCAAACCAAGCTTTTGCTGATTTGAGAGTATCTCTTGAATGAACTGAAAATAGGATTTCAACTGAAAGAATGAGATACAACGAACAAGTTCAAGATTTCAATATCTATATAAGAACTTTTCCTACAAATATAATTGCATGAATCCTAGGATTTGAAAAGAAAAATTTATTTGAAAGTGAGGCTTGAACTGAAGTTGCTCCAGAAGTGAATTTTGAGTAACAAAAAAAAGAGAGTGAAAAATTTTTCACTCTCTTTTTAAATATTTTTGGTGCCCCGAGCGAGAATCGAACTCGCACTCCGGTGAAGGAATGGGATTTTGA
>CAYOIP010000004.1:0-34145 GCA_964404065.1 uncultured Candidatus Peribacteria bacterium
ATGAGATTATTTCTTAGTAAAAGTAGAATGAACTTCTATGAATCAGTATATGATAAACTGAAAATATATAGAAAATTGAAGTTATGTTTTAATAGATAAAAAAGAAAAAGTTATAAATACGCATGATGCATTTTTATTCGTTGTTGATAATGCAGCAACTCTAAAAATACCAAAAAAAGAATGAGAAAATTTATATCTTATACCGAAATCAAGAGATGAATATCATAAACCAATAGTTTTGTCTTGAGAAAATGAAGTGATGGTAAACTGAAAAGTAGTAGATGTATTCAATTTTGAAAAAATAGCTTAATTTTAAGCTATTTTTTAGTTTAAAGAGGCAAGTCTTATTCTGTTATCTTTTACTTCTGGTACATAAGAAACAACCTCATCTTTTTTTCTTTCTTTTATTAATCAATCATCACTAGCCTCTTCTAGTGCTTTTTTAAGTCAATTCCAGTCATTTATTCATTTATATTTATCATATATTTCTTTAGTTTTTGTTGGTCCTAGATTATACGCTGTAACCATTAAATCTTTTTTAAATTCTTTTTCTTTAAGAGTTTTTATGGGAACTAATTCAAATAATTTTTCTAAAAATAATAAATAACTTATAGCTAATTTCATTTGAACTAGTGGATCTAAAACTTTCTTTTCATCAAGTTCAAATTTTTTCTTTTTCTTGTTATATCTTTTTGATTCTAAAGATTTTCTTTCAATAAAAAGTTCTTCTTTATTTGAATCTTTTTTATTTCTAGCCGCATTTATATTCAAAATAGTATCAACAGTATCATTTGATATTTGACATAATCAATCCACTCATTTATATGAAATTGCTTTTGTATCAAATCTTGATTCTTTTGCAATGATTGCCCAAAGCATATTTTCATCAACTATTGATCAGCTTACATATTTTTGAAATAATCAAGTTATTTTTTCTCAATATTTTTTTCTAATTCATACTTCTCTTATGTATCTTTCTTTTTCTGTAATTAGGTTTGAATTTTTATCAGAAATTACTGGAAATGTTACTTTTGAAGAAATAGCATCAATAATTGCTTGTAATTCGGTTATAGTTTTTTGTCTTTTTGTTATATCTTGATTTGGTGGAAGTTGATTTCTTAGTTCTTTTAGTTTTATCTTGCTTAAGCTTAAACAAGTTGATTTTTGAATATTAACTATTTTACAAAGAACATCTGTTTTTGTTTCAGCTTGCTTTGGTTTTTGCTTAATCTTAACAACTGATTTTGGTTTTTTTGAAAGAGTATTTTTTATTTTTTCTGCCATAATTTAATTTATTAATATTTTCTTTATTTTATCACAAAGAATTAAATTTTGCAAAAAATAAGAAATTTCGTATAATTGCAAGGATTTTTGATATCTAAAAGAAAAAGATAAAATATTGGTTATAAAAAATTTGTAGTTAATATTTTGTCTTAGTCTTTTGTATCAGAAATTTTTTATATAATAATTTTTTATTTTATGATTTGATTATCTGATAAAAATGCTGTGGAAATAAAACCACTTAAAAAAACTTATAATATTTGAGGAAAAAATATCAGTTTTGAAACAGGAAAATTATGACTACTAGCTAATTGAAGTATTACAATTAGTGATGAATCTGGAAATGTATTACTTGTTACAGCTGGTATAAAAGAAACTTCTGTGAATGAAGAGGCAGATTTTTTCCCTTTAGTTGTTGATTATCAAGAGAAATTTTATGCTACTTGAAAAATTGGTTGAAATAGATTTGCAAAAAGAGAGTGAAGACCAAGTGAGGCTTCAATTTTAACATCAAGAATTATTGATAGACCAATAAGACCTATGTTTCCTAAAGGTTTTATAAATGATACTCAAATTATAGCTACAGCACTTTCTTCATCAAACGAATCTGATTTATGATTTTTTGGTATAACTGGAGCAAGTTTAGCTTTGATGATGACTTGAGCCCCATTTGAATGACCAGTTTCTGGAGTAAGAATTATTTTATCAAATGAATGAAAATTTATTTTTGACCCAAGTTTTGAAGAAGAACAAACTGCAAGACTTAACTTACTTGTTGCTTGAACACTTGATGCTATAACTATGGTAGAATCTGGATGAAATGAAGTTTCACAAAATGAAATGATGGAATGATTAAAAGTAGCTTTTAATTTGATAAAAGATTTATGTAACGCACAAAATGATTTTATAGCTGAATACAAAAAAGTGTTTGGTATTTGAGAAATAAAAGCATTTTACAATTTACCAGATGAAACTTTATATGATAGAGTTGCAGAATTTTTGACTGATTCAAAACTTGAATGACTTTACTGATTATGAAAAAAAGATTTTCAACATAAACTTGATGAGTTTGATGTAGAAGTAAGAGAATATCTAATTGAGTCCGGACTTATTGAAAGTCCGGACTCGGAAGAGATAAATGTTTGAGAACTTGTTTATAAAAGAGTGAAAAAAGTGATGAGAAAAAATGTATTAGAGAATGAAAAAAGACTTGATTTAAGAAAATTAGATGAAGTTAGACCTATAAAATGTGAAACATGATTATTACCAAGAGTTCATGGTTCTGGTCTTTTCCAAAGATGAATGACTCAAATATTATCTATTGCAACTTTATGATGACCTGATGATATTCAAATAGTTGATGACATGTATGAAGAAACAACAAAAAGATATATTCACCACTATAATTTTCCCCCATTTTCAGTTTGAGAAGTTAGGCCTTTAAGATGAGTTTGAAGAAGGGAGGTATGACATGGTAAATTAGCTGAAAGGGCACTTGAAGCAGTGTTACCAAGTGAAACTGAGTTTCCATATATGATAAGAGTGGTTTCAGAAACTATGACTTGTAATGGTTCAAGTTCTATGGCTTCAGTTTGTTGATCAACTTTATCACTTATGCAAGCAGGAGTTCCGATAAAAGCACCAGTTGCCGGAATTGCGATGTGAATGATTTATGATGAAGAAACATGAGTTTATAAAATATTATCAGATATCCAAGCTCAAGAAGATTTTCTTTGAGATATGGATTTCAAAGTTGCAATGTCACCAAACGGGATTACAGCTATGCAACTTGATGTAAAAATTAAATGATTAAGTCTAGAAGTATTTGAAAAAGCATTTACTCAAGCTAGAACTTCTATAAACTACATACTTGATGAAATGTTAAAAGTTCAACCTACTGTTGCTCCAAATCTTTCTCCTTATGCTCCACTTATAATGAATGTATTTGTTCCGGTTGATAAAATCAGAGAAGTTATCTGAAAATGATGAGAAAATGTTCAAAGAATGGAAAAAGAATATTCAGTTAAAATATCTATTGCAGAAGATGGAAATACAACAGTTACAGCTAAAGACCAAATTTGATGAAATAAAGCAATAGATGAGATAAAAGCTATGGTATGGGAACCAGAAGTTTGATATAAAGGTATTTGAAAAGTTGCAAAAATAATTGATGGAACTTGAGCAATAGTTGAATTTAATGGAAAATCTTGAATGATACATATTTCAAAACTTGCGGCAACTCGCGTAGTTAATGTAACTGATATAGTTAAAGAGTGAGAAGAAGTTGAGTTTGAAGTTATTGAAGTAAATAAAGAAAAGGGAAGAATAGGACTAAAGAGAAAATTTGATCCACTTCCTCCAAAAGTTGAAGTTCCGGTAGTTCCAACTGAAACAAAATAGTAGAGACACGATTTATCGTGACTTCAAAAAAGATGAGATTTTCTCATCTTTTTTATTTGCATTTAGAAAAAAATTATATATAGTATTTCCTTAAATTATAATTAATTTTAAAAATATGAATTGGTCAGATAGAGCTACACCTTGAATAGAAAGGGCAAAGGAAATAGGTGAAAAAAATAGATTAATTTTAGAAATAATTAAATTATCAAATGAATTAAATGTTAAATTATGATGAAAAGAACCTATCTTTACAGCAGATTCATTACTTGATATAATAAAAAAATCTTTTCCTTTAGAAAATATAACAAAATTAGAACAAGTAGAAGTGGATTATTTTAAAAGTTTTTTAGAAACTATAAAATCTGAATTAGAAAAATTAAATAATATTTCTGCATGAAATGCAATTCATAGTATATTACAATAAAATAAAAGCTAAAATTAATTAATTTCAGCTTTTATTTTTTCTAAAGGATAATAGAAATTTTTTGTATTAAGTCACGCTTTTCTTAAATCTTTATATTTGTTTATTAGTCTAAATATATCTAGATTTAACTGAGGGGATTCTTCTATAACATCACTTCAAAAATTTTCTTTAAAATATAGAGCATTTTTTACTTGATGATCTTGAGCACTTCATTCAAGAGGCACAATAATAGAATGAATTCCAAAAAAGTATAATTCCCATAGCGTTGTTGATCAGCCCCTCGTTATAGCTATATCAGTTTTTTTATAAATTTCTCAAAGTTCTTTTTGAGAAACAAAATCATAAAGTTTAACATTTGAAAATCCTTCAAAAGTTTCTCTGAAATGCAAATTTTTATCTCATAAAATAATTGTAAAATTTATATCAATTAAATTATTTAAAATAGTTTTTATATTTTCAAAAATTGTAGTTGATCATTGACTTCAAGCAATTACTAAAACTTCCATTTTTTCATTTTCCTCAACTTCTCATTTAGTATCAATATTTTCAAGTAATTCAGGATTTAAAATTTGTCCAATTAAAATATGTTTTTCATTATCAATTTTTTCATTTGGAAATGAGTAAAATATCTTAGTTGCAACTTTTGAAATCAAATTATTAGTTACTCCAGAAATTATATCTGATTCATGAATATATATTTTTTTTCTAAGTAAAAAACCCGCGATACAAAGCGGAAGTGAAACATAACCTCATTTTGAAATAATTATATCAATTTTGTATTTTAAGATATAATAAATTCACCAAATTATTCAGCTTAAATTTTTTAGTGGTTCAAAGAAATTTTTTACGTCGAAATATCTTCTTATTTTTCCAGCAGGGATATGTTCAAAATTTATATTACTTTCATCACAAATTTGTGCTTCTAGAGAATCCTCATCTCAAAACCAAATAAAGTTTAGATTTTCATCATTTTTTAGGTAGTTATAAATAGATAAAAGAGGAAAAATATGTCCTCAAGTTCATCATCAAGTTAATGCTATATTTTTCATAAAATTTTATTATAATTTAAAGTAAGAAGCAATTTTTAAAACAAAATTATTTATCATTTTAAATATAGCTAGATTTTGAAATTTGTAAATTAAAAAACTCGATAAAGTTCAAATAATTATTCAAACCAAAATATCAAGTGGCCAATGAACTCATCCGGCAATTCTTGATAAAAACATTATTAAAAATAAAGGTAAAATAAAAAATGCAAATCTTACAAATCAAAATAAAAATAAACTTATAATAAAAGCACTTCAAACACTAGCATGATCTGATGGAAACGAAGCATCAGGAATGTGTTTTAAAATCATTTTTGATGCATTTATAGCAGTTTCTGGTCTATCAATATGTATAAATTGTTGAATAATTATACTTATTAAAATAGCTAAAATTATAGAATAAAATGTAAAAAGTAATTTATTTTTTCAAGAAATATCTTTTTTGAAATTAAAATAAAACCAAAATCAAAGTAAAAATATTGGAATTATAAAAATTGGTAAATCTGCAAAAATATAAATTATATTAGAAATGATTTTATTATCAGTAAATGAGTTTAGGAAAACTAAAAAGGGTTTGTTTATAGTTTCGTGTAGAAATAGAAAGAAGTACATAATTTGTTGTTAATTATTAAATTATTAATTAATATAAACATTTTCCAAAAAACTCAAAAATAATTTTACATTTTATTAAATTTTTGCTTTTTTAATCTTTTTTATATACTATCAGGGAAAAATTTAATGGATTAATAAATATTATGGAACTAAAAAATATTAGAAATTTTTGTATTATCGCACATATTGATCATGGGAAATCAACACTAGCTGATAGACTTTTAGAAATTACTGGAACAATTGATAAAAGAGATTTAAGAGCTCAAACTCTTGATACTATGGAACTTGAACAAGAAAGATGAATAACTATAAAACTTACTCCAGTAAGAATGAAATGGAAAAATCATGAACTTAATATGATTGATACTCCAGGGCATGTTGATTTCCAATATGAAGTTTCAAGAAGTCTAGCTTCAGTTGAATGATGTCTTTTAATAGTGGATGCTACTCAATGAATTGAAGCTCAGACTCTTTCAAATGTTTATATGGCACTTGAAAATAATTTAGATATTATTCCAGTTATAAATAAAATTGATTTACCTGCAGCAGATGTAGAAAAAGTAACAAACGAAATAGTAAATCTTCTAGGTTGTAAAGCAGAAGAAATCATACCAGTTTCGGCTAAAACTTGACTTAATGTAGAAAGTGTACTAGATGCTATTATTGATAGAGTAAGAATACCACAGGTATTTTATAGCCCTCACCCTAGCCCTCTCCTTTGAGAGGAGAGGGAACAAATCACCCCTTCTCCTTCAAAGGAGAAGGGGAAGGGGGATGAGGGTGAACTAAAAGCACTAGTATTTGATAGCCAATATGATAGTTATAGATGAGTTGTAAGTTATGTAAAAGTATTTGCTTGAGAGATAAAAAAAGGTGATACACTACATTTTTTAAATACACATAAAAAAATTGAAGCACTTGATGTTTGATATTTTTCACCAAAATATATTTCAGATAATAAAATAGGGAATTGATCAATTTGATATATTGTAACTTGACTTAAATCAATCCGTGATGCACAAGTTTGAGATACAGTTTGGAAGCCAGCCAATGTTTCGTGACCAAAAGATAAGGCCGAGACGGCAAAACCTATAGAATGATTTAAAAAAGTAACTCCATTTATCTACGCATGAGTATTTCCAATGGATACTTCAGAATATCCTCAATTTAAAGATGCATTTGAAAAATTAATGTTAAATGATTCTGCTCTCCAAATTGAACCAGAGGTTTCAGGAGCTCTTGGGCATGGATATAGATGTTGATTTTTAGGACTTTTACATCTTGATATAGTGAAAGAAAGATTGTTCCGTGAATTTGATATGGATGTAATTATTACTGCTCCTCAAGTTACTTATAAGATAAAAAGACAATGAGATAGAGTATCTGAATATTCAAGATTTGCTCCAAAATTAATTCAACTTTGAGATAAAACTTATACTGAAATAAGTATTTCAAATCCTGAAGATTTACCAGCAAGAGAACTTTATGAAAGTATAGAAGAACCAATTGCAAAATGTGAAATAATTACACCGAGCGAATATATATGACCACTTATGCAGCTTGCGCAAGAAAGAAGATGAATACTTAAAAATCAAACATATATTGAATGAACTAGAGTTATGCTTACTTATGAGCTTCCAATGAATGAACTTATATGAGATTTTTATGATGAATTAAAATCTCTTTCAAGTTGATATGCTTCAATGAATTATGAATTTTTAAAATATAAAGAAGATGATTTAGTTAAACTTGACATTCTTATTGCATGAGAAAAAGTTGAAGCTTTAGGTATAATTTGTCATAGATCTCAAGCAGCATATCTTGGTTGAAAAATAGTTTTAAAACTAAAAGAAGTAGTTCCAAGAGCGCTTTTTGCAATTGCATTGCAAGCTGCGGTTGGTTGAAGAGTTGTGGCAAGAGAAGATTTATCAGCTATGAGAAAAGATGTTACTGCTAAACTTTATGGTTGAGATATAACAAGAAAAAGAAAGTTACTTGAAAAACAAAAAGAATGAAAGAAAAAAATGAAACAATTCTGAAAAGTATCACTTCCTAGTGAAGCGTTTGTTAATTTGCTAAAAAAATAGATTTTTCTTTTGACATTACAGACATTTTTCATATACTCTAACTGCCTTTTTTTGAAAAAGGTAGTTTTTGTTATATGGTGCTTGTAGTTTAGTTGGTTAGAATGCCAGATTGTGACTCTGGAGGTCGTGGGTTCGAGTCCCATCAAGCACCCCATTTAAAATCATTATTATTCCTCTCATGTAAGGAGAGATTAGGTGAGGTATTTAAAGATTAAATAGTGAAAATTTGTTATCATATTTTTACTACATAATTTTTAAAAAGAAATTCTGACTTAAGAATTTCACTATTTTATTTTTTTAACTTATGCTTATTATGGCAGATAAAAAAGATTTAGCTCTGTTTGAAGAGTTATTTGGAGCTTCTCCAGAAATTAAATATCCTCGCGAAGGAGAAGTAGTTAATGGTACGGTTGTAAAAATTGAGAAAAAAAACATTTTAGTAAATGTTAATAATCAATTTTCAGGTTTAGTAATTTCTAAAGAAATCGGAAACACTGTTGATTTAGATTCTTTAAAATCTGGAGATGCGGTTGATGTAATGGTTTTATGAGATTCTGTTGAAAGAGGACTTTTGATTTTATCTTTAAAAAGAGCAAATCAAATTAAATCTCTTACAAATCTTTCTAAATTCAGAAATTCTGAAGAAATTATTACGGTTAAACCAACTGAAGCAAATAAAGGTTGATTACTTGTTGATATTGATTGACTAAAATGATTTATTCCTGTATCACAATTAACTCCACTTAATTATCCAAGAGTTGAAGGTGCTGATCCAGCAAAAATTCTTGAACATTTACAAGGTTTAGTTGGAAAAGATTTTAAAGTAAAAGTTATAAATGTTGATGAGGCTGGTAAAAAAATCATCTTCTCAGAAAAAGCTGCAATTTCAGAAAATAGAGACAAAGCTTTAGGAAATTTAAAAGTTGGAGATATCGTTGAATGAACAGTATCATGAATTTTAACTTACTGATTATTTATTACTTTTGATGGACTTGAATGATTAGTTCACGTTTCAGAAATTGATTGGGGACATGTTAATAATCCTTCAAAATTTGCAAAAGTTGGACAAAAAATCAAAGTTAAAGTTATTGGACTTGATAATGATAAAATATCACTTTCTGTTAAAAGATTACAAGAAAATCCTTGGGATGTATTGGCTCGCAAATATAAAGTTGGAGATACAGTTAAAGCTGCAATTTCTAGAATTTCTCAATTTGGGGCATTTATGGAATTAGATGGGGGTATTCAATGACTTATCCATTTATCTGAAATTTCTCACTGAGTTGTGAAAGATATTAGAGATTTTATAAAAGTTTGAGAAGAAGTTGAAGCAAAAATTATTAACTTCGAACCAAAAGAAAAAAGAATTGGTTTATCTCTAAAAGCTCTTACTCCTGCTCCAGTTAAAGAAGAAAAAGCTGAAGATAAAAAAGAAGAAGTAAAAGAACCAAAAGCTAAAAAAGAACCAAAAACTGAAGAAGTTGGGCAAGAAGCTCCTGTAGCTGAATAATTTAAATTAAAATAAAATATTTTTGTGAATCTATTTTAGAGCAGAAATATTTACAAAGATTATTTTAAATAATCTGATTTATAACATAATTAATAAAAAATGGAAAAAACTGTATTAAACTCAATGTTTGAAAATTTATTACACATTTGAAATAAAACAAATTTTTGGAATGCAAAAATGAGACCTTACATCTATGGTTCAGTAAATGGAATTCATGTAATTAATTTACTTAAAACTGCAGAAAAATTAGAAGAAGTTAAAAAAGAATTAAATGAATTAACTGCTTCTGGAAAAAAAGTTTTAATTGTTGCTACAAAAATCCAATCAAGAGATGCATTTAAAAAATTAGCTGAAGAAACTGGATCATACTACGTTTGTGAAAAATGGGTTCCAGGACTTTTAACAAATTTTAAAACAATTAGAAAAAGAATTGGTTCATATTTACAATTACTTGATGATTCTAAATCTTGAGGATTTGAAGTATTAACAAAAAAAGAAAAAGCTTGAAGAATGCTTGAACTTGAAAAATTAGATAAAGCATATTCATGACTTAAAGAAATGAAAAAATTACCAGACATCATTTTAGCTTCAGATGGTATTTATGAAAAACAAGCTTTAAGAGAAGCTGAAATTTTATGAGTTAAAACTTTTGCAATTTTCAATACAAACGGAGATATAGATTTAGTTTCAAACTTAATCCCCGCAAATACTAACTCTACAAAATCTTTTGACTTTTTAGCTTCAGAGTTAAAATCTGCTTTCTCAAAAGTAGTTACTCCAGCAAAAGCTTTTGTTAAAAAAGTTGAAGATAAAAAAGTTTCAGGAGATAAAAAACCACAAGTTAAAAAAGAAGTAGGGAACGAAAATATTCGTTCCGTACAAGAAGAAGTTAAAGAAGAAAAAACAGTTCCAGCAAAAAAAGAGGAAACTCCAAAAAAACCTAGAGCTAAAAAAGAAGCTTCACCTAAAGCTGAATAATTAAAATGTAGAGACAAAAAATTTTTTGTCTCTACGAAATAATTTATTTTCTTACATATTAAAATATGAAAGATGATTTTAATTTAGATGACTTTGAAAATGAAGAAGAATTTACAAACAAAGATAAATTTAATAATGTCTTAGCTTACGTTCCTTTTTTGAATATTTGGCTTTTATTCACTGAAAAAAGCTGAACAAAAAAAGAGAACAAAAGATTTAATAGACAATGAATTACATTATTTTTACTTTATGTTGTTTGATTTTTTATAATGTCAGTTTTAAGTTTGAAATTGTCTTTTATATTAACATTAATTTATTTTCCATCAATTATATTTTTTGCTGCTAAAGCGTATAATTGAATCTATGTTGAAATAGAGTTTATAGAAAAAATTATGGCTCAATTTCAACCAAAAGAAGAAAATAAAAAAAATTAGTTTATTATTAACCTTTTATAATATGGAAATTACTGCATCACTAGTAAAAGAACTAAGAGAAAGAACAGGTATTTGAATGTTAGAATGTAAAAAAGCATTAACTGCAACTAACTGAGATATTGAAGCTGCAATTGAAGAATTAAGAAAAAAATGACTTGCAAAAGCAGCATCAAAAGCTGATAGAGAAGCTTTAGAATGAGCTATTAAAGTAGTTGTTGAATGAAATAAAGCTTACATCGTATCTGTTTCTTGTGAAACTGACTTCTTAGCAAATTCTGATAGATATAAATCTATGTTAGCTGACGTTGTAGAAGTATTAAAAGCTGGTGCGTCAGCAGAAGATGCTAAAGCTATGATTGATAAAAATTATTCTTTAGAAATGTGAGAAAATCTACAAGTTAGAGATTTCCAAGTAGTAGAGTGAGCTTCTGTTTGAGCTTATGTTCATTCAAATAACAAAGTTGCTTCAGTTGTTGTAGCAAAAGTTTCTACTCCAGAAGAAAAATTAAAACAAGTTGCTATGCATATAACTGCTGCAAATCCAGAATTTTTATCAGCTTCAGACATATCTCCAGAAGTAATTGAAAAAGAAAAAGCTATTCAATTAGAAATCATGAAAAATGATCCAAAAATGGCTGGAAAACCAGAACCAGTTTTACTTAATATAATTGAAGGTAAAATGAGTAAATTTGCTTCAGAAGTGTCTTTACTTGAACAAGGATTTGTTATGAATCCAGATCAAAAAGTAAAAGATTTTATCGGAGCAGATACTTTAAGTGCTTTTTATAGATTTACAATTTAATTATTAAGTAGAGACGCGATTAATCGCGTCTCTACAATAAAATTTCTAGTCCCATAGTTTATCGGTTAGAATCCAGGATTCCAAATCCTGTGGGCAAGGTTCGACTCCTTGTGGGACTGCCATTTTAAAAAAAACAAAATAAAAGCTTTCATTTAGTTGGAAGCTTTTTTATTTGTAAAAAATAACATCATGTATCAAAAATATTAAATCATGATATATATAAAAATAACATGTATCAACCATGATACATATGGTTTTAATATGTATCAAAAAATAAATAATATGATACATATATTTATTGTTTCTAAAATAGTCTATTTTCATAAACATATTTTCTGAAATTTTCCGGTAGGACACAATTTTCCAAACTTTTTTGACTAAAAATATATCTTCAATCACAAATAAATCATAATTCTTGCCAATCAATATTATTTAATTCTTGAGTTAATTTTTCAATATCTAAATTTTGATTTTTAGGAAAAATTGCTAAAATTGAACCATCATAATAATTACTTTCATGAATAAAAAAAGGATTTTTATTTCTAGTTTTTGAATTAACATATATTCTTTTTTCATTACTTTCATAATGTTTTCTTCACCATTCAAACCAATTATTTTCATCAAATCTCTTAATTTTTCTTTTTAATAAAATTTCTTTATATTTCTCAAGTGAAGGTGTAATTTTATTAAAAATCATTTTTTTTGTTTTTCATGTTTTATTTGTAAAAGAGCATACAAAGTCAGCATTTGCTTCTTTTTCATTTGTAAAAATTTTATCAAATCAACTTACAGCTCATACTTTTACAAAAAAAATATCACTAAATTTTATTGAATATTCATTATTTGTGAATAATAATTGTCAGTTTGAGTAAATAAATTTTTTATATATATTTGTTCTTCTTGAAAAATTTCATTTTTCAAATCTCCAAATTAAACAATTAGGAGAATAATTTCAAAATATTTTTTTATCTCACAAATCAATTATATCTGTTATAGTTCAGTTATTAAAAATAAATTGATTTAATTTAATTCAAGAAGTAGCTTTTAAAAAATCTCTTGGAGTTATAAAAATTAATTCTCATTTTTTGTTTAAGTGTTCTATTGATTTTTTAATAAAAAACATATAAAGATTAGTTCTACTATCAAAAAAATTTATATCTAATTTTTTTTTTGTATCTAAAGGAATATCTTGAAATCTAACATAAGGTGGATTTCAAATTATACTATCAAATTTATTACTTACATTATAATCAAAAAAATCAATATTTAATATATTCTCTCAATTATATTTTTTATCTATTTCTATTCAAATTCAATTTGGTAAATTATTTAAAAAAGCTCAATCTCAACAAGAAGGTTCTAAAATACTTCAATTATTTTTTCTTAATGACAGCATTTCAGAGACTATAAATTTTGGAGTAAAAACTTGTCATAATTCTTTTACATTATACATATTCTTTAAATAATTCTTTGAAAGTAAAATATATATTTGCTCTTTGTTTTATTGATTCTCAGAATGTTTTCAAAATAAATTTCTCAGCATCTTTAAAATTTCTTTTTTCAGGCTTTCTATTTATATCCCATTTACATTGAAAAGGTAAATTATTTCAATTTGGTTGTAAAGTCTGTAATGTCTTTAAAGAAGTAAGAAAAATATCTTTGTTATTTTTTTTATTTATTATTAAAAAATAATAATCTTCATTATTATCTTTAATATTTTTTTTCAATTCATTAAAGTATTTTTCCCAAGAAATTTCATTTTGAAAACTTGGGACTATTCATGTTAGTGCATAATAAATTCATAATTTACAACTTAAATTATCAGCATGAGTTGTATCAGTTATTTTTATATTAACTGGGTAAAATACTCAATTTTCTTCTATAGAAAAATCAAACCAATTTCTTGCTTTTGGAATATTTATATTAAATTTTGTTTGAATTATTTTTAAAACTTCATCTTCATTTATAGATGCATTTATTCTTCAATCGGTAAATTTTTTTGATAAATTTAATTTATTACTAATTAAAAAATCTCTTATTTCTTCTAAAATCATAAAAATTCATAAAAATATAAAATATAATTTGAATATAATTATTTTATTTAAAAAGTCCAAAAAAACTTTTAATTTTATTAATATGTATCAAAAAATAAATAATATGAGACATATATTAACTTTTATGTTAAATCTCAAAGTTTAATTTGTAAATTCCTATAAAAACTTATGTTAAATGTTTAAAAAAATATTTTAGCTTGAAATAAATAAAAAAATAGTTAAAATGTTAAATGTTTAAAAGCTATTTGTTAAATATTGAAATCTATGTATGATAAAATTAAGTTACTTCAACCTTCTTTTGATTCAAAGTTAATAAACTTAATCTTAGAATTAGAACATTTAAGAAAAAGGGAATTATGATGAACTACACATCCTGCAATTTTTTTTCAGCTTAAATCAATATTTCATTTACTTGAAAGTATTTGATCAGCAAGAATTGAATGAAATAGAACTACAGTTGCAGAGTTTATTGAAACAAAAATTTCTTCTGAAACAAAAGTTAATGAAGAAATAAAGGAAATTCAAAATATGGAAAAAGCTCTTTTATATATAGACGAAAACATTGATAATATTGCCATAAATAATAAACTTATAAGAGAATTACATTATTTTGTTACAGGCTGACTTGATATAAATAAAGAAGGTTCAAAAAATCCATGAGAATATAGAAAATGAAATGTTACTATTACAAAATCAAAACATAAACCATGTGATTTTACTCAAGTTTCAGATTTTATGGAAGAGTTATTTAATTTTATAAATAATCCTGATGATAATAAATATGATTTAATAAAAACTGCATTAGCCCACCATCGTTTTGTTTGGATTCATCCGTTTGATAATTGAAACTGAAGAACTGTAAGACTCTTGACTTATGCAATGTTAGTGAAACTTTGATTTAATGTAAATATATGAAGAATTATTAATCCTACAGCAGTATTTTGTAATAATAGAAATCAATATTATGATAATTTGGCGATTGCTGACTCTTGAACTGAGCAATGACTAACTTCTTGGTGTGAATATGTACTTGGATGATTAAAAGTAGAAATTGAGAAAATAGATAAGTTATTAAATTATTCTTATTTATCAAAAAATATATTAATTCCGACTATAGACTTAGCATTGGAAAGAAAACATATTACAAATAATGAATATGAAATTTTAAAAATTGCAATTAAAGAAATATTATTAGAATCAAGACATTTGGAAAAAATATACCAATGAAAGCTTCCTCAAGAAAGGTCTAGAGTTATAAAAAGATTAATTGATAGTAAAATGTTACAACCAGAAGAAAAAAATAAAAGAAAATATATAATTAATTTTAGTAATAATTATTTATTAAGAAGCTTTATAGAAATATTATGACAGCAATGATTTTTACCTGATAATGATTTATAAAAATTAAAATGAAAAAACTAATTATATTTTTCCTTTTAGTTTTCCCAATTAAACTTATATCTTATTATGAATTTGATTGTGAAAGTGAAAGCATATTTTTTGCTAACAATATAAAAATAAAAGAAATAGAAGTTTCTAGCTTTTATTGTGATTTTTGAAAAACAAAGACCTTAAATTTTGTAGAAAATAAAAGTGCAAAAAATGGAAATTTTATAAAATATGATAAAAAAACAAAAACTATTTCAAATATTCCAAAAAAAGAATTAGAAAATTATCTAAAAAGACTAAAAACAGATTTAAAAATTTCTAAAGAAGATGAAGAATTGAAAGATAAAATTTTTGAAGAGTATACAAAAAATTATAGATATTATTCGGATAAATTACCACAATTTTTCAAAAAATATATTTTTTCTAAAAAAGAACTTGTTAAAATCACTATAGAAATTTCAAAAAATCCTTATAAAAAATTTGAAAAAACTTACTGAACTAAACTTTTGATGAATGGAAAAATTATTTCTCGTGAAGAGTGGGGTGCAGATGAGAATTTTTCAAAAAGAGAAATTTATATGAAGTGATGTGAAGATGGAAGTTGTTATACTGGTCCAGTTACAAAAAACGAGTTAAAAGAAAATTATTTAAAATATTTTAATGAAATAGATAAATTTGATAAAAAAACTAAAACTTTTGATGATGGAAGAGATACACTAAACTATTTTCCTGTTGATAGAATTATTATTCATCATACAGCATCTGAATATAAATGAACAAAAGAAGAATGAATGGCTTATATGAGAGCTGTTCAAAAGTATCATGCTTTAAACTTGAGATGGTGAGATGTGTGATATCATTATTTAATAGACTGAGAATGAAATATTTACGAGTGAAGAGCTTGATGAAAGTATGTTATGTGAGCTCATGTTGCAACACATAATTATGGAAGTATTTGAATTTCACTTATGAGTGACTGATATTATTCACCAGAAATGCTTTCATCTTTACAAGATTTAATTGTTTATCTTTGAAAAGAGTATGATTTAGATTTATCAAAAAAGACAACTGTTAGAAATGCCTACCTAACTTGACGGACTCAAAGTTGGGCAGTAATAGCTCACAAAGAACTTGATTCAAGAAAACCAAAAGATCCAGAAATAGATATGGATATGTTTAGGAAAGAAATTGCTTTAAAATTTGAAAATACTTGAAAACTTTGAATTTCGTTGTCAGAATAAAATTTTTCTTAATCACTTACATCTTTGTAAGCTTCTAATCTAAAATTTTATCTTCCTAGAAAATCTTTGTTTTGAAGTATTTTCTAGATTTATTTAAAAAAATAATATGCTAATCTACTTAGAAAAAAAATTAAAAGATAATAAAATTGCTAAAAATATTATTTCAAAATTTTCTGATGCTGAAGTCCTAGAAATAGAAAATTATAAAAATATTTTTGATAAAAATATTGCCTGAATTACAGAAAAATCAATTATTATTGCGTCAGTAAATAATGCTATCTTAGAGGCACCAGTTTGATATGGACACGCTTGAAGCGGATATTTCCTAAAAAATTCCCTAAACTGTATATATGATTGCAAATATTGTTATCTAAAATGAGCTTTTAAAAATAATTTACAGGTTTTTTTTGTGAATTTTGATGATATGAAAGAGCAAATTTTGGAGAAAGTTAGTCAAAGAATTTGAAATGAAAATATTTGGATATACACTTCTGATTATTCAGATAACCTAGCAACAGATAATTTAACGAATTTTACAAGTGAGTTTTTTCCATTTTTTAATAGCTTAGAAAATGTTAAAGCAGAAATTAGAACCAAAAGCATAAATATTTCAAACATTTTAAAAATGAAACCTTCAAAAAATATTGAAATAGCTTTTTCACTAAATCCAAGTGAAGTTATAGAAAAATACGAATTAAAAACACCACTGCTTGATGCAAGAATTAAAGCTATAAATACTTTACTTAATGCTGGTTGGCAAGTTTGAATTAGATTTTTACCACTTCTTGAGATAGAAAATTATAAAGAAATTTATGATAAATTTTTGCGTGAGATTATTAAAAAAATAGATTTCTCAAAAATTTATTCAGTTTTTATTTGATGATTATTGTATACAAAAGAGGATTATAATAAGATTTTAAAATCTGAACCATATCTTGATTTACTATATAAACTTGAAGACTCTAAAGATGGGTTTGTTAGAGAAAAAAGGGAAGTGAGAGATTTTTTCTATAAACTTTTTGATGAATTAATAAAGGAACAAAAATGTAATAGGTGTTTAGATGACTTGTAAAAAATAATTTTTTCGTATAATTAGCCAAATTTAAAATTTAATTTAAACTTATGTCTAAAAAAATAATTATCATGCACGATACTTTTTTGTATAAATGATGATGAGAAAGACTTATCATGATGATGGCAAAAGCCTTGAAAGCTGATATAGCTTCTTGATTTTTCTCTTCAGGAAGTTTTGATTTAAGACGTGAATGATTTGAGTGAAAGATGATTTCTCTATCAAGTGAAATATTCAAAAAATGACTTAGACACTTAAAACTAAAATTTGCGTTTTTATTTAAAACTAGATTTTTAAGAGAATATGATACTGTTATATTTTCTGGAGATTCTATAAGTGCAGTTTGGAACTGTAGAAAAGATCAAAAGAAAATTTATTATTGTCATACTCCACCAAGATATCTTTATGATTTACATGAATTATATCTGCAAAAAGTTCCAAAATATTTAAAATGAATTTTCAAAATTGCGTGCAAAATTTTTAGAAAAATGTATGAAAGAGATATTTTAAAAATGGATTTGATTTTGACAAACTCTATAAATACAAAAAATAGAATTAAAAATTTCTTATGATTAGATGCTGAAATACTTTATCCACCAGTGAATTTATGAGAATTCAGATTTTTATGACAAAAAGATTATTATTTATCTTTTGCAAGACTTTCTGATGCTAAAAGAGTAGATAAAATAATCGAAGCATTTAAAAAAATACCAGACAAAAAATTGGTTGTGATTTATTGAGAAAACGACCCTGGGAGACAAAAAATATTTGATTTAGCTTCTGGAAGCGAAAATATAGAGTTTGTGACTTTACCTTGAAATGTTTGATTTACTGATTATGTAGGAAATGCTATTGCAACAATTTACATACCAATTGATGAGGATTTTGGTATGAGTCCTGTTGAAAGTATGGCAGCCTGAAAACCAGTTATTTGAGTAAATGATGGATGATTAAAAGAAACAATTATTGACTGAAAAACTTGAATATTGATTGATAAGCAGGCGCGTGTTGAAGATTTGGTGAATGCAATTAATGAATTAACACCAGAGAAATGTTTAGAAATGCGTTATGAATGTGAATATAGAGCTAAAGATTTTTCACTTGAATCTTTTGAAGAAAAACTAAAAACTTATGTTTAATAAAATAGCTTTTGAAAGCTATTTTATTTTTTCTTCACACAAACTCTAGATAATAAAATTTGACTTATTTTATAAGTGTGATTATATTACTTGGTATTTTTAAATACATATTTTATATTTTAATTTATATTATTATGAATAATTTAAATAAAAAATTGGCTTTATTTATAGCTATTTTAGCTTTTACTTCTTTTACTTTATCTTACGCTGATGATGATATGACAACAACATCATCAGGAGAAACTATGAATAGTTCTGTAGAAGATAATAATTCTTCAGATGATGAAGATAATTCAGATGATGAAGAATCAAATTCTCAAGATGATAATACTATGACAACAACTTCTGTAGAAGATGATAATTCTTCAAATGATGAAGATAATGAAGATGCTATGACAACAAAACCACCAGTTATTACACCAGAAATGAAACAAAAAGTTATGGAATTAATGACATCTTTAGAAAAAGAAATTGCTACTTTAAGAGCTTCAATTACTACTGATAATATTGAAGATGTAAAAGTAAAAGCTGAAGAACTTAAAAAATCATATTTAGATAAATTTAATGAAATGTGATTATGACAATTTAAAAGAATGCTTGAGGAAAGATTTAATATTTTTTATAGAAATAATTATGGTTCTTGATCTGTAATGAATCAATATAACGAACAAAAAAGAGAAGAATATAGAGAATTAAAAGATGATTATAAAGAAAAAATGAAAGAAAATAAAAATGAGTATAAAGAAAAAAAACAAGAAGCAAAACAAAATTTTCAAGATAAAAAACAAGAGTTAAAGATGAAATATAAAGCTAAATTTGCAAAAGCTTTAGAAGCAAAACTTGCTAATTTTTCTACTGATAAGATTAAAGCTGTAATTGCAAAAATTGATACAGTAATTGAAAAATACAATTCAAATGAAGCTTTAACTCAAGATCAAAAAGATAAATTTGTTGCTCAATTAAATGCTTTAAAAGAATTATTACAAGAAAAAATAGATGAAACTGAAAACTCTATTAATATTGATGAAATATTAGCTGAATAATTTTTGTTTTACTACCCAAAAAATCCAACAAGTTGCTT
Source organism: uncultured Candidatus Peribacteria bacterium (assembly GCA_964404065.1). GTDB lineage: Bacteria > Patescibacteriota > Gracilibacteria > BD1-5 > UBA6164 > UBA7396. The sequence continues at coordinate 19,551 of CAYOIP010000004.1, forward strand.
GTTGGATTTTTTATTTGAAATATTTTCTCTTTTTTCTATAATCAACTAAATTAGATTTTAACAAACATATAGATGAATTTGAAAAATATTTTAGTAGTTTTTTTGTTTAGTAGTTTATTTTTTTATTACACAATAGTAAATTCTTGATTTTATAAAAGCGTAGATGTTGATTTTTATAAAATTTCGTCAAAAAATATTTATATAGATAGTGAAAAGTTAAATAATGTAATAGTTATTTTTAAGTCAGTTGATGATATTTCAAAATACAAAATTAACTCATCTTGTTACATAAATACAGAATTTTTATATAAAAAAGATAATTATAATTTTTTTAGCTTAAGTGTTTTAGATAAAAACTGTTCTAATGAAAACTTTTACTTGAAAGATGAAAAGGAAAATGTTTTAACAAATACTCATTTTAAATTAAATCTGATAAAAGATTTTGATTTATACAATAAATTAACAGACTATAATGATTTTTATTTACAAAAAGCAAATAAAAAATTTTTGCTTGAAAAAGATAAATTTAAACTTTTTGCATCAATTGATAACACAAACACAAATTTTGAGTTTTTAGAAAAATCAAGATATTATGATGAGGTTGATTATAATAACTCTAAAGTTGAAGAAGTTATATTTAAAAGACTAAATAAATATTTAATTCCAGTTGAATGATATAAATTACCTGATGGAAAAAATCCTTCAAAACTTCCAAATTCAGCACGTCCATATAGAGCAAGTTATACTGATTGAGTTCATGAATGATGGGATATAGATGCTCCACTTGGGCAGGAAGTTATTTCAATTGATGATTGAATAATTGTGAAAGTTGTTAGAGATTTTAAATTTGAGGATTTAAAAAAAGTAAAATATTCAGAAGAACTGACAATTCAAGAAAAACAAAAAAACCTTGATATACTTAGATGAAATCAAGTTTGGGTAAAAACTATGAAATGAGATGTGATTTTTTATGGGCATTTAGATAAAGTTTATGAAAATATAAAAGTTTGAGATACAATTTATAAGTGACAAACATTATGACAAGTGTGAGTTTCTTGAGTTCCAGATAAAAATTATACAGATTACCATTTGCATTTTGAACTTAGAAAAAATCCTTATTTATCTGCAAATGCCTGAAACAATTCAGAGTATGATTATATGAATTGGGAACGGTATTTTGCTGGAGAAACTTCAGAATTTATTTTAAAAAATCAATATAATATTTTTCAGTAAAAAATGAAAGACAATTTAATTTCAAAAAACAAAAAAGCATATTTTGATTATGAGATACTTGACTCTTGGGAAGCAGGAATTGAGCTTTTTTGACATGAAGTTAAGTCCGTAAGAGCCTGACAAGTAAATCTAAAATGAGCTTATATTTCTTTTCTTTCTGGATTTCCAGTTATAAAATGAATGCATATTACTCCTTGGAAAACTTTAGTAAATAGATGAACTTTACCTTGAGATAGAGATAGAAAAATATTTTTGTATAAAAAAACTATTTGAATGCTTGCTTGAAAACAAAAAGAATGATGATTTGCTATAATTCCTTTAGAGCTTTATTTCTCAGGAAGTTTGATAAAACTGAAAGTTTGACTTTGTAAGTGAAGAAAAGAGTATGATAAAAAACAAGTCTTAAAAGAGAGAAGTTTAGATAAAGAGGCTCGTATGATGATGAAGAAGTTTATTTAGTTGTAATTTTATTTATTTTAGTATAATGAGAAGTATTATCATTTAACTATAAAATTATGAAACTAGATTTAAATAAAAAGTATGAAGCAATTGCTTATACCGGAGAAACTTGAACTTTCTCATTAAAAGAGCTTTTAAGTTTTGGTAAAAAAACTATCTTATATTTTTATCCAAAAGACAATACTCCATGATGTACAATAGAAAATAAAGATTTTTCTTGTTTAAAAGATGAATTTGCAAAACTATGAATTGTTGTTATTTGAGTTTCGAAAGATACAATTTCTTCTCATAAAGAATTTATAAAAGAACATGAATTAAAAGTAGATTTGATTTCAGATCCAGAACTTGTTTTACATAAATATTTTTGAGCCTATTGAGAAAAAAATAATTACTAAAAAATAGTTACTTGAGTAATTCGTTCAACATTTTTACTTGATAGTGAAGGGAATATTCTAAAGTCTTGGAAAAACATAAAAGCAACAAATCACGCAAATAAAATATTAAAAGAGCTAAGTTAATTAGCTCTTTTTTAAAGAACATAAAGAGTTGAATGCTGCCATTTTTATAATGATGATTATGGGTATTATAGTGATTATAGATGAAAGCTAAAAGAATATTATAAAAAATTATCTCTTATTTTCCACATTTTATAAGGATGTTTAGGTGAGACTGTTATTGGTCTGACTGAATCTAATTCATCATTTTTAAGCAAAATATTTATTCATTCTTCAATATACTTATAAATTCTTAAAGGTGAAGTTGGAGGTAATCTTAAAACTATATCAGGAACATAATTCTCATTATTTTTTAAATATTCTAAAGTATGTAATATAAATTCTATATCTAAAGATTTATCAGTTGATATTTCTTTTGGTCTTAGAAATGGAACTTCTCATCAATATTTTTTTGTTATCTCAGCAAAACTAGAAGAATCTGTTGAAACAACTAATTTATCAATTAATTTTGTTTTTTTACATTCTTCAATTGTCCAAGCAAGTAATGGTTTTCAACAAAAATCTTTAATATTTTTATTTATTATTCATTTTGATCAAGATCTTGCTGGAATTATTCATAAAATTTTCATTGATTTATTAAAATTATTGTATTAAAAATAGGATCTAAATAATCTATTTTTTTATTTTTTATAACTAATCATGACAACTCAATACATCTGTTTACTCACTTTTCGCTATTAATTGATGAATAATAAATATAGTTATCAATTATATCGGCAGATTTAACTATTAATGCATCTTCTGAAAGATTTCAACATCTTTCAATTAACTCAGAATTTACTAAACTTTTATCAATATTTTTATCTTTTGTATTTGCTTTAACAATATCCAAAACATTTTCTCAAAATAAACTTAAAATCTCTTGTTCTGTTATATTAGTATCTTCTAAAGTATCATGTAAAAATCAACCTATACATATATCTTGTGAATATCATTTGGAATATAAATAAACTCAAACCTTAATAGAATGTAATAATGTTGGTTTTATCATCTCAGTATTTCAATCAAAGTATTTTGAAACTATTCTTATAGCTTTTTCTATTTCTAATTCCTTCATTTTTTTAATTATTAAAAAGTAATAAACATTTTTTGAGAAGTGTTTCTCTATTTCATAATATATAATTTCTTTTGAGTTCAAGTTTTTTTTCTAATAAAGAATCATTTATTAAGTCAATAATTAAAGAATTATTAATTTCATAAAAAGTTTTCAACCTTTTTATTAATCAAATATCATATATTTCTTGAAATACTTCAGGTATATATTTATAAAATCAAGAAATTGCATTTGAGGAAATTGTTGCTTCTAGTGGATTATGATCACGGTCATCAAGTGTATTAGAAAATATTTTTCACATTATTACTAAATCTGCTTTTGAACAAAACTCCTCAACTTTTCACATAGTATTACTAAATTCTATATTTTTTGGAAGTTGTATTAATATACTATGTAAATAATCTTTATCTGTTACTGGATGTCTTGGGATGATAATAATATTTGCATTTAAATTTCATAATACTTGAATTGTGTCTGGATGAAATTCTTCAGATATATCTTTGTCTTTTACTTTTAAATTAGTAACAACTATTAAAGGTGTACTTTTATTTAACTTTTTTTTATTCATCTCATATAGCCTTGAAGCTCCAACTTCATAAATATCTATGTAATCTGTAATTAATTTATCATCAGAATTTAAAATGGTTCACTTAAATCAAAATAATTTACCTCAGTTCACTAGATAATCATCTTTATTTAAAATTCTAACATTATCAAATTTTTTAAAACTTTCACTTATATTTATAAAATTAAAATCAGTATTAAAAGGCATTACTACAATAGAAAAATCAAACGAATATCATTTTTTATTTAATAAATTAATAATTGTTTTTAATGCTATTATTTCTCACATTTCTCTTATAGCAAAATGTATATTTTTATTCATATTTTATTTAGTTAATCAATCAACTAATCTTTTCATAAAATCTTGAAGATTTCATATTCTATTATATAAAGATAAATTTATTCAACTTAATCAATCATTCCATTGTTTAGAATGTTCCGATATTAATGAATTTCAAATATAAGGATAATGATAAGCCGAATCTGTTATAAATCTTCATACATTTATTTGTTCTAGTTCTATTCAAGATTGATCTAATAATATTATAGATTTTAATCTAGAATTAAAAACTTTTCTAGTTCAATATAATTTTTCTGCTGGTAAACTAAACTTTCTTCATTTTAAACTATTCATATCAAAGTCTTGAAAAACCTTTAATCAAGAATTTTCTCAAATGATTTTTTTATTTAGAGATATTGTTCTATCAACTACTGAAAAATCAAAAGTTCAAGTATTATCAATTTTTGATCATCCCCAATCATCTGTTAAAGGGGTTGGATTTAATGATAATGTATCTAAAATTTCCATTACCCTAAATAATGTTGTTGATTTTCAAGCACCATGTCATCATACAAAAGACAATCATCATATTGAAGTATCTATTACACTCGTATGCATTGGTAATAAATCTGATCTTAGGAAAGTTGCATATCATGATATAACAGATTTTAAAATTCAAAATCAACTTCATTTTATATATAGTCAATTAGTGATAAAACATCATTCATTTTCAATTCAATCACAAAAAACTAATTCAGACAAATCCTCTCAATTATCCTCACTAATTTCAAACTTCTCTTGCAACAATTCTTCATAATCAGAATTCGAAAAATATACTCTAACACTAACTCACATATTTCAAAATTTTACTACACAAGTTCTAGTTTTTTCTTTTATTTTTTTAATATCAGAATCATTTATTACACTATCTTTCCAAGTTATTTCAGAGTATTGAGGAATAACTATTTTTTCTCAATTATTTTTGCTTGAGTTTAACATAATGTTACTATTTATATATAAATTAACTTTTATTATATAATTTTATTGACAAAGTCAATATTTTATTTATAAAATTTTCTGAAACTGGTCTATAAATATTAAAAACTCTATAAAAAACATAGAGTTTTTACCTTATTAATCAATAAGTTTATGGTTCGGGATATAGGATTCGAACCTATGATGAGAGATTCAGAGTCTCTAGCCTTACCACTTGGCGAATCCCGAATAAAAAAGTGAATGCATTATATACATTCACTTTTTTAAATCAAGAAAGATTATTTTACTTCAACAGTAGCTCCTTGTTCTTCTAATTTTGCTTTCATTCAAGTAGCGTCGTCTTTAGAAACACCTTCTTTAACAACTCATCCTGCATCAGCTAAATCTTTAGCTTCTTTTAATCCAAGACCAGTTAATTCTCTAATAACTTTAATAACAGCTATTTTATTTCCTCAAGCTGATTTTAATTCAACATTGAATGAAGTTTTTTCTTCAGCTTCTCAAGCTCAAGCAGCACCTCAAGCAGCAGCAACCATTACTGGAGCAGCAGCAGAAACACCAAATTCTTCTTCCATAGCTTTTACTAAGTCGTTTAATTCAACAATAGTTAATTCTTTAACTAAGTCCATAATTTTTTTTGCATTAGCACTTAATTCTGCCATAATAATAAAATTAAAAAATAAATAATATAATTAGATTTTTAGAGTTTTAGAATTTTAGAAATTAACTAAAAAACTAAATACTAAAAACCTAAAAGATTTTTCTAACTAATTAATAGCTAGTTTTTAATAAATATTTCCTTTATTCTCCCTCGCCCTTGGGGAGATGGTAGGGGTGAGGGATTTTTAAGGGAGATATTTATTAATTTACTAAATATCAATTATTCAGCTTTTGTTTCTTCGCTTGGAGTTTCAGCAATAGCTTCAACTGGAGTCTCAGCTACTTCAGGAGTTTTTACTTCTTCAACAGCAGGAGCTTCTACAGCTACAGGAGTTTCCTCTTTAACTTCCTCTACTTTTGGTGCTTCAACTTTAGCTTCAACTTTTTCTTCTTTTTTACCATCTAATTCACCAACTTTAGTTTTACCTTTAGCATCAACTTCTTTAGCTGCAGCATCAAGGAATCTTGCCATACCAGAAAGTGGAGACATCATTGATCCAACCAATCTTGAAAGTAAAGTTTCTCTTGAAGGCATAGAAGCGATAACTTTTGTTTCATCAAGTCCATTAATTTGTCCATCAAATATAGAAGCAACCCAAGTTATTTTTTGAACTTCAGCTTTTTTATTATAAACTTTTGTTATATAAGCATTAGTTTTTGATAATCAAGCAATCGCATCTTCATTTGAACAAATTACTCAAACTTGTCCTGGTAATAACGATAAATCTAAATCTAATCCTAACGCTTCTTTAACTGCAATTTTTACTAAAGTTTTTTTAGCAAGATTGTAAGTAGTATTAACAGTTCTTAAATCTTTTCTTAAATCAGAAAAATCGCTAACTGTCATAGCGTTTGTTTGAGCAAATCATACAGATTTTGCATTTTTAATGTTTTCAATTAATTGAGATAATATCTCTTCTTTTTTAGCTCTTGTAACTGCCATGTTTTAAATAAATTATAATATATTTTTCTTTCTATGAATAAAAAAATCTTTTTACCATTAAGATAAAAAGATATTAGTTTTTGCATATTTAATAATGAAAACTTCTTTTTTATCTCGGCTGGACTTACGTGGTTGCCAACTGTCTTTGATATAGAAAGTAGTGTTATTATATAGAAAAGTTTTTTAAGTCAAATTTTTTTGAAAAAAATAATCTGAAATTTCAGATTATTTTTTAAGAGTTTCAGTTTTTTTCATTCTAGCATAGAATTTATCAACTGCTCAAGTTTTAAGGATTCTTTGTTCTCCAGTATAAAATGGATGACATTTTGAACAGATTTCAACTCTCACTTCACTATCTTTAAGAGTAGATGAAACTTCTACAACATTTCCACAAGAACAGATATATTTTATCTTTCTAGATTCTGGATGAATTCAAGTTTTCATAATGTAACTTTTGGTTTAATTGCCCGCTTCATACGGTAGCAAAATATAAAATATTTGGATTGGTGCCGAAAGAGAGACTCGAACTCTCACGCGATGAGGCGCTGGCTTCTAAGACCAGTGTGTCTACCAATTCCACCATTTCGGCATAGGTTTAATTTCTTTTTGTTTTTAATGGTGGGCCGAGATAGATTCGAACTATCGAAGGCGTAGCCAGCGGATTTACAGTCCGCCCCATTTGTCCACTCTGGTATCGACCCTTAAAATTTAAAAAAGCCTAAAGCAAAAAGCACAAACTATAAATATTTTTATTCTTTTCGCTTTAAGCTTTTTAAATGGAGCCAGTAATCGGAATTGAACCGATGACCGTTCGCTTACAAGGCGAATGCTCTACCAACTGAGCTATACTGGCATTTTCTTTACTTATTTCAAAAATAAGCGAGACATATATTATTAAAAATATTTTATATGTCAAAAATTTTTTTAACTTTTTTTTAAATATAGTTTTTTTATTTGTAAAATTTAAAAAATAAATACAATTATTAAGCCAAAATTATCATATTTTTTTTAATTTACTTATTTTATAATAAGGAGAATTTAATCTACATTTTTGCTTAATAAAATAAGTAAATATGATAGTTTTGGCGAACTAAAGGATTAAATTCTCCTTTTTGTTTGCCAAGACTTCTTTTTTAATTTTGGTATTAAAATTTATTTTTTAATACCTTTTTATGAAATACATTGATGAAAAAATATTAAAAATAAAAAACTTTTGAGAAATAGTTTTAACTAAAGAAAATATCATAGTAACTCAAGATAATTATACTTTTTGTATAGCAAGAGATGATTTTACTTGATATAGATTTATAGATATAATAAATAAAAAGATAATTCTTTTATCAACTACAAAAGAGTCATTTACCATATCGTTAAATCCAGAAGATATTAAAATTGCTGAGGAGATATGTGATTTTTTAAGTAAAGTTGAAATAAAGAAAAAATAGTTATATTTAAAGAAATATAAAAATTTTTAAATATGAACTACAAAGAAAAATTAAAACTATTTTTGCAAAAAAAATCAAAAAAACCAAAGATAATTGTCATTTTTGGGCCAACAGCATGTTGAAAAACTTGAATGTGAATAGAAATTGCAAAAGAAATTAATTCAGAAATTATCTCAACTGATTCAAGACAGATTTTTAAATATCTTGATATTTGAACTGGAAAAGCTACTTTGGAAGAAATGTCTTGAGTAAAGCATCATATGATTGATATAATTACTCCAGATACAAACTATAGTGTCTGAGAGTTTAAAAAACAGTCAGAGAAAATTATTTGAGAATTGCTAAATAACTGAAAAATTCCGATTTTAGTAGGTTGAACTGGTCTTTATATAGATAGTTTGATTTATGATTTTCTGATTCCAGAAGTTCCAGCAGATGAAAATTTAAGAAAAATTTTAGAAAATGAGGCAGAAAAATATTGAAAAGAATATGTTTTTGAAAAACTAAAAAAACTAGATCCAGACTACGCGCTTGAACTTCATCCAAATAATCTAAATTATGTTATAAGAGCAATTGAGGTAAAAATGATTACCTGAAAATCAAAGCGTGATTTTAGAACCAATAAAATTTTTAAATACGAAACTTTGTTTTTAACTCCATATAATTGAGATAGGGAAGCACTTTATACTAAAATAAACTTAAGAGTTCAGCAAATGTTTGATAAATGACTTGTTGAGGAAGTCCAAAATATATTAAAAATGTGATATAAAAAAACAGATTTTTGAATGAAAACTATTTGATATAAAGAAGTTATAGAATATTTAGAGTGAAAACTAAGTTTAAAAGAGTGTATAGAAAAAGTTCAGCAATTTAATAGAAACTATGCAAAAAGACAAATCACTTGGTTTTGAAAGTATGAAAAATAATCTATATTATTGACAAAAAATAAATATATGTAATAATTTACATTATTTTTTTTTAATATTAAAATGATTAAAAAATCAGAAAAAGAACTTGAATATATTCCAATAAATAACTTTGAATATATTTGTGATGAAAGAGAAATACTTTGACTTTTAGAAATAGTTAATGATAAGGATTCAGAAACATCAAAAACGGTTATATTATATAAAAATAGACTATATAATATAATTGCAACTAATTGTGATTTTGATCATTTTATTATGTGAAATAATATATTTAAAACTAAATTATTATGTGAAATAATATATTTAAAACTAAATTATTATGGCAAAAATTTAGGGTTTTTAGAGATTGAAAAATGTGTAGTGAAGTCAGGTATAAAATAGTAGAAATACTAGGCAATTAAAATTTATTTTTATTTTGTCAATATATATTTCTAGATAAATCTAATTATTTATGGTAACATAGTATTAGATTTATTTTTAATTTTAAAAATTCATGTCTAAGTTAAATGATTTAATGTGAAGTTTTTCAAAAAAACAAGATAATAAAGATAATCAAATTGATGAGCTTTTTAATGTTTGAAGTGCAACAACGTCATCAAATAAAAATTCTCATTTATCAATTAATGCAGTTTCAAAAGAAGATGATGAAAATATTATTTCTTTTGTGAATGATTTATTTTTACAAGCTATTTCAAAATGAGCTTCTGATATACATATAGAACCAAATGCAAAGGAAATTAGAATTAGACTTAGAATTGACGGAAATTTTATAAATTATAAGGTTTTAGAACTAAAAAAAGCATCTTCGCTTGTTGCTAGAATAAAAATAATGGCTTATCTAAGAATTGATGAACAAAGACTTCCGCAAGATGGAAAAATAAATTTCAATTTATTTTGAGGAAAAAGCATAGATTTAAGAGTTTCAGTTTTACCAAATATTTACTGAGAAAAAATTGTAGTAAGAATTTTGAAAAAAGAAGAAAAAGTAACAGAACTAAAAGATCTTTGAATTTTGCCTTATAATATGGTAAAAATCAAAAAACATCTTTGAGATAGTCATGGTATGATTTTGGCTGTTTGACCAACTTGAAGTTGAAAATCAACAACGCTATTTTCTCTTTTAAGTCAGTTTGACGGCGAAAAAAATAATATTTCAACACTTGAAGATCCAGTAGAATATCGTATTCCATGAGTAAATCATACTCAAATAAATCCATCAATTTGATTTAGTTTTGCAGAAGGTTTGAGATCGCTTTTGAGACAAGACCCAGATATAATTATGGTTTGAGAAATAAGAGATGAAGAAACTGCAAAACTAGCTGTTGAGGCTTCAATTACTGGGCATCTAGTTTTTTCAACACTTCATACAAACTCAGCAGTTGCAACGCTTTCAAGACTTGTAAATTTATGAGTTGATCCACTTTTAATTTCTTCAAGTTTAAGGATGATTATTTCTCAAAGACTTGTTCGTAAGCTTTGTCCGCATTGTAAAAAAGAATGTATTCCAGATGAAAATGTGAAAAGTTTAATTATTTGAAAAGTTTGAAAATATATAAAAAATAAAGATGATATAAGGTTATTTGAAGCGTGTGAATGATGATGTGAAAAGTGTAATAATACTTGATACAAATGAAGACTTTGAATTTATGAAGTTTTGGAAATGAATGAAAAGGTAGAAGAATTACTTTTGAGAAATGCTTCAAAAACTCAGCTAGAAATACAAGCGATTTGAGATGGAATGGTTACCATAAAAGAAGATGCGTTTTTAAAAGTTGTTATGTGAGATACATCGGTAGAAGAGGTTCTGAGCGTAATAGGAAGTTGATAAAAAAGTTGTATTTTTTAAAAAAAAGTGTTATAATGATGATAATTAATTTTTTAGAAAATATAAATGAATACTGCACTAGAAAAACTTTTGCAAAATGAACTTTTATCAGATAAAGATAAGCACGAAATCAGACAAATATTTGAAATAGTTGATGAAAAGAAAAAGCAAAATATTTTGAATAATTTTGATAAAATGCTTCTTGCAATTGCAAAAATAAAACAAGAATTAAAAGAACAACAAGAAATACTTCTTGGAAAAGCTATTTCAAATATAGAAAAAGCTATTCGTCTCGCTAGAAATAATGGTATAAAATGAGCTACAACTTCTAGCATACAAGACTTAAAACAAATATTATAAAAATTTATTTACTAAAACAAAAACAAATATGAAAACAAATAGAGAATCAGATGCTTTAAATGCAAGACTTGAAGAACAAGTAAATCCAGAAATTTTAGCAAATTTAGCAAATCTTGAATGATTGATAGATCCAGATTTATTTGCCTGATTTAGAGAAAAAATAGTTAAAATAGTTTGAGAAAATCCTTGAAGTGAAGATGTTGTCGTTTCAAAAATCTGAGAAATTTGAATTAAGGCTGAAAACTTATATATTTGATATCAAAGACAGTTTAGGTCTATTGGAATATTAACTTCAGAAGGTTGAATAGATAATTTCCTTTCATGAAATGCTGCAAATGATTGAGATTATCGCTTACAAGCTTAAATAAAAACCTAATTTAGGTTTTTATTTTTGTAAGAACATAAATTTATGATTTTACATTCTTTGCATTTTGGATTTTTGGCTGTACAATGATATCTTCCAAAAAGTATAAGAGTATGATGAAGACGTGCAAGGTCTTGCAATTTTAATTTTTTTCAAGCAATTTTATCCGTTTGTAAAGGAGTTTTTGTCCTAACAATTCAAAGACGATTTAAAACCCTATGCACATGAGTATCAACTGCTAAATAAGGAGCATTTTTTATTATACTTAGCCAAACTTTAGCTGTTTTTATACCAACTCAAGGAAGTTTCTGAAGTTCTTCTAAACTTTCAGGGATTTTTTCGTCATAATTTTCTACAAGCATTTTTGACATATTAAAAATATTTTTTGCTTTTGAATTATAAAGTCAGATAGTTTTTATATTATTTCTTATTTTTTCTTCTCAAAGTTCGTGTAACTCTTTTGGTGTAGAAAAAAGTTCAAAAAAGTTTTTGTTTATTTTATTTACTTGTTTATCAGTAGTTTGAGCTGACATAATAATTGCAACTAAAAGCTGGAACTCATTTTTATAATACAGTTCAGTTTTTGGATTTGGAAAAAGTTCGTCAAGATAAGCAATAATTTCTTTTAATTTTTGCATTTTTTTGAATTATTTAATATTTTTATTATTATACAAAAAAAATATTTTTTAAAAGATTTTATGTATCAAAAACCATTTTACATTACAAATCCTGTTTGAAATAATGCTTTAAGTTTTGAAAAAAGACAAAATAAAAAACTTTTTGTTCCTAGTTTAATTGAAATAACTGACTTTTCTAAAATTGAATTTTGAAATGAAATAGTTTTTGAAGATTTTGATTTTGATTGAAAACTAATTTCAGCAAAAGGTTTAGAGAATTTTTATAAAATCCCCCCTCTAAATCTCCCCCTAGCAGGGGAGACTTCCTTAAATTCCTCCCCTGCTAGGGGGAGGTTAGGTGGGGGGATTAAAGCTCCAATTTATCTTTTTGATAATCATAATCACGCGTATTATTTTTGGTATTTAGCGAGAAGTGAGTGAATTATTTGAGATAATAATATTTTGTATCATATTGATGAACATGCTGATATGAGAGATCCTGAAAAATATTTATTAAAACCTGATTCTTTTGATTTAGAGAAAGTTTTTAAATATACAAATTTTGAGTTAAATGTTTGAAATTATATCATTCCAGCTCAAAAAGAGGGAATTATTTGAAATATTGTTCAGATAAGAAGCGAAAATGATTTAAAGCCCTCACCCCTAACCCCTCTCCCCTTGGGAGAGGGGGATATAATTCTTAATCTAGATTTGGATTTCTTTGAACCAAATTTGGATTATATAGATTATGAACTGAAAAAGAAAGTTATTTTGGAAATTGCTAAAAAAGCAAAAATTATCACAGTTGCTACAAGTCCTTTTTTTATAGATCAGGAGTTGGCTTTGAGAGTGTTTAGGGATATTTTTGCAAAATAACATCTTCCAAATTTTATGTTTACTGATTTGGGAATGCTTGTATTGGTGGTGTAAAATTTCAAGTATAACGAGCTACTCATTTTGTAACACGCAAATCATCAATATATCAATAAAAATCATAAGATGTTGCACCACCATAGTGACCTATATATGTATCTAAACCAGTTACTCAAAAAGTATCGGTGGATAAAATAGTATTTGATCAAATGGATTGTCAATTGAGATAACATGTTACTATTGTTCCATTTCTAACAAAGGCTATATGATTCCAAGTATTAATAGAAAATGCTTTATTAGTATCGTAAATTTGAAGTAAATATTTTGATCAGTCATATACATAAAAAGTACCATTATTATCAACAGCTATAGAAGCAGTATTTCATACTCACTGATCCCATAAATACCTATATCAATTATTTATCCAATAAAACCATCATTCAATAGTAAAATTTCAATTTCAAAAAACAAAATCATTATTTGTTGTGGTGCTTAAATAATTTCAAGCCCCGGCAAAGTAAGCACTATATCATCAAAACTTACTTTGAGTAGAACTTCTTATTAAACTTCAATATTTTGATATATTTTTTCATTTTATATCAGTTAAATTCGTATCATCCATATGCATTAAAAGTACTACATTACTCCAATATGGGTCAGAAGGTAATTGTTCTAATGTTATATTTTTATTCACATCCCCAGTCATATTCCCTACACTATCCTTAAATCTTACATATACCGTTTTAGTTCAATCTCAAGTTGTTAGAGTATGAGAAATAGAACTCGTACAAGTAGTCCAGTTTGTTGGACTTGCTGTATTTCAATATGCTACTTGTATAGGTGTAGAACCTGCTACATCCGTAGGACAAGTTACAGTTAGTGTTACATTTGTTGAGTTTGTTGTTGCTGGAATAGTAAAATCTCATCAAGTTGGTGGAGTTTGGTCTGTACAAGCAGTAGTTCCACTTGCTGTATAGTTTGCATTACAACTCACAACTTCACAAGTTCACCAAGAGGTAGTCCAAATCTGACTTCAGACTCAGTTTGTAATACTACAACTCCTTGTATTTGATACACAAGTAACTCAACTATCCTCTGTATGATATCAAGTTCAACAAGTATAACTACATTTAGCTCATGCTGGATTATAGTTCCAAGTTCATCATGCAAAACTCGTTGCATTTGATACTTTTGCTGTTCCGTCTGGTGTAGTTCATGCACAAGTTTCTGATACACAAACTCATTCATCTAATACTTTTCAAGTTCCACAAGTATAATAACAAGGATTACTTGAATTTGTTCCTTGCCGAGATTGATTTACTTGTGTTGGTGTTCAGATAGTAAATGTTGCTCAAGTATAGTTTGGCTCAGTAGCACAACTATTATTTACAACTTGATTATTCACACTTACATTCACCTCACTAAAATATTTTTCTCAAAATATTTCTTTTCAAATTATACTAACATCATATCATAAA
>CAYOIP010000005.1:0-32784 GCA_964404065.1 uncultured Candidatus Peribacteria bacterium
CGAGGGCGAGGGGAAACCTGAAGTAAATTTAATTAATGAAATAATTGATTTTATACTAAGCTCAGGCTGAAAAGTAGTTTTACTTCCTCATAGTTTTCATACTTGAGACGAAGTCGCTAATGATTTAAAGTTTTTGTCTCAATTTATAAAACCTTGAGTAGAAATAACTTCTTCTATGAAAGAAACTTACTTGATATATACACAAAAAAAGATAGACCTTTGTCTATCTATGAGGCTTCATTCTATGATTTTAAGCCAAGTTTATGGTATAAAATTTATATCTATAAAATACGCGAAAAAAAGTGATTTGATGTAATAAAAAAACTGAAAGCGAAGCTTTTGAGTTTTTTTGTTAATTTCAGTTTATAGTAATTGTACTTCATTGATCTGACCAACTATTACTACTTAAAGCATCTCAACTTTCATTTAATATTCATGAACCACTTTTAAATTTACTTAAGTTTGCTTGTTCATAAACAGTTTTTCATATATCTAAAGGAGTTGATAAACTTAATCAATTTCATACTTCCCAACGAACTGCAATTTGTCATCAATCTTTTGTTGCATCTGTAGTAACTTTTCATTCTGATTCAAAAGATGTTGATAAAACATAAGCTCATTTTTCAATACCATTATCATCATTATCTACTATATAAGTATAAACACAAGTTGGAATTTCAGTGTCAGTACCTTTGTTACAAGTTTGTCAGTTTTTAGGATCTTTTGGTATTTTTTGTAAATATGTTCACACTGAAACTCAAGCATCACTAGTTGATTCATCTTTTATAAAATAAGTAGAACTAGGTGGATATTCACTTCTATCTTGATAAACTTGTTCAATAGCTCATTGAATAGCTTTTATGTCATTAATTCTTGTGGTATCTCTAGCTTTTTGTATTTGAGATGTATAAGTAGCAGTAGCTCAAGTTGCTAATATACCAATAATAGTAATAACTACTAAAAGTTCAATTAAGGTAAAACCTTTTTTATTTTGTAATTTCATAAATAAATATGTTAAAAAATAAATTACAATGGTAATTTTATACTTTTTCAAAAAAATGTCAAAAAAATAGGAATTTTTAAAAAAGATAAAAAATTTAATATAAAATTAATATTTGTTAAATAAAATTATTAAATTAATTTAATTTTTTATTTTTATATTATGGTTAAAAAAATTATTTCTTTTTTTATACTTATATTTTTATTGATAAATAATAGTTTAGTATTTTCTTTAAATGATTTAAATGAAAATTATTTATACTATTTTGATACTGATAATAATTGAAAGATTGATAAACTTGAAATAGAGTTTAATAAAAATTTAACTTGAAATCTGAATTTTGATAAAATATTTTTTTATTCAAATACTTGATGATTATCAACTTCAAAACTAGATAGTGTCATATGAACTAACTTGATTTCTAATTATTATTTATCTTGAAATATTTTGTGAATTGATTTAATACAGCAAGATAATTATTTAACAGGTCTCACAATAAATAATACAACATCAAGTCATTTGAGATTAAAAACAAATGTTTGAATTTGAATAACTGATGTTGATTGAAATGAAATAAAATTTTTATATACTACAAGCTTTGATAGTTATAAAAATGTTAGTTATAAAGAAAATATATTGCCAGAAAATGAACAAACTTGAACTTGAGAAACTTTACCAGAAATTATTGAAGATGTAAATGTTGAAACTAATTCATGAGAAATTTTAGAGGAAGAAAACATTGAAACTTCAACTTGAGAAACTCAAGATAATTCTAGTAGTTGAAATTTGCTAGAAGATGAAAATATAAATTCTCAAAATACTTTTTCCCATCAAATAAAATTACTTTTTCAATCACCAAGTTATTTGCTTGAAAAAGATCAAACTTGAGTAATACTTTATAACTGTGATACTTCAAAAACTGATTGTAAGGTAAATTTAAACTTAAATATAGATGAATGAACATGATTTGAAAGTATATCAACTTCAAAATATGAATGTATTTGGGATTTTGGTTTTTCTGGAGAAACAGATGATGAAAAAAATAAATGTAATCCAAATACAGTTACTTATCCACTTGGAGAATTTGAAACTAATTATAAGATTATAGAAAAATCAAATACTTGAAATTATTTTACTTGAAGTTTAATGATAAAAAATGAGTGATTTAAAGAAACTTCAATTCCAACAAAAATAGTTTATGTATGATGATGAAGTTCAACAATTGTTTATAATTCAATCGAAAATCCTATAAATATTGAAACGCCTGAAATAGTTATTCAATCTTGATTAGATGAAAATAAGAATTGTAAAAAAGAAAATTGTAGTATAAATCTAAATTATGAAATAAGAAATTCTAAAGAAGCGTGTTTATGGGATTTTCCCGGGTGAGTTTTTGATTTTTGAACTAATAAAAAATGCAATCCTTGATATGTAAAATATCCACTATGAGATTTTAAAGTTACCTTAAGAGTTTATGAAATATGAAAAGAATATAATTTTAAAGAAAGTAATTTATATTTTACAAATAAAACCCCCTCACCCCTAGTATCTACTTCAGAACAGCCCTCACCCCTAGCCCCTCTCCCAGAGGTAGAGGGGAATAATACAGAAGAAATCCCAAAAAATTATACTTTAAAGATTTCAAAAGTTTCTCCAAATCCAACTTGAAGTGACAATTTAGAGTTTATTGAAATACAAAATTTTTGAAGTTGAGAAATTGATTTAAGTTGATGTAGTTTAGATGATGAGATTTGAAATGGAAGTAAAGCATATAATTTTTGAGAATCAGTAAGCTTAAAAGAAAATGAGTCAAAAAAGTTTTATAAATTTGATACAAAATTAAATATAAATAATTCTTGAAATGAGGAAGTGAATTTAATTTGTAATTGAATTTTAGTTGATAATTTAAAGTGGAATTTTTCCGTTTCTGAATGATTTATATTAAGTAATGATTTAGATTTGAATGAAATTAAAAAAATTAAAAAGCAAAAAGATAAAAATATTTATGAAATAACTTATAAAAATTCAGAGGAAAAGACACTTTCATTTGATGAAAGTTTTGATGTTATAGATGATTTAATGAAAAAAGATTTATCAAAAGAAGAAAAAAAACAAAAACTTTATGATTTAGTAGAAAAATCATTTTATCAAAAAGTTTCAAAACAAAAATCTTGAGTTAAAGTTTATTGAACAACAATTCCAAATACAAAGATAATTATAAAACTAGAAAAATTAAATGAAGAATTTAGTTTTATTGAATTAATTTCTCCAAGAACTTTTGCATGAAACAATACTTTTGAAACAAAATCAGATAAAAATTGAAGTTATGAAATTTATCTAAAAAATCCAGATATTTGAGAATTTGAGTTAAAAACTTTTTTGAATTTTTGAGAAAATAATTTAATAGAATTACCTAAAAAATCTAGTTTAGAAATAGATAATGATTATTTAGAGTATATCTCTTCAGCTAGAAATTCAAAAAATGTAGAAAAAGATTATGAAACTCCAAAATCTATTATAATTTTACAGTGAAAATTAACTAAAAATAAAACTTTTTCAAATAACAAATTAGTATGTATAGATGTTGATGAGTGTAGTATAAATCTAGATTGAAGTGGAAGTAAGTGAAAAAAAATAAAATACTATTGGGATTTTTGAAATGGTAAAATCTTCACAAAGAAAAATCCTACAAGTTACAAATTTTGAGTTTGAGTTCATATGATTTCATTAACAGTTAGTGATAATGAAAATAAAGACACAAGTTTTTTTATTGTAGAAGTTAAATCAAAAGAACTAAAAAATAAAAAAGTTTCAAAAAATTTGTTAGTTCAAAAAGCTAATGCTTCTTTTGAGGAAACTCAGACAAATAATAATATAAAAATCCATATAATTTATAGTAGTTTGCTTTTTTTAATGTTTTTATTATTATCTTTCCTGATTTTAAAAAATAAAAATATACTTTAACTTTTATTTATGCAAATTACTCCTTTTATCTGAACATTACTTTGAAATATTTTTGTAGCTTTTTGAATAATATTTGTAGTACTACTTGCAAGATTTGTTACTAAAAAATTGCAAAATTATCTTGATTTTATAACAGCAATTACGGTTTGACTTCTTTTGGGAATAATATTTTTATGATTTTTACCTGAATTAATTGAATCTTGAATTGAAGCACATTATTTATGAATTTTTATTTTAGTTTGAATATTTTTATTTTATATACTAGAACTTTTTTTACATTGGCATCATTGTAAGGATTTTAATCCAAGTGAATTACAAGAACATAAACATGAACATGATCATTGAAAACTTATATTTGCTTGAACAGTTTTACATAATGCTTTTCATTGAATAGAAATATTTGCAGCATTTGCTATAAATACAAGTTTTTGAATTTTGGTTAGTGTAGCAATTTTACTTCATTCAATCCCTCAAAATATTGTAAATTATGTTATGAATCATAATAATTTAAAAGTAGTTTTAATTTGAGCACTTTCTTGAGTTTTTTGAAGTTTAGTCACATATCCTTTTTGAGATTTTCTTGTTGAAAATAAATTATATGTTTTGGCAACTATAGTTTGAGGACTTTTATATACTTCACTAGCTGATATTTTTCCAAATTTTAAATCAAAATGAAATTTTAAAAATAAATTTTTCTATCTTATTTTTGTAATTTTAGGAATATTTTTATTTTTAGGATTTAACGAAATTTCAGGACATGAAGATGAACATAATGAAAAACATCATATTATTAAAAATTAAATAATGATAATTCTGAGCATAGAAACAAGTTGTGATGATACTTCACTAGCGATTTTTGAAAATGATAAATTACTAGCACTAGATACAAAAAGTCAGATAAAAATACATAATTTGACTGGGGGGGTTGTGCCAGAAGTAGCTGCTAGAGAACACGCAAATGCTATTTTTGAAGTATTAGAAAATGTTTTAAATCTTGCAAACATTTCTTTAGAAAAAATAGATTATATAGCTGTCACAAAAGAACCAGGGCTTATACCATCACTTTTAACTTGAATCACAGTAGCTAGGACTTTAGCAAAAATTTTTAAAAAAACACTTTTAGAATTAAATCATATTGAATGACATATTTTCTCTAATTTTTTAGATAGAGAAGAATCTGATATTAAATTTCCTTTAGTTTCTTTAACAGTTTCTGGTTGACATAATGACATATATTTTATGGAAAATATGTGGAGTTTAGAGAAAATTTGAAGTTCAAATGATGATGCTGCATGAGAAAGTTATGATAAAGTTGCAAAGATGATGTGACTATCTTATCCCGGGTGACCAATTATTTCAAAATTAGCATTTGATTTTGAGACCGGTCTTGAGAAAAGACCGGTCTCTGGAAGTTTATTCCCTCGTGTTTGGCTTGATAAAACAAAATTTGATTTCTCATTTTCAGGTTTAAAATCAGCAGTAAAAAGAGAAATTGATAAGAGATGAGAGTTAAGTCTTCAAGATAAGCAAGAAATTTCTTTTGAATTTCAAAATGCTGTAAATGAAGTTTTAGCTTATAAATTAATTTCTTGAGCTTTAGAAAAAAAAGTTGAAACTGTTATGTTAGCCTGATGAGTAAGCGCAAATGAAAATTTAAAAAATAAAATCCAAATTTTAGCTTTAAAAAATAATTTAAATTTTATTTTTCCAGTTAAAAATTTATATTGCATGGATAATGCAGCTATGATTTGAATACTTGCTTATTATAAAATAAAAACTAGCAAATTTTAATTTGCTAGTTTTTATAATAGTTCCTGAACTCAAAGCGTATCTTTTAAGAAAATATTTCAACTTTGTTTTAAGATATTAAAAATGAGTTTATCTTTATATTCAAGTCTTTTTTCAAAATCACTTTGAGTAATAATTGCATATTTTATCTTTCTATTAAAAAAAGTTTTAGCTAAAAAATCATTAAAAAGTATTTTATCAATTTCTCAAATCAAAAATATATCAACAATATTGTTTGTATTTCAAGTAAGTCTTTTAGATAATGCATCATTTATCAAAACTAAACTTAAAGTATGTTGTTCTTTGAAAAATTTTTTTATAGAATCTTCTGGGTTGAATGTTTTTAGAAAAATATTTTTAAATTCATCTATTAAAAAGAAATTTTTATTTAAGAAAAAATATTTTTTCTTTGCTTCTTCTCTACTTTTTAATATGTTTAAATCTTCTAAACTATCAAGTTCTCTTTTTATAGAATTTATTTGTTCATCAAGATCACGAGATAAAGCTCTCATATGGAACCCATCAGTATTTCCAGACTCAAATTCTAAAAAGAATTTTTCTAGAATTTTTGTTCTAGTTTTTGAACCAAAAAGTTTTGTTAAATCAAAGTGTTTCATGGTATATAATTAAATATTTTTTTTATAATATTTAAATCAAACAAAAAAGCAAAAAATTTGACATAAAGTGAAATTGCATATAATGATTTCTTATTTTTTAAAATTAATTTTATGTCAATTACAAATTTATGACTTTGAAGTAATTTACAAAGTCCCGAGGCTACTTCAGTATTTTTATTTTCTCATTTAGTTTGAGATGCTAGAGAAGAAGCTAGGAAAGAAGTAGAAAGAATAACTTGAGAAATTAATTTACCTAGAAGTTATCGAAAAGATGTTAAAGATTTTATTTTAACTGACTGACATTTTCCAAGAAATATAGATTTTCTAAAACGTAGAAAGGATGTTTGAAGTTTTATATTATCTCCATATAATAGTATGTGGGAATTAGAAAGATTTATTTCTCAGAAACTATTATTGGAATTATGATCAAGTGTGAGATGTTCAAGTATAAATTGATGAGTTTGATTAATATTAGAATTACAAAAATGATCAAAAATAACTTTATCTCAATTATGAGATGCTGTTACTGATTTTATTTCCTGATTTATAAAAACTTTAAAAATAGATATAGAAGAATTAGAAACATTAGAAAGGGATGATTGAGATTATAAAGATATTTTACCAAAACTTCCTAATGATTTTGATGAAGAAGAAAAAGAAAAATTACTTTTTAGTATTTCTCAATCAGTTGTGTGAAATACAATTTACTTTACAGACCTTACTCCAATTCATCCAAACTTCTTACACGAATTACTTTTGTTTTTAGATGAAAGATTTCAAGCAAACTAAAAAATTCCCCAAAATTTTGGGGAATTTTTTATGCTATATTTCTTACATCTTTTAGTATTCACTCTTCTATTTCATCAGTAAATTTTATATAAAGTTTTGGAGTAATTATTTCTTTACTATATAAATCATTAATAACATTTTCTTCAAGTTTTAATAGTGATTTATCAGCAAGCTTTCATTCAACAACAGATATTTCACTTTTGTATTTTTCAAAAATTAAATCCTTTTTTTCATTAGCAACAAAATTAAATTTTTCATAAAGTGCAATAATTTCATCAAACATTTCTTTTTCAAAACCAAAATCTATTCCAGATAATTTTTTCAATTCTTTGATTACCTTTCTTGTAATAATTGCTTTCGTTCTATTTATAACATAATCATCTACAAAAGTTTTTTCATAGTTTGAGAAAAACTCAACAAGTTTTTGAAAAAAATCTAGTTCCATTTTTTCATCTGCAATTTCTTTTAATTGTGGTTTTCCAGATTCAAGTCTTTCTATTTGTCTAGCAATTTTATTTAAAATATATTTGAAATTCTTTTCTCAGATTTCATTGTAAGCAAATAAATCTTTTAGGTATTGCTTTTCTATTCAAAGAGCATGAAGTGATAGAGCTCTTCTAATAAGTTGATATCAATTTTCTTCTCATAAAGATTTTATTAATTGCTTCACTTTTTCAACAGAATTTCTTAATTCGCTTTCGTATTTATTTCTCAAATTTGTAACTTCATTTATAGTTAAATAATTTTTTTGATATAAATTATCAAGTTTTTCAAGCATTTTAAGATATGAAAGTATTTTTCATTCTTGCTCTTCAAATTGTTCAAGTTCATGAAGTTTTGTAGTTCCAAGTTTTCTCATCATAACTCAAATAGTTGTAGCCTTTATGAAAAGGGTAAACATGATACTTCAAATAGTTATAACTGTTAAGAAATCTCTTATAGAAAAAGCAAAATTCCATCAAACTGATTTTTGAAACTCTAATATTTTATCATATCAAGCATCTCAAACTCAAGGAACCATCAAAACCATCATTAAAGCTAAAGCTCATCTTAAACTTCACCAAGATAAAAGATGTTGCCAACTTGCTGGAATATGTTCTTCCATTTTGAATTTATTTATTACCCAAATTGGTGTATAAACACTTATTGCTCTTGAAATCATTACTACAATTATTACAACAAAAATTGGTAGAATAAATGAAGCAAAATCTACTTTTATATGAGATAAAATTAATCACATCAAAATAAAAACCAAAGAGTTAGCAATAAATGCAAAAAACTCCCAGAATTGATTCATATGTGCTTCAACTTTTGGAGAGATCTTGTATCTACCATAATTTCAAATAATTATTCAAGCAATAGAAGTAGCAATTACTCAAGAAATTTTTAATTCAAATCAAAAAATATGAGCGTGATGAGAAATAATTTCTGATAAGATAAAGGTTAAATGAGCTAAAATCATAGTTAAAGTTATTTCAACCATTTCATTATTTTTAATTTTTCATATAATTTTTGAAAATAAAACTCAAGTTAAACTTCAAAATAAAATTCATCAAATCATCATTGAAGCAAAAGAACCAAATCACTCTGCATAAGTTGCAAATGATATTTCTCAACTTAAAATTACTCACAATATTACTAGAAATAAAGCTAGAGAAGTTCAGTCATTGAATAAACTTTCTCATTCAAAAATTAGTGTTAATCTTCTAGGTGCTCAAATACTTTTAAATATTGATAAAACAGCAACAGGATCAGTAGCAGAAATAAGACTTCAAAATAATAAGCAAACTAAAAATGGTATTTGAAATCAAAGTAAAGGAAATATGAAATACATTCAAACAGCTATTAAAACTGCTGAAATTACAAGTCAGATAATTGCAAGAGCGCTTATAGATTTCCAGTTTTTTATAACTTGTCTATAATTCATATTGTAAGCAGATTCAAATATCAAAATCGGCAAAAATACATAAAAAAGTATATCTGGAGTTAGGTCAAAATCATTTATAAATGGGAATATATTTGATAAAGGAATAAGTAAAAGTCCGACTATCAAAAGTAAAACAGTATAAGGAAAATTAATTTTTTTAGATAAAATATATGTGAAAACACTAATCGTTAAAAGAAAAAAAAGTGACAGAGTTGCACTTAAGAAAGTTACTTCCATAATTTCAAAATTTACAAAATAAAATAATACAAATTTATATTATTTTGTAGGGAGGGGGAATTGCATAACTTCTATATAATACAACAATTTTCATATTTTTTAATTTTAAGAAACTTGGTGATTATATTCTTTTTTTTTATGTGTCAATTTTTTTTGAAAAAAATAAAAACTTCCTGAATTTTTTCAGGAAGTTTTTATTTAACCATTTTAAACTTTTTCTTTCAAACTTGAAGTAAAGTATAATTTTTCTTATCAAGTTTTATAATAAATTTTGGATTATTTTGCACATTATTATTTACTTTTACTGAATTTCATGAAAGTGCGTTTCTTGCTTCAGATGAATTACTACAAAGTCCAGATTTTACTAAAACTGTTACTAATGGTAATTCAGGGGTTTCACTTTCTATTTCCATTTTCTCAATATCTTTTTCATCAGGAATAATACCTTCTTTTAAAACTCTTTCAAAATAAGCTTGAGCTTCATTTGAGGATTCTTCTCCGTGATAAAGTTTTACTATTTCTTTAGCTAAGTCTATTTTTACGTTTCTAGGATTCTCACCACTTTCAAGTCTTTTTTTATAAACTTCAATTTCATCCAAATACAATGGAGTACAATGTTCAAAATATTTTAAAATCAAACTATCATCAACTTCCATTAATTTTACAAACATCTCATTAGCAGAAAAGTTTAAACCTATAAAATTAAAAAAAGTTTTACTCATTTTTCTTCCATCTGTTCATTCTATCAAATTATTCATAACAATATCTTGTTTTTCTTGTCAGAAAAATTCTTGTAATCTTCTTCAAGCAAGTAAATTGAAATATTGGTCATTTCATCATAGCTCTACATCAGCATTAAGCATTACACTATCATATCATTGCATAATAGGGTATAAAAATTCTTGTAATGATATTCTAATTCATGCTTTATATCTTTTTGAAAAATTATCTCTATCAAGCATTTCTGCAACTGAAAAATTATTTGCTAATTCTCAAACTTGATTAAAGCTAGTTTTATCCATCCATTCACTATTAAATCTAATTTCTAATTTATCTATATCAAGAATTTTTGAAAATTGATTTAAATAATCTTTTGCATTATTTAAAGTTTCTTCTCTAGTTAGCATTGGTCTTTCAGCTGATTTATCAGAAGTATCTCAGATTTGAGCTGTTGAGTCTCAAATAACTATTACAATTTGATGTCATAACTTTTGAAATTCTCTAAGTTTTAAAATAGGAACAGCATGTCCGATATGAACTGTAGTTCAGGTTGGGTCAATTCCAAATTTTATTCTAAGAGTTTTTCATGATTTTAATTTTTTTTCTAAACTTTCTTTATCAATAATTCTTGATACTCATTTTGTAAGTAAATTTTTTATAATTTTATCTTTATTTTCCATTTTTTAGTAATTATTAATTAAATTTTGTTCCAATCTATCCATTATATCTTTATTAATAGATTCATTTCAATTATTAATCATTTCAAATATGTTATCTTGAGTTAATATAATTGTTTCTAGGAAAGTTTTTGCTTTGATTGTTGCTGTTCTTTTTTCTTCATTTAATAAAGCTATTTCTCAAAAAATTTCTCAAGCTCAAAGAGTTGAGATGAGATTTCAGTTTATATAAACTTCGGCTTCTCAAACAGAAATGATATATCATTTTCAATTTGAGATATCATTTTGGTTAAAAATTATTTCTCAGGCAGAAAAAATTTCTTTTTGAGAATTTTTTAGTATTTCATCAACTACATTTTTATCTAGTCATAAAAATATTTTTAAAGAATATATTTCTTGCATAATTATAATTAAAAATATAATAACATAAATCTGAGTATAGATATTTTTAAGAAATAATCAATTTTTTATGACTAAAAGTTTTTTGAAAATTACCTTAATAATTTTTCTAAATTTATTTGCTTTTTTACTTTTTTGAATTATACTCGGGGCGCTTTTTTGAAACACTAAGCAATTTTTGGTTTTAATGGTAATTATTTCATTAATTCCATTAACAATTATTTTATACTTAGAAATAGGGAAAACCCTAAAAGAACTTAATAATATTTCTAAAAAACAAGAAAATGACTCCAACTGAAAATAAAGAAGTTCATACTGAACAACATGTTTGACCACATATCCCAAAAATTCAATGAGAGATGGTTTATTGACCAATTAGTAATACAAACATTACATCATTTTTGTTTTTAATAATTGTGTTAGTAATATGAATTTTTGCTAAAAATGCTTTAAAAAAAGAAAATTCAAAATTAAAAACAGCGTGTTTAAATATTGTTTGAGTTTTAGATAAAGAATTTAGAGAATCTTTCCATGATAAAAAATTTGCAAGAGCATATTTACCTTTAATAGGATGATTTTTTGTGATAATTTTATTTTGAAATTTATTTGGGCTTTTGATAGATTGGGCTTGAGCTTCTATTTCTCCAACGATTTTGGCTTACTTAAGACCGATGTATAGTGATTTGAATACAACTTTAGTTTTATGAATAATTACTATAATTGCATTTTTATATATTTCATTTAAACACGCCTGAACTAAAGCTACAATAAAAGGATATTTATTCAATTTTAGCGGAGATAGTCTAGTAAATAAAATAATAAATGTTTTTGTTGGTTGGTTACACTTAATCTGAGTTCCATCAACAGTTGCATCTTTATCGCTAAGACTTTTTGGTAATATATTTGCATGAATTATTCTGATTTGAGTTTTGAGTTATTTGTGAGTGCTTATGAGTTCATCGCTTTTTGAAGTTTGAAGATTTATTTCAATTCCATTTTGGTTTTTTGAAGTATTTGTGGCGTTTATACAAGCTGTAGTATTTGCGGGGCTTATGATTTCTTATTTTAACCAAAGTAAATCTTCACACCATTAATACCTCACCCTACCCCTCTCCTTTGGAGGAGAGGGAATAATAGGAATTAATAGATTATAAATATAATTTTGAAAAATATTTTAAGATTACATTTTATATTTTATTAATTAACTTACATATATATGGAAGAATTAAAATTAGTTGCTATGGCTTTAGCTATTTGATTAGGTGCTATTGGACCTGGTGTTGGTATTTGATTAATTGGTAAAGGTGCTCTAGAAGCTCTTGGAAGAAATCCTGAAGCTGCTTGAAAAATACAATGATTAGCAATTTTATGTATTGCCTTAGCTGAAGCTGTTGCTATTTATGCTTTGGTTATATCATTTATAATCGGGTTTGTTAAATTATAATTAATTTTTAAGTTTTAAAAACATGCAATTACATGATTTTCAATTCTTTACGCTAGAAACATTAGTAATTCAAACTATAATATTAGTTTTAATATTATGGGTTTTAAATAAATTTATATTTAAACCTTACTTAGAGTTTTTAGATAAAGAATCTGAAAAAAGAAAAAAATTAGAAAATGATTATAATAATATTGAAAAATTAAACAAAGAGGCAAAAGAAGAAAAAGAAAAATTACTTTCTGAAGCTAGATGAGACGCGGCTACTATTAGAAAAGATGCAACAGAATTAGCAAAAAAAGAAGCACAATCTATAAAAGAAAAGGCATCTGATGAAGCAAAGAGTATAAAGGATTCAGCACTTGCTGAGATTTCTAAAGAAAAGGAAAGTATGTTAAATGATGTAAAAGCTAAATCCATTGATTTAATTTTGAAATTTAATGCAAAACTTTTTGATAAAGAAACTGTTAATAAAGATTTTGTGGAAAAAGAACTTGCATCTTTAAAATAATATTAATTATAATTGTTTTATGTTAGATATATCTACACTAGATAAACTGCAATTAAAAAATTTACTAAAAAAATTACAAATTTTGAATTCTTTAACTAAATCTTTATGAAATAGATGAAAAAAAGAATTTGAGAGAATTAATTCCTGAGTAAATTTTTACAAAATTGAATATTTTGAAGTTTCAAATGATACTTTGAATTTTGTAAAAGAGAAAGCAGTAGAAAGTTTTGAAAAATTGTTTAAAATCAAGATTTGAATTGATGAAATTTGCTTTGCAAAAAATCAAAACTTAAAATGATGAATGAGACTTTATTATAATGATAATATGTTTGATTTGAGTTATAATAAATTTGAAGGATTGTTGAAATAATAAAACCCTCACCCCTACCCCCTCTCCTTTGGAGGAGAGGGGGAAAGATAAAAACACCTTTTACTCCCTCTCCTTCAAAGGAGAGGGCTGGGGTGAGGGTATTTTACTTAATTAATTTTAAATGTTTATGTCAAACGACTTATTAAATGGAATTATAAGTGATATAGAAAAACAAATTGATACGCTTGATACAACTCCAGGAATGGAAAATGTTTGAGAAGTGTTTTATTTGTGAGACTGAGTAGCAAAAGTTTCTGGTCTTAGAAATGTTGCATATAACGAATTAGTTGAATTTGAATCAGGATGAGTTTGAATTGCTTTGAACTTGGAAGACCACTATGTATGAGTAGTAGTTTTGAAATGATTTAAAGAAATTAAAGAAGGACAAACCGCAAAATGTACTGGAAGAACTTTAGAAGTTCCAGTTTGAGAATGACTTATTTGAAGAGTTGTTGATTCACTATGAAATCCTATTGATGGACTTGGAGAAGTAAAAGCGCGTGAATTTTATCCAATAGAAAGAGTTGCTACTTGAGTAATGGATAGAAAATCAGTTCATGAACCTATGCAAACTGGTATTAAAGCGCTTGACGCATTAGTTCCAGTTGGTAGATGACAAAGAGAATTAATTATCTGAGATAGACAAACTGGTAAAACACAAGTTGCAATTGATGCTATTGTAAATCAAAAAGGTCAAAATATGGTTTGTGTTTATGTTGCTGTTGGTCAAAAAGAATGAAAAGTTGCTAGAGTAGTTGAAGAATTAAGAAATAGATGAGCTATGGATTATACTATAGTTGTATCGGCTTGAGCTTCTGATCCAGCTTCTATGCAATATCTAGCTCCTTATGCTGGATGTGCTATGGCTGAATATTTCATGTTCAACGGAAAACATTCTTTAATCATATATGATGATTTAACTAAACAAGCAAATGCTTATAGAGAAATGTCACTTTTACTTAGAAGACCACCAGGAAGAGAAGCTTATCCTTGAGATGTATTTTACTTACATTCAAGATTACTTGAAAGAGCATCAAAATTAAATGATGAATTATGAGCTTGAAGTATGACAGCTCTACCAATTATTGAAACACAAGCTTGAGATGTTTCTGCTTATGTTCCAACAAATGTAATCTCAATTACAGACTGACAAATATTTCTTGAATCTGACTTATTTAATGCTGGTCAAAAACCTGCAATTAACGTATGATTATCAGTATCAAGAGTTTGATGATCTGCTCAAATTAAAGCCATGAAAAAAGTTTCTGGTACTTTGAAACTTGATCTAGCTCAATATAGAGAATTAGCAGCATTTTCACAATTTGCTTCTGATCTAGATGCTTCAACTAGAAGACAATTAGAAAGAGGTAAAAGAATGATGGAACTTTTAAAACAATGAGTTTTTGAACCAGTTTCAGTTGAAAAACAAGTTGCTTCTATTTATGCTTGATCAAAAGGTTATTTTGATGAAGTGGAAGTTTCAAAAATTAAAAAAGTTGAAAAAGAATTATATTTAGCTTTAGATGACGAAAAAACAGTTTTGGAATCTATTGCAAAAGATAAAGAAGTAAAAGAAGATACTGAAAAAAAATTAGTAGAAATTATTAAAAAAGTAGTTGAGTTGAATAAGTAATCCCTCCCCCTTTGGGTACTCCCTTTGGAAAAGGGAGATAAATAAAGTAAATTAATTTTTAACTTTAGAATTATGAGCAATACTGATACAGCTGAAAACTTTTGGAATACTGATTTAGATAAATTACCATGAGCTTTAAGGATTGATGATAATACTCCAATAGTTAGAACATTTAATGGTATTCCAATTGAAACATATACTCAAAATGAAGTTGGAAAGTGAGTTGATCATATTTTAAATTGGTGAAGAGGTGATTTGATTGTAATGTGAAAAGTTGCATTTAAAAGAGTGTTGAGGGGTTTATGATTAAATAAATAATTTAGAAAATTATGGCAAATTGAAAAGAGATAAAAAGAAGAATCAAGTCTATTAAAAATACTTGAAAAATTACTAAAGCTATGGAGCTTATTTCAACTGTAAAAATGAAAAAAGCTCAAGATTTAGCATTAGAAAAAAAAGCATACATGAAAGCTATGCTTGAGGTATTTTTAAGTATTTGAGAATCTTTAAATGAATCAAAATTTTTCTCTAAAGAAAATGGTTCTTGAAAAACTCTATGAGTTATTATAACTTCAAATAAATGACTTTGTTGAGGGTATAATATAAATGTAATGAAAAAAGTAAGTAATTACATGAAAGAAAATGAAAATGAAGAAGTTGATTTTATAGCAGTATGAAAAAGATGAGCACAATTTGTATGAAGAACTTGAAATACTCTTGTAGCTGACTTTTCTCACGAATTTAGCGATAATATCGATCTGCAGTTTTCTAAACCAGTTTCTAGACTTATTGCAGAAAAATTTTTATCAAATGAATATTCTCGCGTAAAAGTTTTTTACAATCATTATGTAAATACAATTAAACAAATTCCAGTTGCTAGAGAGTTTTTACCTCTAAATAAAGTAGGAATTGAAATGTATTTTAAACAAGTGTTTGGAGAAGATTTTTATGATGAAAAAGTTCAAACAAGAAAAGAAATTACAAAAACTGATTATGAAGTAGAACCAAGTAAGGCTGAAGTTTTAAATGAACTTTTACCAATGCTTATAGATAGTATGTTTTATGACACATTAATTGAAGCAAAAGCTTCAGAACACTCATCTCGTATGATTGCCATGAAGAATGCTAAAGATAATGCAAATAAATATGCTTCTAAATTAACTCTAGCTTATAATAAAGCTCGTCAAGCTGCTATTACAAAAGAAGTTTCTGAAATAGTTAGTGGAGTTGAGAGTATGAAAGAGTAAGTTTGCTAATTTTTGTTTTTTGTTATAATTAATGTGAATTTTATTATTAAAAATCTTATATGACTACTATACTTGTTGAGGAAGATTTAAAAATACAAAATACATTTAAAACAAAACTAGATTTGCTTATGTATTTACTTGATGAATATGAAGATGTTGTTTTGTGAAATGAAATGGAAGAATTGATTAAAAATTCTAAAAAAGAAGATTTTGTAGGTTATGAAGATTTTATTATTAAATATAAAAAATAATTATGTTTGATATAAAATTACACAAAAATTTTATAAAATCTTTTGAAAAATTTGATAATGATTATAAAAACAAAATTTTTGATTTTTTAGAAGATCTGAAAAATACAAATAATATTTTGAAAATAAATTGAATAAAAAAATTGTCTTGAACGAAAAGTTTTTATAGATTTAGAATTTGAGATTACAGAATTTGATTTTTCGTAGATGGAGATAATATTGACATTTTACTTCTAAAATCAAGATGAGATTTTTATAAAATATTTCCAAAAAACTATTTATAAGATGAAACTAAAACTATATACAGACTGATGAAGTAGATGAAATCCCGGAGAGGCTTGAATATGAGTTTATATAACAGACTTAAGCTGAAATGAAGTAGAAAAAAGATATAAGTATCTTTGAATAAAAACAAATAATGAAGCAGAATATATGTGAGCTTATCTCTGAATAAAAAGATGTATAGAGCTTTGAGCTACAGAGATAGAATTTTATGCTGATAGTGATTTGGTTGTAAAACAATTAAAGTGAGAATGGAAAATAAAAAAAGATGAACTAAAAGTATTAAACTCTGATATTTTGAATTTAATAAAAGAATTTAATATAAAAATTAGTTTCAATTGGATACCAAGAGAACAAAATAAAGAAGCAGACAGACTTAGCAATGTTGCTATGGACAGAAAATGTTAAGAATTAAAAGATATGAATTATTTATTACTAGATAATTAATAACTTTTAATTCTTAACAAAAAGAATTATTAATTAATGTATTTATTTATGATTGATAAGTATCCAAATTGAAGGCCATGAGTAATGACACATAAAGAAGTTTGTGATGAACTTAATAAAGCAATGTGATTTCGTTATACTATTATTGCTTTATTAGAGGATATTTTTGAAAATATAAAGACTCGTTTAAAAAATATTTTAAAGAAATAAAATAATTTAATTTTTTAACTTAATATTTATGCATACTTGAAAAATTACGAAAATCGTTTGAGTAGTTATCGATGTAGAATTTGGAAATAATTATGTTCCATCTATTTATGACGCTTTAGAAGTAGCTTGAAACACTAAAGTAGTTTTAGAAGTTCAACAACAACTTTGAGATGGAATTGTTAGAACAATTGCCATGAATCCAGTTGATGGACTGAAAAGAGGTATGGAGGTAACAGCAACTGAGTATCCTATAAGAGTTCCAGTTTGAGAAAAAGTACTTTGAAGAATGTTTAATGTACTTGGAGAACCAATTGATGGTAAAGAAAAACCAAAAACTGAACATAGTGATCCTATTCATAGAAGTGCTCCAAAATTTAGTGAATTAACTACAAAAGCAGAAGTTTTTGAAACTGGTATTAAAGTAGTTGATTTGATTGCTCCAATGTTAAAATGAGGTAAAGTTTGACTTTTTGGTTGAGCATGAGTAGGTAAAACTGTTATCATGCAAGAATTAATTCACAATATAGCATCAGAACACGGATGATATTCAGTAGTTGCTTGAGTTTGAGAAAGAACAAGAGAATGAAATGACTTATATCACGAAATGAAAGATTCATGAGTTATTGATAAAACTGCCATGGTTTTTGGACAAATGAACGAAGCTCCAGGACCAAGAGCAAGAGTAGCCTTGACTTGATTAACTATGGCTGAACATTTCAGAGATAGAGAAAAAAGAGATGTTTTATTATTCGTTGATAACATATTCAGATTTACACAAGCAGGTTCTGAAATCTCAGCACTTCTTTGAAGAATTCCTTCAGCAGTATGATACCAACCAACTCTAGCTACTGATATGTGAGCTTTACAAGAAAGAATTACTTCAACTAAAGACTGATCAATTACTTCAGTACAAGCAGTTTATGTTCCAGCAGATGATCTAACTGATCCTGCTCCAGCTACAACATTTGCACATCTAGATTCAACAATAGTATTATCAAGATCTATTGCAGAACTTGGTATTTATCCAGCTGTTGATCCACTTGATTCAACTTCTACAGTTTTAGATCCACTTGTTGTTTGAGAAGAACATTATAATATTGCAAGAGAAGTTCAAAGAATATTACAAAAATATAAAGAATTACAAGATATTATTGCCATTCTTGGTATGGATGAATTATCAGAAGATGATAAATTAACTGTTGCAAGAGCAAGAAGAATTCAAAAATTCCTTTCTCAACCATTTTTCGTAGCTGAACAATTTACAGGAACTCCTTGAGTTTATTCAAAATTATCAGATACTATTAACTGATTTAAAAGAATTATTGCTTGAGAAGTTGATTATATTCCAGAATGATATTTTATGTATAAAGCTACTGTTGATGATGTAGTTGAGGCTTATAATAAAGATCAAAAATAATATTTAAAAAAATACTATGAAACTAGAAATCCTATCATTTAACTGAAAACTTTTTAAATCTGAAAAAGTAGTTTCAATAACTGCTATGACAAAGATGTGAGAAATAACAGTTTTAGATAACCATGCTGCTCTTATTACTTCACTGAAACCTTCAGTTTTAAGAGTAATTCATATGGATGAAAATAATATGAAACAAGAAGAAGATTTTGCTATTTGAGGTTGAATACTTGAAGTAGCTCATTCAAGTGTAAAGATACTTATTGATATGCTTGTAACTGTTAGTGATATTGATGTAAATAAAGCAGAAGAAGCAAAGAAAAAAGCTCTTGAAATGATGGAAAAATATAAAGATAGCAAAGATAGAGTTGATATGGAAAAATTCATTGAAGCAGAAGATATGCTTTTAAAATCTATTGCACAATTGAAACTTTCTGAAGTGAAATAAATATTAAACTTTAAGTTTATTTTCTAATCTATATTATTATGGCAGTTTTTTCATTATCAAAATATATTGCAGACGCTCCTAAAAGAGATGCAGAGTATTATGCTAGACAAGAGGCTTTAAGAAGAAGTCAAATATGAATGAATTTAGATTTTCTTGATCAAGTTTGAAAACTTAGACAAAGTACATTAGGTTGATGTAATGCACTTGCACTAGATATATAATTTATATTACATAACTTAACTATTATGGCAAACATAAACCACAAACCAAGCAAATATATGCTTAACTTACTTCACGTATTACCAGCTTTTGCTGACGAAGAAGAAGCAGTAATTAATACAATTGTTGAAATAAATGCTGGTTCTATTAATAAATACGAAATTATTACTGAAACAGGAACCTTAAAACTTGATAGGGTTTGATTTTCATCTTTAAGTTATCCTTTTGCATACGGAGCAATTCCTTGCACTTGGGATTTAGATAATGATCCACTGGATGTTGAAATCGTAAATGTGACTGAACCACTTGTTCCAGGAACTCTTGTAGAAGTAAGAGTTATTGGTATTATGAAATTTATTGACTGAGGTGAAGTTGATGATAAAGTAATTGCTGTTATTAACGATGATAAAAGAACAAATCATATAAAATCTATTGAAGATTTAGGAGAACAATTTATCAAAGAAACTACTTACTATTGGGAACACTATAAAGATCTTAAAAAACCAGGAACTGGGAAAGTAGAAGGATTTTTTGGTGTTGAAGAAGCTGTAAAAATTATCAAAGAATGTGAAGAGAGATACGTAAAAGAATATTTACCGAAGTTTAATTAAGAATAAAAAGCAAGAAATTTTAATTTCTTGCTTTTTTTATATATATCTTGTATTTCTAAGTTTAGAATAAATATCTGATTTTACCAGTTCTTGAACAGATTCTAAAGGTATTCTTACCAAAGATATTAATCTATTTTCTACTTCACTCATTACTTTATTTAAAGGAATATTAAAAAGTAAATCAAGCATACAATCAACAAAATATTCTTTTATTCTTTCTATGTCTAAATCTTTAATTTTAAGTTCAGAATCTTGAAAATCTTCCAAAGATAATCATTCTTTATCTAAAATGAAATCAATTAAATTTTCAATTACTAAATCATTATTTATATTTGAGTCAAATTTTTTTAATCAGTTTAAAAGATTTATTAATATCTCTAAACTATCATTTTCTCATAATTTATCTATAATTTTGGTTTGAAAAAGATTTTCATAAATTTGTTTTATATCTTTACTGTTTTCTTCTTTTAGAGGTTGAATTTTTCTTCTTAAATTTCAAATTGATATTTCAAAAAGTCTCGTATTAGGTTTTTTACCGAGTAAATCAGGAGTTAATTTGAAATAATCCATAACTTCACTATATGAGTTAAACACAACAATTTGATTTCAATTAGGAAAATTTATAACTATTCAATCTTCTAATATTTTAGTAATTACATGTCACCAAGTTGTATAAAATGAATAATCTCATTTTCATTTATTAAATGCTAATTCTATTGCTTGTTGAAACTCTGGAGTGTTTTCCTTTCAAGATAAAGAAGAGGTATTCATAGTATTTTTTTTATAAAATAAGAAATCATTATATGTATTTTCTCTTTTTGTCAAAAACACTTTTGCCTTTTTGCCAATTTTCATATAATTAAAAATATTTTAAAATTAAAACTTTTTATGAAAGATTTTAGACAAGATTTCCCAATATTTAAAAATAATCCAAATTTAATATTTCTTGATTCAACAGCATCAAGCCAGAAACCAGAATATGTTATTTCTGGTATTTGCGATTATTTAAGCAATAATTATTCAAATATTCATAGATGACTTTATGATATTGCGATAAATTCTGAAAAAATGTATTTTGATAGCAAAAAAAAGGTTGCAGAATTTTTATGATGAGTGGATTTTAAAGAAGTAATTTATACTTATAATTCAAACTATGCACTAAATATTATTTCTCAAACTTTAAGGTTAAATAAAGTTTTAAAATCTGGGGATAAAGTTTTAGTTTCAATTGTAGAACATCATTCAAATATTGTTCCTTGGTTAATTTTGAAAGAAGAAATTTGAATAGAATTAGAATTTGTAAAAATTAATGATAATTTTGAAATAGATTTTGAGGATTTTGCAAAAAAGTATGATGAAAAAGTAAAAGTAATTGCTTTAACTCAAGTTTCAAATGTAACATGACAAATATTTGATTTAGAGAGAGTTTGATCTTTGATAAGAGACCGGTCTTCAAATAGACCGGTCTCAGAAAGGCCTATTTTTATTGTTGATGCAAGTCAAAGTTTTCCACATTTTAAAGTTGATGTGCAAAAATTGAATTGTGATTTCTTATTTTTCACAGCACATAAAGTGATGGCTGATAGCTGACTTTGAGTAATTTGGGGAAGACGTGAATTACTTGAAAAATATAAACCAATATTTTCAGGTGGGTGAGCTATAAATGAAGTAAAAGAGCAATGTTTTAGAAGCTGAGCACTACCTTTCAAATTTGAACCTGGAACACCAAATATTTCTGGTGCCGTAAGTTTATTAAAAGCACTTGAATATATAGAAAAAATTGGTTGATATGAGGAAGTAGAAAAAATAGAAAAAGATTTAGTTGAGTATAGTTTGGCTGAATTTGCAAAAAGACCTCATTTAAAACTTATTTGAAGTAAATCTTCTCAAAATAGAGTTTGAGTATTTTGATTTTATATTGAGTGAGTTCATTCTCTAGATATAGCTGACATAATGGCTGAAAATAATATTTGCATAAGAGCAGGACAACATTGTACTGAGCCATTTATGGATTATCTAGGTATAAAATCCAGTGCTAGAATGAGTTTATATATTTACAATTCAAAGGAAGATATTGATAAGTTTTTTGAAGTTTTAGATGATAATTTTATATAAATATATTTTGTATATAAAATAATTTGATTTTGAAAAATAAATTATTATCATTGTTTATGATATTTAAAAAAAAATATTATATGTTTAAGTTTTTATTATTTAATTTAATTATATGGATAACAATTCTTCAAAAAGTAAATTAATACTTTGAATATTTTTCTCTACAAGTTTAATTACAATTTTTCTTGTATCATCTATTATTTCATGGGTTTTAGTAGTATATTGATTAACTACTATTCAACAAATATGGAATATTATTGTTACAATATTATATATAATCTCTTTATGATTAACTCCATATTGAATTTATCTTTTATCAAGCAATTGAAACTCAAACATTGAAAGTTTAAATGATAAAGATATAGTATATTCATGATTTTGGGTTAGATTAGTAGCTTATATTATTGATTATTTATTATGATATTTAATTATACCATTGTTTTTAAATTTATATTATTGGTTTAAAGACTGACAAACAATTTGATATAAAATTTTTTGAATTAGAGTGTATAGAATAGATTGAGATAAATTAAATTTTCCAACAAGAATACAATTATTTTTTTACCCATTTTTAAAACTATTAAATGTTTTCACATTACTTATTTGATTTATTATGATTTGATTTACTAAAAGAAAACAATGATTACATAATATTATCAATAATACAGTTGTTATAAAAATAAATAAATAAAATCCTATGAAACTACAACTTCAAGTTCTATGAACGGATATAAAATTTATAAAATTCAAAGATGATGATTTTATAAGTCTTACTGATATTGCAAGATATAAAAATCCTGATGAGCCAAGATATGTTATACAAAACTGGATGAAAACTAGATTTTCGGTTGAATTTTTATGATTATGGGAAAGTCTAAATAATACTAATTTTAACCGTGTCGAATTCGACACCTTTAAAAATGAAGCTGGATCAAATGCTTTTGTACTAACTCCTAAAAAGTGGATAGAAAAGACAAATGCAATATGAATAATTTCAAAATCTTGAAAAACTTGAGGAGGTACTTTTGCCCACAAAGATATAGCTTTTGAATTTGCAAGCTGGATTTCAGTAGAATTTAAGTTATATCTGATTACAGAATTTCAAAGATTAAAACAAGAAGAACTAAAAACTCTTGATTGGAGTGCTAAAAGATTTTTAACAAAAGTAAATTATAAAATTCATACAGATGCTATAAAAGAAAATCTAATTCCAAAAGAACTTTCTAAAAATGATATAAATTTTGTTTATGCTGATGAAGCTGATATTTTAAACAAGGCTTTATTTGGTATGACTGCAAGAGAATGGAGAGAAGAAAACTCTTGAAAAAAATGAAATATTAGAGATGAAGCAACAATAGAACAACTTATAATTTTAGCAAATATAGAAAGCATGAATGCTGAATTTATAAAAATGTGAATAAAACAAACAGAAAGATTAGAAACTTTAAATAAAGTTGCAATAACACAAATGAAATCTCTTTTAAGTATTGATTTACCTAAAAAATTACCTAATAATTTTCTAAAATGACAAACGAAATAATAACATTTTATTCAAAAACTCCACCAAATAAATTTGAGATGGAAAACCCAACTATTAGATACAAAGAAGAAAATAGAAGTTGTAGTGATACAATAGAAGTTTTTTTGAAAATTAAAGATGACACAGTAACTGATTGGAGCTTTGAATGAATCACATCAATTATCACAACAGCTACTTCTTCAGTTTTTGGAGAAAGTATAATTGGTATGGATTTAAAAGAAGTTTTGACAAAAGATTATGATTATATAGTTGAACTTATCTGAGAAGAAGTTTCTCCTCGCAGACAAAAAGCAGCAGTTTTTTGACTTGTTGCAACTCGTAATGCAATTCATAAATATTTAAAAGATGGAAAAAAAGACGATATATTGGATATGATAATGTGAGCAGAAAGCTGTTAAAACTTAAAATAATTTCAATCTTTGCATTCAAAAATAAAAAATTCATTCATTTTACGTTTTAGTAAAGCTCATTAGAATTTTTAATTTTTTCAGGCAAATCTTTTTATTATTTTAAGTTTATATTTTAAATTAAAATTTTATGATAAAATTATCAAAAAAATGAGATTATTCTCTAAAAGCTATTTTGTTTTTGGCTTCAAATAAATGACAACTTGTAAAAATTTCAGATGTTTCTAAAAATTTGAAAATCAGTGAAACTTTCTTAAGAAGAATTATTAATGATTTTGAAAAAGCAAATCTTATAAAAACTATTAAGTGAAGAAATTGATGAGTAATATTTGAAAAAGATTTAGAAAAAGTTTCATTGTATGATATTTTTGTAAGTGTGAAAGAAGATTTATTTATAGCAAATTGTACTTCTTGAGGAAAATGTAATTCTTTAGGGGATTGTGATTCAGTAAATATACTTAACTCTTTACAAAAATGATTTAATTCACTTTTAAAGATTCATACACTTGATAAAATAATAAAAAAAATCTAGGAAATTTTTCCTAGATTTTTTGATTTTCATTAATTATCCTTGAACATCTAATTTGATAGAAGGTCCCATAGCATTACATACATAAACAGTATTTATATATTTTCATTTTGATCAGCTTGGTTTTACTTCTTTCACAGTTGCAATAAATTTTTCTAAGTTTGCAGCTAATTTATCTTTACCAAAAGATAATTTACCAAAAATAGAGTGAATATTTCATTGTTTATCAGTTTTGAATTCAAATTTTCAAGCAGCAATTTCTTTTACAATAGCTATTAAGTCATCTCAAACAGTTCAAGTTTTTGGATTTGGCATAAGACCTTTTGGACCAAGAACTCTAGCTATTTTTCACATTTGTCTCATCATTGCAGGAGTAGCAACACAAACATCAAAGTCAAGTGCAGTTTCTCCAGAAGCAATAGAATTAATTAAATCTTCACCTCCAGCTACGATTGCTCCAGCAGCTTTTAAATCTGCTGCAGAAATGTTATCAGCAAAAGCACAAACTTTTACAGTTTTACCAGTTCCATTTGGAAGAGAAATAGTAGTTCTAATCATTTGATCAGCATATTTTGGATCAAGATTTAAGTTGAAATGAACTTCTACTGTTGGGTCAAATTTTACAGTATTAGTTTTTTCAAGTAATTCGCAAGCATCAGCTACGCTATAAGCCATTTCTTGATTAATAAATTCAACGGCTTTGTTATATTTTTTACCTCTTTTTGCCATAATAATTTTGTTAAATAATAAAGGTAGTATCGGATTTTTCATCCTTCCTTTTTAAGGCCCGAGAATTATATAAAAAAAAACAAAAAAGTCCAATTTTTTTATTTTTTTTCTTTTCAATTCAAGTTGCTCTCTCTTGCTTCGCAATTTACCTTATCAACGGGGTCATATCATCACTTATTCCAAGGCATACACCTTAAAATTCTTGCAATTCATTTTAAACTTCCAAAAAAAGCTCATTTTTTCTCAACAGATTCAATCATATACTCACTGCAAGTTGGAATATGTTTGCAATAAGGAGGTTTATTTAGTGCTTTTACCCAAATTGAATGATCAGGAGAAAGGTATTT
Source organism: uncultured Candidatus Peribacteria bacterium (assembly GCA_964404065.1). GTDB lineage: Bacteria > Patescibacteriota > Gracilibacteria > BD1-5 > UBA6164 > UBA7396. The sequence goes on from CAYOIP010000005.1 coordinate 25,867, forward strand.
TTGGTAGAGTTTTACGATTGATATTATTATAGTTTTCATTCTAACTTTCATTATCAAATATTTTTCATTCGCTTCTAGTGAGTAAAAGCTCAAGTAAAGCCATTCTTACATAAAGTCCATTTTCAGCTTGTCTGAAAAAAGCAGCATTTGGCAATTTATCTATTTCCAAAGAAACTTCATTTACTCTTGGTAGAGGATGCATAATTGTTACATCTTTTTTTCAGTTTTTTAAAATCTTTTCATCAAGAATAAAATCATTTTTTAGTCTTTCATATTCTGAAATATCTGTAAATCTTTCTTTTTGTAATCTAGTTACATACAAAACATCAGCATCTTTTATACCTTCAGCATAATTTGTAGTTTCAGAATATTTTATATTTTTTTCTTTCAAAAAACTTATAACTTTTTCAGGCATTTTTAGTTCTTTCGGTGAAATAAAAGTAAAACTAATATTTTCAAAAAGTCACATCAAATAAACTAAAGAATGTGTTGTCCTTCAGTATTTTAAATCTCAAACTATTGAAATATTTAGATTATCAAGTTTCCCATTTTCTTTTAAAATAGTATAAACATCTAAAAGAGCTTGCGTTGGATGCTGATTTGCTCAGTCTCAAGCATTTATCACAGGTTTATGAGTGCAATTTGCAGTTCTAAAAACACTTCAAACTTCAGGATGTCTCATAACTATTATATCACAATAAATTGAATTGATTTTCGCATTATCTTCTATTGATTCTCATTTTGATAAACTACTTGTATGACTATCAGAAACGCTTATTACTCTTCAACCAAGTCTATTCATTGCTGATTCAAAAGAAAGTCTAGTTCTAGTTGAAGGTTCATAGAACAAAGATCACATTATTTTTCACTTTAAACTTTCAGAGTATTTTCAAGACTTTACTAATTCTTCCATTTCTTTTGTAAGAGAAAAAATATTCTCTAAATCAGTTCTTGTAAATTGCTTTGTAGATAAGATATCTTTATATAGAAATTTATACATATTTTTATAGTTATAAATTATTAAGCAGCTTTTTCTATGCCTTTTTGTATTATTGTTATAAGTTTATTTTTAAAATCTTTATAATTACAATGCATTAAATAAGTTAATGTTTCTTCATTAATATTTATCTCTAAGTAATATCTTACTCTTTTTCTAAAAATATCAAATAATTCAGGTTTAAAGCATACTTCATAAGGGTAATTATTAAAACAGTTACCAGTGCTTCATAATTCAGGAGAAGCAATTAATATGGTTTTCATAAGCAAAAATGTTAAAAAATAAGATATTTGGGCAAAAAAAATAAGAACTTTTCAGTTCTTATTTTACAAAAGCTAAAACTTTACTAAATACTTCAGGATTTGTAATCGCTAAATTTGATAAAACTTTTCTGTTTAATTTAACAGATTTTTTATACATAGCATTTATAAGTCTTGAATAAGTAGTTCCTTCTTGTCTTGCAGCAATATTGATTCTTATTGTCCATAATTTTCTAAAATCTCTTTTTTTAGTTTTTCTACCGATATAAGAATTAAGTCAAGCTTTCATCCAAGCAGTTTTTGCTCTAGAGAATTGTTTTGAGTTTAATGATCTATATCATTTTGTAGCTTTTAATATTTTTTTGTGTCTTTTTTTAGTCATGACACCTCTTTTTACTCTAACCATATTTTTTTAATTATAAGTTATAAATGTTTATTACACAAAAGGTAATTGTTGTCTAATTTTTCTAACTTCAGATGCAGAAGCTACTAGTCAATATTTATTTCTTCCTTTAGCTTTTTTAGTTTTATCTGAAAGTAGATGTTTTTTAAAGGCTTTATCCATTTTGAATTTTCCTTTAGAAGTAACTCTTACTCTTTTTTTAACTCAGCTTCTAGTTTTTAATGTCATAGTATTAAAATTAAAATATAATATTTATTTTGGTAAAAGCATTACAATGAAATTGTTTCAAGCTTTTATTAATTTTTTATCTATCTTATAAAATTCATCTAACATCTTAATAAATGTTTCAATTTTTTCTGTTGCTATATCTTCGTATTGGTTTTCTCTTCATCTTAGAACTAACATTACTTTTAAAGGATGTCAGTCTTTGGCAAATTTTTCAGCTTGATTTTTCTTTACTTCCAAATCATGTTCTCAGATTTTAAAAGTAATTTTTATAGTTTTTAAATCCGGAGCCTTTCATTTTTGTTTTTGCTTTTGATCTTGTTTTTTTTGTTTGTATAAAAATTTTCAATAATCAAGCATTTTTACAATTGTAAGTTCTCCTTCTTTTCAAAGTTGCATAAGATCAAGAGAGTTTTCACGAGCTTTTTGTTTAGCGTCATTTAAACTCATTTCTCATAAAACCTCTCACTCATCAGTAATAAGCTTTATTTTTGATGCCTTAATTTCATCATTTAATGGTCTTTTGTTATCTTTCATGAACTATATTAAGATTTTAAAGAAGTTTCTAATTTTTTCATCATTCAAGCATATTTTGATTTTTTTCTATCACCATTATTTTTGTGAATTATATTTTTCTTTACTAATTTATCAATATTTGATTGTAATCCTGAAGATACAGTTTTACCATCTTTTTTTGTATTGAAAAATACTTTTTTTGCAGCTTCTAAATCATTACTTTTAATAGCAGCTTCAAATGCTTTTCTAGATTCTTTATACATTTCTTTGAAATGTTCATTTCTAGAATTTCTTTTTAAACTTTGTTTTAATGCTTTTTTAGCAGATTTAATTATAGGCATATTTTCGCTTAAAATAAATATAAAATAACTTGTGGGGCTAGTTATTACTATTGCGTTTGGCAATATACGGACAGTAGTATATGAAAATAATAAAAATAGTCAAAAATTTTTTTAATTTTTGACTATTTTTATTTAAAAGTTTTTTTACTCAGTAATTTCACTTCAAGAAGAAGTTTCGTTTGTAGTACCAGAATTAGTTTCAGTAGCTGTAGAAGTTTGTGTTACTTTAGCTTCTTTTACAATTGTAAAAATATTTTCATAAACAAGTTTTCCTTCTGCTCAGAAGTATTGTATTTTGTAAATATTTATTCAAGGTTTTAAATTTCAAAATTCACTATTTGCAAAATAATACCAATAAGTTCAATAAGCAGGGAATTTTTGTAGTTGAAAATCGTTTATAACAATTTTTTCAATAGTTTTTGCTGGAACGTTTCATTCAATTCTTACATTATCATCGCTTGTTGTATAAGGATTTTGTTTTGGAGAAATTATTTGGTATAAAGGGGAATTTGTTATTGGATAATTTTCAACTTGTGCTAAAGTAGAACTATTTGTTCAAGTTGTAGTTGAAGCACTTCCTTTTGAATAATAAACTGTAATAATTCATTTGTAAAGCATTCTAGAAGAATCATCATAAACTTTATAAACTAAATCATTAACTCTTGAAGATATTTTTAAATTTTTTAATTTAAAAGTTTTATTTGTAGTATCTATATCAGCATTTTGTCAGTTAATTTCAACTTTATAAACATTATCATCCAAAATAGTTCATTCAACATTTATACTATCACTTGAAACTTCAGTTTCATCATATAAATTACTAAATGAAATGTAATTATTGTATGAAAAACTTCAAGTATTAGATAAAGTTACTCAACTAGAAGATAAGCTTCAAGAACTTGTATTATTTGCAGATAAATAACCAGCTCAATTATTTTTTAAAAACCAATCATCTTTTTTCGTATAATCATCAATTTGTTCTTTTGATAAAGATAAATCAGAATTTTCATCACTAGCAGAATTTCTCATTATTACAATTTTTTCTCCTGATTGAAGAGTTGTTGATTTTCAGGCTAAGTTTCTTACTTCAACATTTCAAGAAACTACATAAATTGTACTTGCAACTTCATTTTGTGATGCTGAAAAAACACTTGCATTTGTAGAATTTACTTTTGCATATCTCATTTCTAAGCTTATTCATGAAGCAGTTTTTACCCATAAATCAGAAGAATATAGAGTCCAGCTTTCATCATCATTATAAGATAATTCTCAAAGCTTATTTAAAACTAATTCGGAATTATTATTTTTTAAATTTGCACTTCAGTTTGCAACTTGAACTTTTTCAGATTTATATAATTGTAAAGATCATTCAATTTTTGTTTTATTTCATCAAGAATAAACTATATAACCTTCATCATCGCTAGAAGATAGAGTTAAATTTATAGGATTACTATTCGTATTTGTATTTATTTTTTGCTCACTTCAAGAAAAAATGTAGTTTAATACAAATATCAAAATAATCACTACAATTACTATTGGAGCTAAATAATCTTTAAAGTTTTTTATTACTTTGTTATTACTTCTTCTGTTATTCATAATTTTATTGGTTAATATTATAAGATGGACTTTCTATATTTATAAAAATTTTAGAAATATTTTCAAGTGTTTTTTTGTTTTCTTTTATAAATTCTTTATCTTTTATCAGAATATAGTCTTTTTCATAAGATAAAATATTTTCTTTAGATATTTTTCTTATATCTTTATCTACCTTGATTTTTGTTTTATTTATTATTTTAATACCTGAAAAATTATATCATCAATCAATTATTAAAAATTTTAATTTATTATTATCATCGAACTCTATATCTTCTATTGTTCATAAATTTTGTCACTCTTCGTTTAATACTTTTTTTCAAATTATTTCGTAATATTCAGTTTTTGATGTGTTTATTTTTATTGTAAATCAATTTTTATATTCTCAAGTTATATCTTCAAATAGGAAACTTTCAAAATTTAGAAAAGATTTTTTATAAATAAATCAAACAACTTTTTCAAATTCTATATCAAAAAGTAATCAATATATTTCTCAAATTTGATTTTTTTTCTCACCAAAGATTTTCTTTTGGTAGAAGTCTTCTAAAAAGGTTTTCATAATCTAAATAATTAATATATATAATAATATTTTTTGAAACCAATTTGTCAAAAAATACCAAAATATCCCATAATATTGTTTGTTATGCTATTTTATTTTATTTATAAAATATCTGTCAAAAAAGTCTATAGTTTTTAAATTGAATTATAAAAAAATTATCTATAATCACGCTTGCCAATTATTATTATATTTAATTCATAATATAAAAAATATGAAAAAATTATTAACTATATTAGCATTAGTTGCTATGTTAGGTTTAGCTTCTTGTAATAAAGAAGAAACTACTACTGAAGAAGTTACTCCAGCTGTAGAAACTACTACTGAAGAAGTTGCTACTGGAACTGTAGAAGAAGTTGCTCCAACTATGGAAGAAACTACTACTGAAGAAGTTGCTACTGGAACTGTAGAAGAAGTTGCTCCAACTATGGAAGAAACTACTACTGAAGAAGTTGCTACTGGAACTACTGCTGAATAATTAGTTTTTTAAACCTAAAAAGTCTCTAATCTATAGAGATTTTTTTTATTTTGTCAATATAATAAGAATTGCTATTATATCATAATACATATAATCAGTTTGCCAATTATTATTATATTTAATTTATAAATATATAAAAAATATGAAAAAATTATTAGCTGCATTAGCATTAGTTGCTATGTTAAGTTTAGCTTCATGTAATAAAGAAGAAGCTACTACTACTGAAGAAACTGCTACAGGAACTACTGAAGAAGTTTCAACTGAAACAACTGAAGAAGTTGCTACTGGAACTACTGCTGAATAATTGTAGAATTCAAATAAAAAACTCCTTTTTAGGAGTTTTTTATTTTGTTTAAATATGTTTCAAGTATTAGAAAAGCTGACATACTATCTTTTTTTGAGAAAATATCTTTTTCTCAACTTTGTTTTAAAGTATTTATGGCTTCAAAAGTTGTAAATCTTTCATCTATTTCTATAATTTCATTATTTATAAAAATTTCTTTTAATTTTCAAATAAACTTTTTTGTTCTTTCAAGTTGAGTTTTATCTTTTCCATATAAATCAAAGGGCATTCAAATAATTATTTTTGAAATATCTTTTTCTTTTATTATTTTTTTTAGCTGGGAAATTAGGGAAGTTCTTGCTATACTTTCTGTCATAAAAATTATTCACATATTTGTATAAGCAATTCAACATCTTTTATTTCATAAATCAATTGATAGGTAATTCATAATTTATAATTTAAAAAAGATTCAAAAAGGAAGGATTTTTTTTGAAAGAAAAAGACGACTTTTTCAATCTTTTTATTCTACAATTACTGTTAATTTTGCCATACTCTCAGGAGATAATTTTACATAAACATCTTTTTTTCACAATTTTTTTATGTGTCAATCCATTAACTCAATATGTTTTTTTTCTAATTTTACCTTGAAATTTTTTTCAATTTTTTCAATTATTTCATGTTCTCAAATTCATCAAAACATTTTTCAGTTATCAAGAGTTTTTGCTTTAAAAACTAAAGTCTTTCAGTTTAACTCATCTATTATTTTATGTTTATTTTCAACTAAATTTCTTCTAGCATCTTCTTTTTTCTTTTCTTCACCAAGTAGTTTTTTTTCTAATTCATTGTCTAGTTTTTTAGCAAAACCTTTTGGAATTAGGAAGTTTCTAGCATAACTATCAGACACCTCTTTTATTTCTCAAACATGTCAAACATTTGGAACTAATTTTAAAAATAATACTTTCATATATATGATTTAAAATATTAATTATTTCCTTCAACTTCAACTAAAGAAATATTGTATCAAGTTAGATTTGAAGCAAGGTTTATATTTACTCAATTTTTTCAAATAGCTTTAGCTCTTTCTTCAGCTAAAATATATACTTTTGCAGTTGATGATTTTTCATCAACTTCTACTTTTAAAACATTTGCTGGAGTAAGTGATTTTGAAATCATTTCAGAAACATTTCCATTATCAACTATTATATCAACTTTTTCTCAAGCTAGTTCTTCCATAACAGATTTAACTCTTATTCATTTTGGTCAAAT
>CAYOIP010000006.1:0-32365 GCA_964404065.1 uncultured Candidatus Peribacteria bacterium
ACTCATCATCATTTTGTCAGGATTAGCTAATTCAAAGAATTTTCACTTTTTTTCAAGAAGTTCATCATAAGTTCAGCTTTCAACTATTTTTCAGTTTTCTAAAACAAAAATCTTATCAACTTTTTTTATAGTTGAAAGCCTATGAGCTATAATAATTGAAGTCTTCCCGGAAATTAATTCATTTAATGATTTTTGGATTTCAATTTCAGTTTTATTATCAAGTGCACTCGTTGCTTCATCTAAAACTAAAACTTCAGGATTTTTTAAAATAATTCTCGCAATATTTAGTCTTTGTTTTTCTCAACCAGAAAGCTTTAATCATCTTTCTCAGATTTCTGTATTTATTCACTCTTTTTGTTTGAAAACAAAGTCGGCTTTTGCTTTTTTTAAAGCACCTTCTATTTCTTTAGTAGTTGCATTTGCTTTTGCAAAAAGCATATTTTCTTTAATAGTTGTGTTAAATAAACTATTATCTTGCATTACTATTCAAATATGTTTTCTCAGAGAAGATTTTGTAATTTGTTTTGAATTTATTCAGTCAATAAGTATTTCTCCGGAAGTTATTTCCCAAAATCTTAAAAGTAGGGAAGTGATAGTTGATTTTCAACTTCAAGTTGCTCAAACTAGAGCAATTTTTTCTCATGGATTAATTGTAAAGCTAACATTCTTAATTACATCATTTTCGTTATCATGTTTATATGAAAAATTTACATTCTTGAATTCTATTTTTCAAATGATTTTTTTAATATCTTTTGATCATTTTATATCGTCATCTTGAGGAATATTATCAAATTCTTCATACATAATTTTTATTGATTCAAGATTTCTTTGAAAATTTTTGATATTTGCAAAAATAAAAGATAGTGGATAGTAAACAAAGTTTATAAATAGTAAAAATAATATAAGAGTTGCAAAATCAAGTTCTTTATTAAAAATCATATACATTCAAACAATTATAAGCAGTAATCTTGAAGTACTCATAATCAAGTTTGCATATACATCAGCAAATCACCATCTTTTTGAAAGTGGGATTTGAAGTGTTAAAGTTTCATTTGATAAATTAAATAATTTTTCGCTAGATTTTTTTTCAAAAGTTAGAGTTTTTACTAAAGTTAAATTGCTTATATAATCTCATAAAATTCCAAAAAAACTATTCCACATTTTATGTACTTTTTCTTGAGATTCTCTTGTTTTTATATTGAAATAGTATCATAAAAATAAAAATATTGGCATTAAACTCATTACACATAAAGCGAGTTTTACATTTATAATAAAAAGTATTATACTTACTCATATAACAGTAACAATTTGTGGAACAAGTTCAGTAAAAACACTAAAAATTACCTGAAAAACTGCCTCAACTCATCTATCGATTATTTTTAAGAAACTTCATCATTTTTTTTCTAAAAATTTTGCTTGAGTTATTTTTAAAACTTTATCTTTGTAAAAATTTTCTATATTAACATAATATCTTAAAGCACTTATATCAACTAAATAAAATCTATAAATAAATTTTGATATATAAAAAGCAACTACATAAAATAACCGAAGTATAAAGAAGTTTTTTAAATCAGTTAATATAAAATCTCAATTTTTTAAATATTTTTCTATAAAAGATATAGCTTTCGAAGCAAATAATGGCTCAATAGCTCAAAAAAATGTAATTATTATAGATAAAATTATAATTGAGTAAAATTTTGTATTTCAGATATATTTTTTATAATCTAAAATCATCTGTTTTATAGTTTGTCCGTAGGTCATAGGTTTAAATTTGTTATATCATAAATTTTTACTCTTAGTTTATTTGATAATTCATCTGCATTCTTTCTAATTTCTTCTAAATTTCAATGATCAATTATATTTATTCTAGAACTATCTCTTAAAATCATATTTAATTCGAAACTATCATAACTAGAATTTTTTCAAGTGACTCTTTTTTTTAGTATTTGCAAAGCATGAATTTCTTTTATAGGGATTATTTTATTTTTATATTTTTCATTATTTAATAATTCAAATAATTTCTTTTGATTTCTTAAATCATAATAATATCAGTTTTGAAAGTCAAATATTTTTGATTTAGAAGTAAAATAAAATATTAAAAATATTGGTATTAAAAAAATCAGGGAAAATAATATTTCTCATATAAACATTCAAATACTATCAATATTTAAAATTTCACCATTTACTATATCAATAAATATTTTTATAGTTGTTACTATTAATGGAATTCAAAAAGCTACAATAAATATAATTGGAAACCACATTTTTACTTTAAAAATTATATTTCAAAAATCATCAATTATTAAAGTATGTGTTTTGAAACTAGCTCATCATCTAGATAAAGGTAAAAAAGAAGTTTTTCAAATAACTTCATCTTTTGAGGAATTTATAATATCTTTTATTCTCTTTTCTTCTTCCTCTTGTTTTCTTTTTGCTTCTTCAATTAAATTTTTAAAATATTCAAACATAATTTATAGTTACAAATTAAACTCTTTCTAATTTTACAATAGTTTCAATATGATGAGTGTGCGGAAACATATCAACTGGAGTAACTGAGATAATTTTATAATCACTATTTTGCAGTATATAAGCTAAGTCTCTTGACAGAGTCGCAGGATTACAACTTACATAAATAATATTTTTTGTTTTAAATTTTAGTATATTTGGAAGTGCATCAGGATGCATTCAAGCTCTTGGGGGGTCTATTATAAGTAAATCTGCTTTTTCTCACTTATCTAAATATTTTCCTAAAAATTCTTCAACCTTTGCATTCACGAAATCCATATTTTTTATACCATTTTTTAGTGCATTTTCTTTTCCGTCTTCTGACGCATCTTTTACAAGTTCTACTGAAATTACTTTTTTAGCATGAGGAGCAAAAACCATTCAAATAGTTCCAGTTCAACCATACAGATCTAAAACCGTAAAATCTTTTAAATCATTATCATTTATTTGAGATAAAACTTCACTATAAAGTTTTTCTGCTCCGTATGAATTAGTTTGAAAAAAGCTTTTTGGTGAGATATTAAAAGTAAGACCAAGTAATTTTTCTTCTATAAAACTATTTCAATAAATAAGCTTTAATTCTCAGATTGCAGTATCAGAAAGAGAATCATTTAGACTTAGATAAATTGAAGCAATTTCTTTATATTTTCAAGCTAAAGTATTAAAAAAATCTTTTAAAAAATCTAAATTTTTTACTCAAGGAAATTTATGATTTACTCAAAAAATAATCATTATTTGATTTGTAAAAAATGCTTGTCTTAAAACTATGTGTCTAAAAAATCATTCATGATTAAATTGGTCATAAACTGGATATCCTGAGTTTTTAGAAAAGTCTTTTATTTCTTTATAAATTTTATTAGCAAGTTTTGAGATAAGAATTGTTCAGTCAAAATCTTCGATTTTAGAAAATTCTCATTGTTTATGAAATCAAACATTAAAATGATCATTTTTTCCAAATTTTTCAGAAATAAATTTACCAAAACTAAATTCTATTTTATTTCTATAATTATCTACAAGTGGTGAAGCAACAATTGGTTTTAATTGAAAATCAGTTTGAAATTTTCTAACATGAAAAAGTGATTCTTCCACTTGACCGGTTTTAATTTTTAATTGTTCTGTGTATGGAATATTTACCCAAGAGCACCCTGCTTGCATACCGTAAATATTATTTGGATGTTCTTTTTCTATAGGTGATTTTTTAGTAGTTTCCATAGCTTGAGCTTCTATAAAATCTTTTCTTGATTTTAAAACTCTAACATTTACAATACTTCCAGGTATTACTCCACCAGAAATAAAAATAGCTTTTCAATCTATATCTTTATTGTCTGATTTTAGTCTAGCAAATCATTTTCAACCAAAAACTAATTTTTCTACCAAAACATTTTCTAAAATTTCATTTTTTTTCATTTTCTATTATTAAAAAAATAAGTATAAATCTGCTTATTTATACTTATTTTTTATGATTTTTCAAATTAAGGTTTTATTTTTCTTAATATCCTTTAAACTTTTCATAATATTGCTTTTTTGTCAGATATAAATCATCTTCTATAAGTCTTCTGTTTTTAGCAATAAGATCTCAAATAATTCACATTGCAAAAAATTGAATTGCAATAGCTAAAAAAGCTCAAGAAACAACAAGTGATTGTATTTTCCCAGTATCAACAGGATTTATCATATAAAAATACATAAATCTAGTTAAACCTATAAGTCCAAGTATGAAAAACGGAGTTCCAAGCACAAAAAATAATCTCAAAGGATTGTACATAGAATAAACTCTAAGCATTATTTGAGTAGTTTTGTATATGTGATGCCACATATTTTTAAAAAGTCTTGAAGGACGAGTTGGTCTGTTTGTTGTGATATTTACATCTACTATTTTAATTTTCTTATTTCCAGCTTGTATTAAAGTATCAACAGCATAAGAAAAATCTGAAGTAACATTTATTTTTAAAAGTGCTTCACGAGAATAAGCTCTAAATCCAGAAACACTATCAGGAACAGTAGTTCCAGACAGAAGTCTTACCATGAAACTTCCAAGCCACTGAAAAAATTTCTTTATAATAGAAAAATGAGTTATTTTAGCAGTTTGTCTATTTCCCATAACGATATCAGCATTTCATTCAACAATTGGTTTTACTAAATCAGCAATATATTTAGAAGGATATTGATTATCTCAATCAGTATTTACTAAAATATGAGCTCACTCCAAAAGAGCTTTATGTACTCATGATTTAAAAGCATTTCAAAGTCATTTATTTCAAATATGTTTTACTACATAATCAACTCCAAACTTTGTTGCGATTTCTATAGTTTTATCACTAGAACCATCATCTATAATCATAGTTTCTATTTCATCAATTCCTTCAATTTTTGTAGGAAGTTCTTCTAAAACTGACAAAAGTGTTTTTTCCTCATTAAAACAAGGAATTTGAATAATTAGTTTCATAAAAATTAGTTAAAATTTAAAGTTTTTTTGATAGTTTTTCAAACACATCTGTATTCAAATCATTCTTGTTCTAGATCTTTGTCTATCCAAATATTTCTTCAGTCAATTATTATGTTTTGTCTCATAAGTTTTTTCATCCTTTTTATATCAGGGTTTTTAAACTCATTCCATTCTGTTAAAATAATAAGTCAATCAGAGTTTTCTAAAGCATCATAAGAATTTGAGTGTAAAATAAGTCTTTTTTCATCTTTAAATACTTTTTTTATATTTTCTGAGCATATTGGGTCATAAGCATGAATTTCTTTTACTTGAAAAGATAAAAGTCTTTCAATTACATATAAACTCGAAGCTTCTCTTATATCATCAGTATTTGGTTTAAAAGCAAGTCACCAAATAGAAATAGTTTTATCTTTTAAATCAGGAATAAATTTTAAAAGTTTATCAATAACAATAGTTTTTTGTTTTGTATTTACTTCTTCAGTTTGAGAGATGATTTTAAAATCAAAACCATAATCTTTTCCAGTTTCTATAAAAGCTTTTATATCTTTGGGAAAACAGCTTCCTCAGTATCAAATTCAAGCCTCTAAAAATTTATCTCAAATTCTTTCATCAGCTCACATTCACTTACTTATATCAGAAATATTTCCTCAAACAAGTTCTGCAAAATTTGCTATTTCGTTTATAAAACTTATTTTTGTAGCTAGAAATGCATTTGAAGCATATTTTATGATTTCAGCTGATTTTATATCTGTCCAGATGATTTGAGTTTTATTTGAAAGAGGTTTATAAAGTTCTTCAAGTAAAAGTTTTGATTTTTCATTTTGAACCCCGAGAACTATTCTATCAGGATTGAAAAAATCAAAAATAGCGTTTCATTCTCTTAAAAATTCTGGATTTGAAGCAACATCAAAATCTATATCTTTTGATCTTTTTTGAAGTTCTTTTTTTATAATATCTCTACAATTTTTTCCAGTTCAAACAGGAACGGTTGATTTATTTACAAGTAATTTGTATTCGCTTAAATTTTCTCAGATAGTTTTTGCTACTTCATAAACATATTTTAAATCTGCTTTGTTTCAATTTTCACTATCTGGTGGAGTTCAAACTCAATTAAAAATAACACTTCAAAAATTTATTGCAGTTTTCCCGTCAGTTGTAAAATGTAATTTACCATTATGATAATTTCTTTTAACAATTTCCTCAAGTTCTGGCTCATAAATTGGGATAATTCAGTTTTTTAAATTTTCAATCTTTTTCTCATCAATATCTACACACATCACTTCGTGACCAAGTTCAGCAAAACAAGCTCAACTAACAAGTCCTACGTATCATGTTCCAAAAATACTTATTTTCATGATTTTTTCTTTATTAATTTTATATTTTACTCATTATAATAAGAAAAAAATAAAATCAATGAATTTTGATTTTACTTTAGTATTTCTATATATTTCATATTTTCATTTTCACTTCAAGAATTAAATAAATATCCAGAAGTATCATTAAAAATATTTGTTTCTAAATTTATCTTATTTATATCTTTTCAAATCACTTTTGCATATAAAAAATAATTTTGGTTATTTAGTGATACTCAGCTAAAATTTAAATTTTCATTATAACTTCAAGTTGCACATCATAAATTATTTTCTCAAAAATTAACTGAAAAAGTATCTCAAGAATTATATTTTGTAGATAGGGAATTGTATCATATAGAATTTAAACATTCTTTAAAAGGATTATAAAGCGAATTTAGAGTGATAAAATTTTCATTATTTGATAATAAATTCATATTATTTCAAATAAGTTTATAAACTCAAAAAACTCAAATTGTTAGAATTGAGATTGAAATAATTATCTCGATTAATGAAAAGGCTTTTGTTGATTTTTGCATATTATTTTAGTTATATATTTTAATATATTTAAAAAATTAAAAAAATCCAAACATTTTGTTTGGATTTTTTTCTAATACATTCACATTCATCCCATTCATCCTCAATTTCCGCAACTTCCTCCACAACATCAGTCTTTCTTACTTGGAATATCAACAACTCAACTTTCTGTTGTTAAAAACATTCCTGCTAGAGAAATAGCTTCTTCTAAAGCAACTCTTTCTACTTTTTTAGGATCAATAATTCCTGATTCAATCATATCAACATATTCGTCTTTTGCTGCATCATATCAGAAAGTATTTGAAGAATTTTCTAAAACTTTATTTGTAATTACTTGGCTTTCTTTTCAAGCATTTTCAACTATTTGTTTTAGAGGATATGATAGCGAATTTTTAACAATTCTTACTCAGATATTTTGATCAATATTTCACGTATCAAATTTTTCTAAAACTTTTGATGCTTTAAGTAGTGCAACTCAACCTCATGCAACAACTCATTCTTCTACTGCAGCGCGAGTTGCATTTAGTGCGTCTTCTATTCTTAATTTTTTTTCTTTTGCTTCTACCTCACTTGCAGCTCAAACTTTTATCACAGCTACTCAACCATCAAGTTTTGCAAGTCTTTCAGATAATTTTTCTTTATCGTATTTTGAATCAGTATTTTCAATTGCTTTTCTTAATTCAAAAACTCTAGCTTTTATCATAGTTTGGTCTCCAGCTCAACCTATAATTGTAGTTTTTCATTTTTCAGATAATATAGTTTTTGCTCCTCATAAATCGTTTAGTGAAGCATTTTCTAGCTTCATTCAAAGCTCACTTGTGATAATATTTGCTCAAGTTAAAATTGCTATGTCTTTTAACATATCTTTTTTCTTATCACCAAATCCAGGAGCTTTTATTCATAGAATATTTAAAACTCATTTTAATTTATTTAGTATAATTGTAGTTAAAGCTTCTCATTCAATATCTTCAGCAATAATAACTAAATCTTTTCTTCATTCTCATAAAAGTTGTTCTAAAAGAGGAAGTAAGTCTTTCATTGAAGAGATTTTTTGGTCTGTTATAAGGATTTTTGCGTCTTTAAATTCACTTGTCATTTTTTCACCATTTGTAATCATATATGGAGAAATATATCAAGTATCAAATTCCATTCATTCTGTGATTTCAAGTTCTAGTCCGAAAGTTTGTCCTTCTTCAACAGAAATTACTCAGTTGTTTCCAACTTTTTCCATTGCGCGAGCAATGATTTCTCCCACTTCTGAGTCTTGAGCTGACAAAGTCGCAACTTGTGCTATTTCATCAGTTGTTGTGATTTTTTTAGAAATTTTATCTAATTCTTTTATAACTTCGCTTCAAGCCTTTCTCATACCGTTTTTTAGCTCAATTGCGTTTATTCAAGTTCTTATTTCTCTAAGTCATTCTTTAGCTAATGCGTAAGTTAATAGAGTTGCAGTTGTAGTTCAGTCTCATGCCAAGTCATTAGTTTTATTTGCAGCTTCTTTTACTAATTCTGCTCATAGTGATTCAAATTTATCTTCTAATTCTATTTCACGAGCAATAGTTACTCAGTCATTTGTAACTTGAGGAATTCAGTATCATTTATCCAAAATTACATTTCTTCATTTTGGTCACATAGTTAGAGTAACAGTTTTTGCAACTGTTTCAATTCAAGCAAACATTTTTGCTCTTAATTCGTCTGAGTATTTTATTTGTTTTGACATAGTGTGGTTTGGTTAAAAGGTAAAACCTCACCCCTAACCCCTCTCCCTCGGGGGAGAGGGGGATTATAATGTTTTTTACTCCCTCTCCTCCAAAGGAGAGGGGTGGGGTGAGGGATATTTTCAAAAATAAATTTGACTTTATTTTAATTTTCTACTCAACAATAGCAAGTATATAATCAATACCAACAATTTTATATTCTTGTCCATCTACTTTTACATCATCTCCTGAATATTGTCAGCTTAAAACTTTGTCTCAAACTTTAACTGACATTTTTTTATCTTCTTTTCCTGGTCATACAGCCACTACTTCGTAGATATATGGCCTTTCTTTATTTGTTCATTCTGGTATATAAATTCCAGAAGTTGTAATATTTTCTTTTTCTACTGCTCTTAGTAAAACTCTGTCTGCTAATGGCTTTATATTCATAAAATACGAAAGTTAAAAAATAAAATATTGCTAAATAAATTAGCACTTAAATAATATATATGCTAACAAAAAAGTCAAATTTTTTTATTTGCTTTTAAAATTTCCTAAAATAAAAGAAAAATATTTATTTATCAAATATATTATAGGAACCAAAATTAACACAGTTCAAACAACTTGAATAATTCAATTTTCTAAACTTCTTCAAAAAATTATCATTCATCCAGAATACATTGCTATAACTCACAAAACCCGAGTTTTTATAAATTCCATTCATAAAATTATTATAGAATTTTTCCCAAAGAAATCCAAAAACCAATTTTTTGGAATATTTTTTGCTATAATTATCCAAGTTGAAATTCATAAAAATGAAGCAATAATAAATTTTATATAATTATCTCAATACTCATTTGTTGAAAAATTTACTCAAGTTGCAAATTTTATGTTTAGGTAAATTAAAGCAGGTAAAATAATTAAATATTTATAATTTATTTTTTCAACTATTTTTCAAATTTTTTCTTTGTAAATGTGTCAAATTCCATAAAAAAACATTGCCATTAAGCTCGGTTCTAAACTAAAAGGAAATCTTATTTCTCTGAAATGCAAACTTTCAAAATGAATTATTATTGATAAAGCAAATAAAAAGATTAGCTTATAAAGTTTATTTTTTACAAATTTATTTAATAAAAAGTAAAAAATACTTGTTAAAAAAAGTGCAATCAAAAACCAAGTTGAAACATTTATTAAAAATATTTCTTCACTTCATCTAATCCAACTTCAATATAAAGTTCATTTTAAAACTGCAAAAAAGTCATGATGTTCAGTTTGAATAATTAATATAAAAATATAGAAAATTATATTAAAAGCAAAATAGGGAATGATAAGTCTTTTTAATTTATCTTTTAAGAAAATTTTGAAATTATTATGTTTTTCATCATTGAACAAATATCCAGATAAAAAGAAAAACAAAGCAACATGAAAAGAAAAAATGTATCAAAATAGCAAGTTTCCAGAAGGAAACATACTATGTCATATAAGAATTAAAATCATTCACAATCATTTTAGATTGTCTATCCAAGAAATGCGCATATTTAAAATTTTATATTTTTACTCATAAATTTCTTCTATTCATTTTGTAACTGATTTTAGAACATCTGAATTTATTTTTTCTCTTTCTAAAACATTGTATTTTCAAACCAAGTTAAATCTTGGTTTTTTTGATATTTCGCTAAAAGTTAGTTCTATTCTACAATTTCAATATTTTTCATCAACACTTGTGTAATCAAAAACACAATTAATAGTTCTAAAAATAAATTTATTTTCGTCGTTAATTTTTATTTTGATATTTCTAATTCAAATATCTACATAATCAACTTCATAATCTTTTTCTAGATTTTCATCTAAAAATTTTCACAAAATTTCAATTGTATTTTTTATTTCTTCATCAAACTTTCAGTTAAATTTTGCTTTTGATTTTATGTTTTTCTTTGGTAATTTTTCGATTTGTATATCTCT
This sequence comes from uncultured Candidatus Peribacteria bacterium, assembly GCA_964404065.1. GTDB lineage: Bacteria > Patescibacteriota > Gracilibacteria > BD1-5 > UBA6164 > UBA7396. The sequence goes on from CAYOIP010000006.1 coordinate 10,497, forward strand.
AGTTCTCATGAGAGTATTTTTTTAAGAATTAATTTTTTCTTCAAGTCTTTCCATAAATATATTGTATAGTTTATCAGTTATAATTCATTTTTTCTTTAATTCATTTATAGAGTGTTCTGATGTTTTTATAATTGATTTTTCAAATAATCTGTTTTCTAAATCAATAAAGTCTTTTGTAACTTCAGAATTGTATTCTCTAAGGTATTTATACTCTGTATTAAAAATTGAAATTATTTCATCATAAACTTCATTATTAAATCAAAAGTCTATTTTTTTCATTTCTTTAAGCTCATTTAATACTCTCCATACTGATATTCTTAAACTTCTTTTTCTTATATAAGTATCAGTTTTTCTTCTTTTTATAAATTTTAAAGCAAATTTTTCAAAAATATTATTTCTATAATCGTCACGCAAATCGATAATCTTTTTACTTCAGTTTTCTAATTTTCTCATTTTATCTTGAATTCTTACAAGTAAATATTTGAAATTTTTTTCGTCAATTTCATTGTAAGTTAAAAGTTCTATTAAATATTTTTTTTGTATTCATAGAGCATAAATTGAAATAACTCTTTTTAGAGTATCAGGACTATCTTCACTTAATTTTTTTATAATTTGTTTTGAATGATTAATATTTTTTTCAAAATCATTACTTAGTTTATCAAATTCTCATATAGTAATTACTCATCTATTAAAAGCTCATTTAATTCTTTCTATATTATTTAAATACATTATAATTTTTGCTTGTTCTTGCTCTATTTTTTCTAAAGGTGTAAGTTTATTTAATTTTAATTTTTTTATTAAAATTCAAATAGTAGGAACTTTAATAAATAAAGTAAGCATAATTGTTGATATAGTAATTAATGTTAAGAAATCTTTTATACTAAAAGGAAGATTCCAATTAGGAAGTGATAAATTATCAGGGATCATCAAAATCATCATAAAAGATATTGCTCATCTTGGAGCTCCCCAAGATAATATATATTGCCAAGAGAAAGGTATATTTTGCTCTATTTTAAATAAATTTAATACTGAAATAGGTAAAAATACACTAATAATTCTTGCTAGTATTCATAAAATAAACATACAAATAAGTAGATATATAAATCAATTAAAGAAATCAATTTCTACATCATAAACTATTAGTCATAAAAGTATGAAAACTAAAGAATTAGCGATAAAAGCCATAAATCACCAAAATCTTTCCATAAATTCTGTAATTTTTGGACTTATTTTATATCTTCAAAAATTTCACATAACAATTGCTGCAACAGTTGTAGCTATTACTCAAGATATATGAAACGTAAATCAATAAATAGTTAGGTTTTCTCAGATAACATGTGATAAAATGAAAGTTAGGTGAGCTAATATTAATGTTAAAGTTATTTCAACAGCTTCATTATTTTTAATTCTTCAAATAATTCTTGAAAATAAATATCAACTTAAAAATCAAAATATTATTCAACCAATAAACATCGATAAAAATGTGGCTACTCATTCTCAAAATACGTTAAAGTCTATACTAGTTCACTCAAGAATAATTCAAAGTATTACTAAAAAGAGCGCAAGTGAAGTTCAGTCATTAAATAAACTTTCTCACTCAAAAATTGTAACAAGTCTTTTAGGTGCTCAAATAGATTTAAATAAAGTTAAAACCGCAACTGTATCAGTGGCTGATATTAAGCTTCAATATAAAAGACAAACTAAAAAAGGAACATTAAATCAAAATAAAGGAAATATATAATACATTCAAGTAGCAACTATAATAACTGAAAAAATAAGTCATATAACTGAAAGTGAAAATATTGAGAATTTACTTTTTAAAATATCTTTATAATTTATATTGTATGCTGATTCAAATATTAAAATAGGTAAAAATATATAAAAAAGCATATCTGGAGTTAGTTTGAAATCTCTAATAAATCATAAATATCCCATGTTAATAAATGGAACTAAAAGTAATCATATAATTACCAAAGATACTGTGTAAGGGAAATTTATTTTCTTTGAAAAAATATATACAAAACTTGATACACTAAGCAAAAAAATTAGTGAAAGAAGGGGATTTAATAATGAATTTTCCATGATTAATTTATAGCAAGATATAATAACTAGTTCAAGAAATATTTAATCTAATATAGATTTATCCATTTCTAATTGTCTAAATATAGCCGTAAGTAGTCATTTTCAAATTGCTTTATTGTGAACAAGGATAGTTATTTTTTGGGAAGTTTCAGGATTTTTAAGAGTACAATGACTTCAAGCCCAAGAATGTTCTACAAATCAGTATTTTTTTAAAGCTTTTATAAGATCTTTTCAATATATTTGAGAATATTTAGGCATAAGATAATTTTTTAGTATCTAATTTAAAATCATACTTTTTTATATCTTTTTGCATACTTCAAAGATAACTAACAATAGCTTCTTTTAAATTTTTTCATAATTCATCTAAATTTTCTCCCATAGTAAAACAACCAGGTAATAATTTTACCTCAGCAAAATAAGTTCAATCTTCTTCTTTAAATATTATTACTCATAGTTCTTCATATAAATTTTCCATATTTTCAAAAATTAAATTTTAAATTTATTTTATTATAAACTTTTTTAAAAATTTGCAAAAATCTTTTAATTTATAGCTAAATATATATAAGTTCCATTTGTTACATTTATATTTGTAGCAGTATTTTGTTTTACAATAAATCAACTAGTATAAGGATCAACACTATCATCAGTAGTTACTTCTGCAGCAGTTGAGTTAAGTGATAGATGAGGATCATTTCAGTTTAATACTATTCATCTAGCACTATCCCATACATACCAATCTCAAGTAGAGTCAGTTCTTTTTATCAGTATAAATCTTGCACTAGAATTAAGTCCTGCATCAATAGTTAAATTTCATCAGTTTCAAGTATAACTTCCTACTTTTGATATTCATGGTTTTGTTGCAAAAAGGTAGGCTATATATTGGTTATATGAAGTATTACTTGTATTTGTATTTGGATGATTAACTTCGAAAGTATTTTGAGTTATATTTTTTATACCAGTTGTTGTATTTCAACTTAAAGCATCAGTTAAATTTAAAAACCCAGTTGGATATCAATTATTCCAATTTGTAATACCTACATGATTTATATACCAATTTGTTCAAGCTCAATTACGACTTTTTAAAATAATTAATTCAGGTGTTGTTCATAAATTATGATTTATATTTCTACCAGTCGTTCAATCTCAAGTGTAAGCTACTATATCAAATATTCAAGGTGAGCGACGAAAAAATAATCATATTCAATTACTTCCATCATATGTTCCTGAATATTTAAAACCATTCATAGTATCTAATAAAAAATTAGATCAACCTCATTCTATATCAGTTGTATTTGATTTAAGATAAACTTTTGATCCGCGCAATCTATCAATGAATCATTTATTATCAATTGATGATCTATGATCAGTCCAAATACATAAATCAACTGGGAAGTTTGTATCATACATCTGAGGATTACTAGATATAACGTTAGATCATAAATCTACATTAAACACCTGACTTCCAGTAGTTGCTGGTTTATTTGATTTGCGGATAGCAAGGTAGATGTAAGTTGTATTAGCTGGATATCCAGCACCATTCCCACCATGCACAAAACCAGTTGCAATTGGTTTTTCCATTGGTCCAGTCTGTTCTGCGTTTGAATAGTTTGCATATAATTCTTGTGAGTTATTAACAGTCAATCCGCGCATTGAGTCGTATATATACCATGTCCCTGCTACACTAGATGGCTTCACCATCAAATACTGTGGTTCCCATCCTAGATTTACCATTGCATTTCAACTTCAATCAGTAGTAAAGCTCCCAGCTTGAATTATTCCATCAGCAGAAGTATCATGAGCAAAGATGTAAGCTACATATTGACCTCAGGATGCATTTACATCACCTCAATTACCAACTGTAATATATGTGCTTGTATGAGGGTTTGAGAGATAATTCCACCGTTGATTATATCCAGTTTCAAACATATCCGGAAGATTTAATCTTCATCATTGATTTGGAACAGTTCTATGCCAAACAGCCCAAGTACTTGTTGTATCAGTTCTTTTAATAATTACCATACCTGGTGATATATCTAAATTATGATTAATAGTTCTTCCAGCAACTCCATCCCCAGTCCAAGTCACCACATCAAAAAATTTTGGTGCTTTACGGAAAGTCCAAGAAGTAAGAGGATAATTACTAGCATTTACATTTCCATAAGGTCAAATAGAAAATCAATTATTGTTAAATGCTAATAATGAATCATTAATTTCATATTGAACTGATGATGTTTCAGACCGCAATCTATTATAAATTCACCTGTTTGTATCAAATAATGCATTTCATGTATTTGAGTTTCTATGCTTAATCCAAACCAACCCTCCATATCCAGCTAAATCAATTCAGTTATTAATAGTCTGAGTAGATCAGTTTCAAGTATAAAGATAAGTAGAAAAAACATCATCTACATAAAGTTTCATTTCACAAGTTGAAGTTCCAGAATTCCATACATATCATCAAGCAGTATCACAAGCATAATTACAAGACGTAGTTGAAGTAGTTGCATTATAACTAGTAGTGGAATCAGCTGGAGCGAAAGTAGTTCCATTCCAAGTTTGGGTATAACTTGAAACACTATTCCAAACTGTTCAAGTTGCTGGTTTTGCACTACAAGTAAATGTTTTTGTATCTGAAACACAAAGAGAAGTTCAAGAGTCATAATGAAATCAAGTATTACAATCATAACTACATACTCAAGCAGTTTCAGAATAATGCCAAGAAGTAGATACACTTTGAGATGTAGCTGTTGAATGTGCATTTGGATCTGTTATAGTTCAGTTACAATTATCTGCTATACAAGTCAAACCAGGTCATTCTACATATCAACTATCACAAGTTACAGTTTCAGTTTGATAAACTAAATTTCAATCATTACAGCTAGCACTTAAAGATGTAAATCAGTATGTGATAGTTTTTGTCGGTGATAAAGATGCTCAGTGAGCAAGAGGAGTGAATGTGTATCAAGATTGTGTTGTTTCATTACAATTTAAATAAACTGGAACTATGTCTCCTCAAGTTGTAACACTTCAAGTTGTAATTACTTCTAATTTTTGAGTATCCATTGTAAAACTTTCTGTATTTGAATTTGTTCATCAAAAACTAGCAATTTTTGATTTTGAAATATCATCACTTCATGTTCAAAAAACTTGCTGTATTGCTGATTGCTTATTTGTTGCATTTAGTATTGGTGTTATATTTATACTCATCAAATTTGATCAAGTATATCAAGTTATTTTTTGTATTAGTTTATCAGCAGTTAATTCTTGTATAACAACATCTTTTATACTATAGGGGAGATTTGATTGTTTATCAACTACAAAATATGTTCAAGTAGAAAGTAGATTTATAGTTGCTCAAGAATTATTCCAAATTAAAGACGGAATATTTGCTATATATGTATTACTTCAGCTTGAAAATTTTATGTATCAAGGATAATTTCATATAACTTTTGCTTGGTATGGATTATAATCTGCATATGTTTTTTGTATAACTCCTTCCATTAGATTTAAGGGAAGGTTGGGATGGGTTAATGAAATGCTATTTTCTAGTGTTGTTGCTAATTGATATTTAGTTTTATCTCATGATATTGCATAAATATAATTAGATCAAGATAGTGGATCTAGTGGTGTTTTATTTATTTTTATTAATCTGGCTGTATAGTCAGCAATAATTCACTTGTATGCATAGATTTCAGTAGAACTTTCATCAACTTTTCATTGTGATAATTCTCATTCTGGCATTGGATAAAATCATGTATTAACTTGAAATATATCAAGTCACTTTTCTATATTTTTTAAGGTTGTTGTTCTATCTGTATCTCTTGCGCTTGATAGGTATTTTGAAAATGATATAAATGATATTGTCGCTAATATCGCTAGTATTGTTATAACAACTATAAGTTCTACTAGAGTGAAGGCTTTTTTATTCCCTTCCATTATACTTAAGGGAAGGATAGGATGGGTTATTTTTTGTGTTTTCATCTTTTAAAAGTTAGGTTTTAAATTATGTAAATTATATTGTTTTTTATGATTTTGCAAAACTTCTATTTACTTTAGAGGATATAAATAATCAATTTTTGTTATATGCCATCTTATATCATTTTCTTTAAGTATATTAAGAATTCAGTTAAAATGTAACATTCAATAAGTCATAACAATTTTTTTATCTTCTGAAGAAATAATTTTTTTAGCAACTACTTCATTTCTTTTATTTAATATCACATCAAAAAGTTCTTTATTTGCAAATTCATTTTGGATTAAAGTTTGCAAATTTTCACTTTTTACAATCATATTAACAAAAGATTTATTTATATATCTAAGAATTATTTTTTCTTTTTCATTTAATTTTGAAAGTTCTTCAACTATCAATTTATTAGCATCAAGAGGTTCATTATAGGTTCTGTTTTCGACATTATTTTTTATTTTTAATTTTTTGTATTCTTGTATAATATCATCAATTGAAACATCAATATTGTAATCTTTGTCATTTACCTGATTTAAAAATATTTCATTATTTTGACTTTCAAGTCAGTAAAGTTTTGACATATTTGAATAGGTGTCTTTATCAAGCTGGAGTCAAAGAGCTTTATTAAAAGCTTCGTGATTTTCCTCACTTCCTGGCCTAACTCACTCAAAATATAAAACATATCAATTTTCTTTTAGTTTTTTTATATTTTCTTTCACTTTATTGTAAAAGCCAGAAGTTCATATATGACTCATGGTTTGAAAAACTATTATTTTATCTCAATTTGTAATGGTATATGTTGCCATACGAGAGGGATTTATTTCATTTTGGTAAATAGAAAAAGATCAAATAAATATTAGTAAAAGTGTAAATAAACTTGCAATTCTATATAAAAATTCGCGTAAAAATATTTTATAATTTTTACGTGAAAAAAATATAAAATCGTTTATAATAATTTTTTTATAAATTCAATACAAAGGATAAATTAAAATTGCATAAAATGCTATTAAAAATACTAAATTTACAACAGAATAAACTCAAGAAATATAAAAATTTATTCAAAAAATTATTATAAAAAATAGTATTGTTAATTTTTGTTTGTAGTTCATATTTTAGTTGTTAAAAATAAATAATCCATCCCATCCTTCCCTTAAGCGTTATGCGAGAAGGTGTCTGATAGGACGAAAGGGTTAAAGATTCTTTTCTAACTCCTTTTTAACCTTTTTAAGATTTTCATTTATACTATTTATAAGAGTAATTAATTTTAGAGTTTTTAATTCATTAATTTCTATTTTGTATCATACATTTTCTTCTTCTCAAACTAGAGAATTTTTTTCTATTATATCAGTGGAATTTTTTTGGTAAATTTGTTTTTTATAATTATCAAAATAATCTATATAACTTTCAGTTATTTTTACTGCTTTTAGAGGATTATTCTTACTTTTTTTTATTATTTCTGTGATTAAATATTTTGTTATTTTTGTTGAAACTTCATTTATTTCAGAAACTTTAAGTCATTTTCTTTCAATTGCGATTGCATCTAAAATATCTCTTTTTTGAGGTCAAACTATATATCTATTATTATAAATAAAAGCTGTTGATAATCATGCATCAAGATTTAGAGCATCCCAGCATCAAAATTCGCTTAATGTTTGAACAAGGTCATCTATAGTTGCATTATAAACTAATCAAAAATAAATATTTTTCTTTTCCTTATCTGAACAAATAAAATTTCTTGTTGCTTGAGCTCTCATTTTTAAATCAATTAATCATACATCATAATAATATTCCAATGTATTTTTTCATTCATTTAATAAAAGTGGATAGTTTCCAAGTCAATAATAAATTTGATCTTCATTGTCCATATTTATTTTTCCTGATTGATAAATAAAAGGTTTTTTTTCTTTTGTCCATCAAAAAACTGCTCTATCTCCAGTTGTAAGATATGTTGCAAATTTTTCTCAAACAATATATCTTTCATTATCAGTAAAGCTTTTTGAAGTATTACACCAATCATAATCAGTTGGACAGAAAAATACTCAATTTACTCAAGATATAGCATTGTTTTCTTTTAGTAAATTTCAAAGATTTGTTGCATCATCACTCTTCACGATTTTTAACTCATATTCTTTTGATGATAAATTGTACTCAATAACTTTTATTTTATGTCATAAAACAGTTTTTTCTATGTAAGTATTTGCATTTGTAGTAAATGGAAAAAACAAAAATAGAAAAATTAAAATTTTTTTCATAATTTTTTAAAATAAAAAAATATATATTTGTTTGAAATATATATTTTTTTTTGATTATTGCAAAGTAGTCTTTAAATTTTTTCATTTTAATTCTTCTAAATATCATGTTACAGCATCCATTTTTTCTTTTAATTCTTTTATCATTCTAATATGTTTTTCATATTCTCTAATACTTAATGTTCATATTCAATTTCTCTTAAATCTATCTAAAGCTCTTTCAATTGCGTTTCTTTCATGCCCCAATCATAAAATATTTCATTGTTTATATAATCAATCTATATATTCGTACATAGTTTTATAATTAATATTAAATTTTTTTAAATTCTATTATAAAAAAAATAATATTTCAAGAGATTTTTTAATTTTTTTCTAAATTATTTAAAACTAAATTTTTTAAGTATCATAAAATGCTTTGTTTAAGAGAATATCAGTTTTCATTTTGTAATAATTTTTCTATTTTTGAAAGTATTTTATTTAATTTTTCTTCTTTTTTATTTTCTGGGATTTTTGAAATATTTTTTTCCCATAAATAATTTAATTTAGTTTCTAGTTTTTCTGAAACACATTCTCCATCATATAAATAAGTAGCTAGAGAATTGCTTTCTAATTGGCAATTATTTCAGAACGTTTCTTTTACTGGATTACAAGGTGCTTTTATACACTGTACCTGAACTTCTCCACAAACTGGAGCATATTGCATAGTACATATTTTTGTTTCTTCTTTTACTTCATTTGTAGGACAAACAAATTCACAATTAGGTCAGCTTCTTCCAACCCAAGATCAGTCACTACATTGCATAGCATCCATTGTACAAAAAGTCATTTCTTCTGCATTTACTTGGGATATAGAAAATGCTAAAAATATTAAAACTAATAATTTTTTCATATAAATAAAATTAAATAATAAATTGTTTTGCATATATTATAACTATAAATATTATAAAAGGTGACAAATTATTTACAAATTTTTTTATGAAATACAACCTTGAATCTTTAAAAAATTACGCGCTTTGGTATTATTTTCGCTATTTTCCATCAAGCAAAAAATTACTTCAAAAATTAGAAGAAAAATCTTTAGATAAAGAAATGTCAAAAAAAGTATTTGAAAACATTTTTCATCTAATAAATGATACACAAGTTATTTGAGATAAAATTAGACTTTATTTGCTTAGAAATAAAAATCTGAATTATATCAAGTCAAAACTCATTCTAGCTTGATTTGATAAATATTTAATAGAAGAAATTTTAGTTCAGGATTTTTTGCAAGAGTGAGAAAGTCTTTTAAATGAAAAATCACTGAGAATAAAAATAGAGAATTATAAAAATGCTTGAAAATCAATAAGTTTTATAAAAAATAAACTTATAGAAAGACGAGAAGATAGGGAATTAGTTGAAGAAATTATTGAAGAAATATTTGATTCTTGAGAAAAAGAAAATATTTTGAGAGAGTTAGAAAAATTAAAAAATAAATTTGATAAGCAAAAAATTATCCAAAAACTCATTGCAAAATGATTTAATTATAATGAAATAAAAAGATATGTTTAATGACAACCAAGTTTCACTTGATTTATGAAATGAAACAAAACTTCCAAAAAAACTAATTATTTTGAAAGATATAATTATTGATAGAAAGTCAAAATATACTATTGTTTGATGATATATAGAAAGTTACTCAGAAGTTCAAGAATTTATAAAACATCTTCAAAAAGATAAATATTTCCGTGACGCAACTCATAATAGCTTTGCTTATCGTATTAAGCAAGAAAATTGAAGTATCTTAGAATGAAAAAATGATGATGGGGAAACGTGAGCTGGAATGTGCATTTTGAGAGAATTACAGAGAGAAAATGGAGTAAATATGGTTTTGGTTGTTACAAGATATTTTGGTTGAATTAAGCTTCAAACTGATAGATTTAAAAATGTGATTGATGCATGTAAGATGTTTTTTGAAGAAATAAAAAAGTAGAGATGTTTTAATGTTTTGTGAAATTGTAATGTAGAGACAACGATTTATCGTGTCTCAGAAAACGAAACAAAAAATAATACAAAAAGAGACACCATAAATGGATGTCTCTACAAAATTCAAATTATTCATCATTTTTTGATTTTAAAAATTTTGGATAGTGGAATATAAACAGTATTAAAAATACTACAAACCAAGCAGAAGATGTTATAAACATATCTTTTAAGTCATAAGCTCTTGAAAAAGCAACTTCTTTTCTAACTTTTTCTTCACATTTAGCAATTTCTTCATCAGATGGAGTTCTTGCAGGAGTTTGAGTTCCATCAACAGCAACTGTAGAGCTAGCAACTCATTTTTCTCAGTAAATTGGATTTTTACAATTTTCTAACTTATAAGACTCTCTATATTGAAGATATTCTTCATCAGAAATAATATAATATTTTCAAACAGAAGTTAAAACAACTCAAAGAGTTATAGCAACTGCAACTATTGAAACAAAAGATACTACAGCTAAATAAAAACTGTATAATTTACTTGCTCAAAATTTCATAATTATAAAAGTTATAAAAATAAAAATTAATAAAATAAATAAAAACCAGAAAAATATTCAAAGAAACATCATAAGTTTAAATTAAAATTAAACATTTAATATAATAACCTTTTATCAAATTAATCAAACATATTACTCTTGACTATTTCATACAATATTTCAACTATTATCATATTTATAAAAATCTTTTACGACTGGAATGATTATGCTTTGTGTGTAGTTATTTTCCTCTTTATTTTCTACATCAAAAACTACAGCTGGAACTAGATATTGTTCTGGAATATAACTATCATATTTATAAATATTTACATATTTTATTCTAGGATTTACTAAATTTTTATCAACATATTTTACATTTTCACCATAATCATAAAATCCATATCTTCCTCAAACATTTGCAACTTTTAAAATATTTTTAGTGTTAGTTTCTATTTTGTAATCAGATTTCAAATAACTTAAAACACTAAGTCCAGATAATCAGGTTACTTTTTTTTCATGCAAATCAACTTCAATTCTTACTCAACTATCTTGACCGTATTCTTCCATAATCTCTTTTCCATCAATTATTAAAGGAAATATTACACTTGTCATATTATTTGCATATTCGGGCATAATTCTTGATGAAGAAAATTTTGCCAACATATTTGAATAACTATTATCAATTTTTGGTTTTCCATAACTTGATAAATCTATGTTGTAGTTTTTTAGAAAATCTCAAGCAATTTTTATAATTTCATCTTCATTTAAAAATACTTGTTTTGTATTTTCACTATAATCTATTTGAGGCCATTTTGTCCAATTTTTTGAAATATTTAGATTTGAATTTTCAAAATCTATATTGAAACTATATCAAAAATCTTTATCTTGATTTAGAGTTAAGTTTGAGATTCAAAGATTATCAAAGTTTTCTAAATTCACTCAATTAAAATTCAGATTTTTTATATTTGAAGCGAGAGTTTTTCCTATATTTGAAACATTTTCTTTTTTATAAACTGGCATATTTTCAGTCAAATCTAGATTTAATTCTCAAGAAAAAGTATATCTATAAACCTCAGGAATATAGTTTGGATCAACTGGAGTAATCATTTTTGCTACTGGAGCTTCATCAGTTGTGCTTGCTTCCATTGTTGTAATAGAATCATTTGAAACACTTTCAATTCATTCTCTTTTTGTGAAAGTTGTATCTCAAGCGTATCAACCTCATCACATTCATTTTACATTTTGTCCTATATTTTGTAGATTTCAAAATCATCAAGTTTTTGGAATAATAGAGTTTTGAAATGATAGTGTTTTAACTTTTTCTTCTTTTGAAGTTGTTTTTACAATTTCAGTATTTTTTATTTCATTATTTACAAAATTTTCTCCGAGAATAAAAAATCAGAATGCTAAAGTTCAAGCTGTTCAAAAAATATAAGTTAATATTTGCCAAAAATTTGGTTTATTAGATTTTCTGTAATTTTTTAATTTTTCAGATGTAATTTTCTCTGAAATTTGTTTTTTTAGTTCATTTTTAAAATTTTCATCAATTTTTATATTTGGTTTTAATCTTAACATCGCGTTAATTATTTTTATAAGTTCTTGTTCTTTTTCTTTTAAACTTTCATCAATTTGATAAAGTTCTTTTAGAATATTTTCTATATTTTTTTCCATAATTAGATATTTAAGAAATAATTATACTTCACTTTAGTTTTTTACCCCCCCCCTCATCCCCTGGCCCCTTCTCCTTTGGAGGAGAAGGGGGAGATTCTTCCCTCTCCTTCAAAGGAGAGGGATTGAGGGTGAGGGTGTTATATATTTAAAAGTAAAATAAATAATAAGCTCATATAAGTTGTAGGAATTTTTGCGAGTGTTCTTGAAACTACTTTTTTGCAATTATCCACACTTTCTCAAGTGATTTCGCTAATTTCTTTATAACTTAAATCATCCCAAAGTCTCATAAGTAGAATTTTTCTGTGAGGAGCTTTTAATGTGTCAAAATAAGCAAATATTTCTTTCAATTTTTCTTTGTTATCAAGATTTTTTCAAAAATCTTCAGAGTATCAAATTTCTAGAAATTCTTGAAGATTTAATGTTTCTTTTTTAGATTTATAGTTATCTATTATCAGATTGTAAGCTATACGATAAATCCATGCTTTAAAATTTGAATTTTCTCACAATTTAAAAGTTCATATTTTATCTAATGACTTTAAAAAAGTTTGGCTTGTTAGATCTTCAGTTAATTCTTTATCATAAGTTTTTAGATAAATAAATTTATAAATTTGATCAATGTATTTTTCATACAATTCTCAGAAATATTCTATTTGTCATTTTTGACAAAGATTAATTAATTCTTGCTCTGTCATAGTGGAATTGATTTAAGAGTTAAAAATAGCAAGGTCCCCGAGAGTTATAAGGCTTATATTTTTAACTCTCAAAATCTAAAACGATTAATTTTTTTTAAAGTGACAAAAAATTAAAAATATTATAAAGTTTTTATTATTAAATCCAATTTATTTGATATTTTTTAAAAATGTCATAAAATATAAAGGCCAAAATTATTTTGTTTTTTTATTTGTTTTTTAACAGAAAAACAGTTTAGGAGAATTTAATCCTACCTTTCTTTTTTCTGTTAAAGAATAAAGCAAAATAGTTTTGGCGAACTAAGGATTAAATTCTCCTTTTTGTTCGTCAAAACTAGAAAGATAATGTTTATTTTGGTATTAAAATTTATTTTATATTTTAATGCTTTTTTATGAAAAAAATATATTTGTTATGACTCATAACAATAATAACTTTATGAGTAAGTTATGGATCATATATAACAGTTTATACAAATATACTAGATTCGCTTAATTATTTAAGATGAGCTTGAGATATTTGACACATAGGTTATATAATAACTGAGATGTTTAACTCTTGATGATTAAATAATTGAAAAATAAAACAAGAGTATTTGGAATTACCGTCTTGAATTGCAGTAGAGAATGCAACTACAAGTGTGACTTGAATAGTTATGTTAGAAGAAAATACATGAAGTATTCTTACAACAAAATCACCAACTTCAAGAATTTTGACACAAGTATGGAATAATCTAAATACTAGGATAAATTCACTAGTTTCAACAGCTTTAACTATAGAAACAGATCCAGTTTGGATATCAGCAAGTTGAAGTTATTATACAAAAACGCAAGTAGATAGTAATCTAGCACTAAAAGCTCCAATTGCTTCACCAACTCTGACATGAAGTCCAAAATCAAATGAAGTCTTAAATGCAAATGATAATGATTCATCACTTGCAACAACAGCATTTGTGCAAAATACAGTAAGTGCAGCGAGTGCAACATCTGGAATAACTTTTTCAAACTGTTCAACTACAGACAAAAAACAAATTTATTATGAATGTGATATATCAAATTCAGCTTGTTTTACTGCATGAGCATACTGCTGATGATGAAAAGTAGCTTGAAGTGTATGATGAAGTTTAATAGTTTCTGCTCTGAGTGATGAGTGAATGTCTAATCGGGGATATAGTAATACTTCTTATGGTAATATGAATCCTGCAACACAGGTGTGTTGGGAAAAATGAAGTTTTGGTTTTGATGATCGGCAACTTCCAAATAAAAATGAATTAAACTTACTTTATACAAATAGATCTGCTATTTGAGGCTTCTCTACTAACGACTATTGGTCTTCTACCGAGAATACCTACTACAATGCTTGGTATCAGAATTTCATCGATGGTAGCCAGAGCCGCAACAATAAGGATGCCACTTTTTATATTCGTTGTATAAGAAAGTTCTAATGTTATGACATTACTATTTGATTATTTGTCTATTTGACTATTTTTCGCGAAGCGAAAAAAATTTAGAAATTTAGTTTATTTTTATGAGAAAATATGATTTTGAATATTTGGTTGATTTTTAAATAAAAATAGATATATTTCTTGTTAGTAGGAAATACATTTATTTTTTAATTTATATTATTGTGATACAGGAAATATTAAAAGAAAATATAATTGAAAGAAAAGATTATATAGAAAAAATAAAAAAATATCTAAATACTCCTTTGATAAAGGTGTTAATTTGACAAAGAAGAGTTTGAAAATCAACTATTTTAAAATCTATAATTAAGTATTTATATGAAATAAAAGAAATTCCAGAAAATAATTTTTTTTATATAAATAAAGAACTACCATATTTTGATCATATAAAAAATTATGATGATTTAAAAAATGAGTTTGAAAATTTTAAAAAAAATACTACAAAATGAAAAATATTTATTTGAATAGATGAAGTTCAAGATATAAATTGATGGGAAAAATTTATAAATTGATATTTAGCAGTTTATGGCGAACAAGCAGAAATATTTATAACTTGAAGTAATAGTTTTCTACTTTCTTGAGAATTATCAACATATTTAACTTGAAGATATATAGAGTTTTCTATTTACTCATTATCCTTTGAAGAATTTTGTATATTTAAAAAAAGTGAAAAATCCAAAGAAAATTTTTTAGAATATTTAAAATATTGATGACTTCCTGCAATTTTTAAGATGGAATATACTTCTGAAACTATTTTTTCTTATTTACTTTGAGTTTATAATACTATAGTTTTAAAAGATATTATTCAGCACCATAATATAAAAAATATAGTTTTTTTTAGGGATTTGTATAAATATACTTTGGCAAATATTTGAAATATTATAAGTTGAAAAAGTATAAAAGATTACTTAAAATCACAAAATATAAGTTTATGAAATGATACAGTTTTAAATTTTTTATGATATGCTGAAGAAACATTTTTACTAAATAAAATTTATTCAGTAAATCCAGATACAAAGAAAATTTTTGAAATTTATAATAAATATTATGTTTCTGATTTGTGATTGAGAAATGCTTTAGTTTGATTTGAGTTTTGAAAAGATATAGGGAAACTTTTAGAGAATTATGTTTTTTTAGAATTGAAAAGAAATTCTTATAATGTGAAAATTTGAAGATTAAAATCAAATATGGAAGTAGATTTTATAGCAGAAAAAAATTGAATTATAAAATATTTTCAAGTTTGTTATCTTTTATGAAGTGAAGAAACTATTTTGAGAGAATACTCAAGTTTAAAGGAAATAAATGATAATTGGGAAAAATATGTTGTTTCATTTGATGATATAAATCATTGAATTATCGATGGAATAAAACATATAAATATTATGCATTTACAAGATATTTTATAATTTAAAAAAAATTTATGAAAAACAAACTTAATTACATATTTATAGTTTTTCTTATAATAAGCATAATTTATTCTATAAATATTACAAAAAAATATTATGATTTAAAACCAGATGATGAAATAACTCAAACTAAAAAAGAAAATTGTAAAATAGAAGAAGTTATAGAACAAGTAGATGGTTTAAGCATGGAACCAATGATAAAAGATTGAGAAAAATTAAAATTACTTAAAAATTATTATCAATGTGAATGAAAATTACAAAGATGAGATTTAGTTTATTTTGACTCTATTATAACTCACGGAGCAGTTATAAAAAAACTTTCAGTTTTGCCAGGTGATATAGTGAAATTTAAAAATGGAAAAATGATTGTAAATTGAGAGGTTTTTAAAAATAGTGCGTGACAAGAATATAACTTTTCTCAAAAAGAAATAAAAACTATGTTTCCATTTATTCACAACTGATATATGCAAAGTGGAAGTTATTTTATTTTTGGAGATAATTTAACTAATAGTATAGATAGTAGAGTTTATGGTTGAGTTTGAAGTGAAGATTTTGCAGGGAAGTTTGAGATAAATAATTAATCAATAAACCCTTTTTTCTTGAAAAAATAAAACAAAACTAAAGATAAAACTCAAGTTCAAATAAGTATAAAGTAAAATGCATTTGGATTATCTCAAAGTGGAATTTTGACATTCATTCAGTAAAGTCAAGCAATTAATGTCATAGTTCAGATAATTAGCGTCAAAACTGTCAGCATTCAGATAAGTGAGTTTAGCTTTATATTCATAAGAGAATTATAAATATCACTAAGAGATGAAATATTTTTTGTCAAAATATTTATTTGGTTGTCAATTTTATCAAGTTTATATAAAAGATCTTCAAAATACAAATCAAGTTGTCACTGAAAAAATTTTTCAATAGTTTTTTGTAATTCTGAAATAAGTTCATTTTGAGGAATAAAAAGGTGTTTTAAAAATACTAAATTTCTTCTTTTTATCATAAGCTCCTCAAGAAGTTTTTTGTTTAATCATTCATTTTCAAAAATTTCTTCTTCTAAATGCATGATGTCTTTATTATTACTTCAAAGAAGTTTTAGAGTTTTATCAAACATTACATCAATTATTTTGTAAAGAATATAATAAGGAGAAATTTTATATTTTTCAGGATCTTCGGTAGTCTTTGTTTCAGCTAAATATTCGTCTCTAATTTTTTCTATATGATTAGTTTTATGGCTTGTGATAGTTATGATAAAATCTTTTCCTAAAATAATACTAAATTCGTTTGAAATATATCTTTTTTTTCTTTCATCATATTTTGGGAAATGAAAAACTGTAAATATATGATTGTCATAAGTATCTATTTTATCTTGAACTCAATACTCAACTATATCATCTAAAATGATTTCGTGTAAATCATAAGTTTCTCAGATTTCTAAGAGTTCTTGTCTATCAGGGTTTTCAAAATGTATCCAAGATACTTTTCAGATTTTCAATAGATTTTTCATAATTTTTATATTTAATAACATTTGAAATATAATATGAAAAATTATTTTTTTACAAGAAAAAAGCAATCTTTAAAAAGATTGCTTTTTAAGAAATTATTTTAAAAGTTTTTTTGATTTATCAAAAAGCTTTTTAAAATCATCTTCAACTTCAGCAAAAAACTTATCTTGCTTAGACAAATCTCAGAAAAACTTTTTATCAAAATCTAGAAAAAACTTTCTCATTTCATTAAAAGTACCAGGGGTTTTTATCTCTTCCCATCTAGTATTTAGTTTTTTAAGTTCAGGATTTCATTCAACATATTTGTTAAATTCATCCTCTTTATCAAACTCTTTCTCAACTTTTTCTTCCTTTCAGTTGATATTTTTATACAAATATACTTTACCTTTAAACATAATAGAGTAGTTAAAAAATAAAATAGTGTTTTAAAATTTTAAAACTATATTTTAGAAAATTTTTCTCAAAATTCATCTGAATAATACTCATATATCTCAACTTCTAAAAACGTATCTTTAAATTCATCAAAATCAATTCAAGCCTTGAATACTAGGTGTCTTAAAAAATCATTTTCATTTGATAATTCTTCCCAAACACTTGGTAGAAAAGTTGCTTGCCTATATCAAAGTTTTATAACTATTCAAGGTTTATTTTTTTCAATATAACTTAAAAAATACTTTAAATCATCAAACTTAAGCTCTTTTAAGGGAGTTAAAATTGAAATATCTATCCTTAAATCATTTAATTCATCTCTTCGCAGTTTATCAAACCTAGGGTCGTTAAAAGCTGATGATTTCGCATTTGATACAATATCTTCATATAATTTTTTATGTGGAATTATACTTCATATACATCATCTCAAAGTATTATTTAATGTTTTTAGAGTTACAAAACAGGCTCAATTTTCAAGTAACTCTTTATTTTTGATTTTATAATCTGATAAACTATCAAGTCAAAATTCTTCTAATATTGATTTCTTTGCCAAAACTAAGGCCTCTTTTTTATAATTTTTCATATTTTAAAAATTTTAATAATAAACTAAACTACCATAACCAACAACTCTATCTTTACCTCAGGCAGTATCTCAAGAATTTTGATATTTTAAAAGCTCTGTTTTCCAATTATTAATATTTGCAATTTCATTTATAGAAAGCCAAGGATATATTCAACAAGCTTCAGCATTCTCAAAAATTTCTTTATTATCTTTTGATAAAAAAGAATCAATAGTATTTTTATCAACATCACAAGCATCAGAATATTCTAAATAATGACTTAAATCTGAACTTACTATAAAAAATATTCTATTATCTTTTGAAATAGCATTTAGTATTTCTCATATTTTAAATGGATTAACATCTCAAAAAACAAGTGGTAATATTTTGAAATCTTTATCTTTAATAATATATTTTAAAAACGGTAATTGTACTTCTAGAGAATGTTCTTTATCTAAAGCTTCATAATTTGTCAAAAAATATTCACTGTAATTTTTTAATAAATTTCTTGCTAAATCTTTATCTACTTCCAAATCTCAAAAAGGAGTTTTTAATTTATCATAAATTCATACACTTACTCATTTAAATTCAACATAATGACTAGGGCAAAGTAAGATTATAGTTTTTGGAATTTTATCTAAATTTTCTTGTAATAATTTATAGCTATAACTAGCTGTTTGTCAGCTATAGATATATCAAGCATGTGGGCAAACTAAAGCTTTAGGTACTTTTTTAAAATCAAAAGTAACTTTTTCAAAAAAGTCATTTATCATATTTTTTAATATGTTTTTATCTCAAGGATAAAATGTGTCAGAGACTGAC
Organism: uncultured Candidatus Peribacteria bacterium; assembly: GCA_964404065.1. GTDB lineage: Bacteria > Patescibacteriota > Gracilibacteria > BD1-5 > UBA6164 > UBA7396. The sequence continues at coordinate 29,826 of CAYOIP010000006.1, forward strand.
ATCTTTCTTGATAACATAAGTAAAAAATTAATTTTTAAAACCAAACTCAAGCAATTTTTTCACCACATTTATGACAAATTCAAGGAGTTTCCCAGTTTATTTTTACATCTTGTCATATATATCATGCTCTTTGCACAAGAGTTTCTCCACATTTTGGACAATAAGTTGTTTCAGTTTTTACATCTCAAACATTTCATATATAAACATATTTAAGTCAAATTTCTTTTCCTATATCATAAGCTTTTTTTAGTGTTTCAAAAGGAGTTGATGGTTTATCTAACATTTTATAAGCCGGATAAAAAGCACTTATATGCCAAGGTATATCTGAAGAAATATTTTTTAAAAATTTAGCTATATTGTAAAAATCTTCTTCTCTATCATTTTCTCAGGGAACTATTAAAGTAGTTATTTCTTGCCAAATTTTTGTATTTTTAGCAATATATTCAATATTTTCTAAAATAGGTTTTAGTTTAGCACCACATATATTTTTATAAAAATCTTCACTAAATCATTTTAAATCAATATTTATAGCATCTATATAATCTCAAGCTAATTCTAAAAATTCTTTAGACATAAAACCATTTGACACATAAACAGTTTTTATATTATTTTTGTGAGCTAGTTTCATAACATCTAGAGTATATTCAAAAAATATTGTTGGCTCATTATAAGTAAAAGCTATCATATCTATTTTATTATCTAGACAGTATTTTATAACATTTTCTGGTGGTAAGTAAGTTCAAAGAGTTTCTATATCAGGATTATTTGCAAGTCTTGTTTGAGAAATATCCCAATTTTGACAAAATTTGCAGAAAAAATTACATCAAACTGTTCAAAAAGAAAATATATTTTTTCAAGGATAAAAATGAAATAATGGTTTTTTCTCAATTGGATCTACATTGATAGCAATAGTCTGAGAATGAACAAGTAAATAAAGTTTTCAGTCAATATTTTGTCTGATTCAGCATTTTCAAGTTTCATTATTTTTAATAACACAATAATGATTACAACAAGTACATTGTACCAAGTCTTGAGTTAGCTTTCTATATAGGATTGCTTCTTTTTTCATATCCTAAATAGTTAATGATAAATAATCTATAATTATAATCTTTTAAAACTAATGTCAAAGAAAATAGGGTATAAAAATAAATATTATATTGACAAAAATAAAAATATAATTATACATGTTATCTATTTATTTTTTTATTTTTGATTTTATGGGATTAAATTCTAAATTAATAACTTTAGCTACAGCAGTTTGATTAACTTTATCTCCAGCAGTTACTCAAGCAAGCGATGATACATATAAAGATGTTTTGATGGTTATGTGAAACTGAAAATTTGATACTTATGCTGTTAATCATAATAGAATAGTTTGAGTTACTCCAAGATGTGTAAATTACAAATGAGTAAAAACTTACGTATTAGAGTTAGATTATGACGTATCAAAAATTATTAAAGACAATCCTAATGATCCAGTAAAATGAACAAAACAAACAACTATTTCATTTGATTGAAAAACAGAACCATGTTTTGAAATGACAAAAATATGTAAATTAAATAGAAATGAATATAATTCTTTTGTTAATAGAGTTTTAAGTTCTCCAAATTGTAGTAATTAGAATACAGAAACAAAAAAGCCTTTAAAGGCTTTTTTGTTTTATCTCTTCAATTAATTTTGAGATAAACTCATCTAAACTTAGAGTAAATTGCTCTTTTGTTCTTACATTTCTAACAGAAACTGTTTTGTTTTCAACTTCTTGTTCTCAAACTATTGCAACATAATTGTATTTATCCATTTCAGCATTTCTAATTTTTTTAGAAAAACTATCGCTTGATAAATCTAAATCACTTCTGATATCTAATTCTCTTAAAGATGAGTTTAAGTTTTTAGCATAATCGTCAAACTTTTCAGCTACTGGAACTATTGCAACTTGTCTTGGAGATAACCAAAGTGGAAAAGCTCCTGCAAAATGTTCTATAATTATTCACATAAATCTCTCTAAACTTCCTGAAATAGCTCTATGAATTACAACTGGTCTTTCGTCATTTCCTTCTTCGTTTTTAAAACTCAAGTTAAATCTTTCAGGTAAGTTAAAATCACATTGAATAGTCGCTAATTGCCATTCTCTACCTAAACAATCTTTAAACATAAAATCAAGTTTTGGTCAGTAAAATGCTGCTTCTCATGGCATTCTTTTATATGGAAGTCAGTTTGCAATAGCAGCTTCTTCTAAGGCACTTTCAGCTTTTTCCCAAACTTCATCAGTTCATAAATATTTGCTTCTATCCTCATCATCTCTAACAGAAAGTGAAACCCAATAATCATTTATCATTCACATTGTTGAATAAAATTGTTTTATGATATCAGTAATCAATTTTACTTCATCTTTTATTTGTCCAACTCTACAAAATAAATGTCAATCATCCTGAGTAATTGCTCTAACTCTTGTTAAACCTGATAATTGTCCAGTTTTTTCATCTCTATAAACTGTTGCTGGTTCGAAATATCTTATAGGCATATCTCTATAACTAAATTG
>CAYOIP010000007.1:0-30955 GCA_964404065.1 uncultured Candidatus Peribacteria bacterium
TAAAGACTTACTAAAATAAAAATGAGAATATTACTAAAACTTTCTTGAGAAGCATTAGCCTGAAATACTAATGAGATGTATGATTTAAAAACTCTAGATTATATAGTTGAAACTATAAAAAAACTACAAAAAGAGAAAATAGAAATTGCGATATTTATTTGAGGATGAAATATATTTAGATGAAAAGACTGAGAAAATTTATGAATTGATAGAGTAAGTAGAGATTATATGTGAATGCTTTCAACAGTTATGAATTGACTTGCATTGAAAGATTATTTAGAAAAAAACTGAATTTTATCAAAACTTCTTACTTCAACTCAAATTGATTATATCTGAGAAAGATTTGATAAAAATAAATCTGTAAAATATTTAAGTGAAAATAATGTAGTAATATTTGCATGATGAATGTGGAGTCCATATTTTACAACTGATACTGGATGAGTTTTAAGAGCTTTAGAAATAGAAGCCAATATGATAATAAAACTTACAAATGTTGATGGAGTTTATGACAAAGATCCAAAAAAATCTCCTGATGCTAAAAAGTATGAAAAAATTACATATGATGAAGTTCTGTCAAAAAATTTAAAAGTTATGGATTCTACAGCAATAGCTTTAGCTAGAGAAGAAAAAATGGTTTTAAAAGTTGTGAGTTTAACTAAAGAAGGAGATTTATTAAAAGCTGTTATGTGAGAAAATGCTTGAACAACGATTTATTAAAAATTCTTTTGACTTTTAAAACTTTTTATATAAAATACGCCCACTTTCACAAGTTTTTAGTAAAGGCAACTAAAAAATTGATGAAAAAATTAAAGAAAAAAAATCAAAATTAATTATTAATTAAAATTCTATGTTAGGAAAATTTAAAAAAAGAAAAAGATTAAGAGTTCATGGATTCTTATCTAGATCAAATACTCCAGGATGAAGAAAAGTTCTAAGAGATAGAAGAAGAAAAGGAAGACATGTTTTAACTGTATCTTACCCAAAAAGATTTCAATTAGTTGATGGAAAGGCAAAACTTCACATTATTGCTGGAGGAACTGCTAAAAAATCAGTTTTTGATGGAAAAGGAAATTACATTTGAAAAAATAAATAATTTTTAAAATGATAAAAAAGATTTATAGATTAAGTGAGAACGAAGTAAAAAAGGTTTTAAAGTATTCTAAACCTTTTTTTTCTTATTGAGTTGTAGTAAATCAAACGGGTAACAATTTACCATACAATAGATTTGCAATAATTATATGAGCAAAATCTGTTATAAACAATGTTTCAAGAAATTTTTTCAGGAGATTATTTTATACTTTGGTTTGAAGAAATATAAATTCTCCCAAATGAAAAGACCTAGTTTTTGTTGTCAAAAAACAAATTAAACTTGATAAAAAAGATTCTCTAAGTATAAATTGATTTGAAAAAGATATAAATTTTTTACTTAAAAAATTATAGCCCCTCCCCCTAACCCCCTCCCTGGCAGGAGGGTGAAATATTCCTCCCCTGCTAGGGGGAGGCTAGGTGGGGGGGTATAAAACTAACTTTAACCACATACATTATGAAAGATAAACTACTAAATTTTTTGTTAATATTTTTACTTGTTTTACTGACTTTAAACTTATTTTCAAAAAAACCACAAGAACAATTATCAAACACTATTTCTTTAAAAACAGCTGAGAATTATACAGTTCCAGCATGAGTAAAAATTGATATACTAAATCAAACTTTAACATGATTTACTTTTAATACTTGTGAAAACTTGCAAGTTAAAAAAGACTCAAAAGTTATTGTTTCAGATAAATGTGAAGATATAACCATTAAATCTTGAGAAACTTATAAACTTGACTTATCTAAAGAATTTGAAAAATTTAGTGAAACTTGAAAATATTATGTTAATTTAAAAAAAGAAAATATAGATGTTATTACTCAATTTGACATAGAACATAGATGATTTTTTGGGAAATTTTTTATATTTTTCTTTTATGCACCAATTTATAATTTGATGGCATTCTTACTTGAAATAACAAGTTATTCTTTAGGTTGGGCAATTATTCTGGTAACAATTATTATAAGACTAGTTTTGCTTTATCCTCAACACAAAATGATGGTTTCTCAGGCTAAAATGCAAAAAATTCAACCAAAAATTAAAGAAATTCAAGATAAACATAAAGGCGATCATCAAACACTTTGAATGGAACTTATGAAACTTTATAAAGATGAACAAGTAAATCCTATGTGATCTTGTTGAATGCTTTTAATACAATTGCCAATACTTTTAGTTATCTATAACGTAATAGTTTGAATTCAAAATACTTCAAATACATATTATCTTTATTCATTTTTAAAAGATTATGATATGTCTAGTATAGATGCTAATTTCTTTTGAATAGATTTATTTTGAATTGGTTGAGTTAATTGAGTTGTTTTAGCAATTATTATTTGATTATTGCAATTTATTCAAGTAAAACTTTCACTGATTTACAATGAACATAATAAAAAGAAAACGGGGGTTGTTTTAGAAAAAAAGAAAAATGCAAATGATTACTCAGAATTTATGCCAGATCCAGAAATGTTAAATAAATTCATGCTTTATGGAATGCCTGTGATGATAGCATTTGCAACTTATACATTTTTCGCTTGAGTTGGGCTTTATTGGTGAATTTGAACAATATTTATGATTTTACAACAATTAGTAGTAAATAAAATATTAAAAAAGTAAATAGATTTTCTTTTATAAAACTGTCAGATTTTTGACAGTTTTTTGTTTTTTTGATATACTAAAGGAGTATTTTATATTTAATTTTAAAAATTATGTTTAAAAAATTATTTTTATTAAGCTTAGTTAGCTTATTTACAACTACTACTTATTGAGCATATACTTCTGTTGATTGTGGTTCAGATAGCGTCTTTGGACAATACAGTTGTAATCAATGTTTTGACGGATGAGTAGTGAAAAATTGAGATAATATTTCTTTTTTAGATGATGTTTGGGTAAATGATACTACAAACAAAAAAATCATGTATAAAGAAGAACAATCACTTCCTGTTATGAATACTTTAAACGGAGCAAGTTTTACTAAAAATCCTGATAATGATAGTTTTTGGGAATATACTAGCGAATTTGAAGCCTTAAAAAGTGAAGAATTTGATGGGTATGTTTTAAACGCTTCTGGAAGCGTAACTTGGTTAAAATCTAGTTTATGATCTTCATATTTAGTAAATTCTATTCCAGCAAAAAATGAAAATGCTTGAATTTTAGTTTTTGATATTATGTCTCATAATATTTTAGAATCATGAGAAATTGCTATGAATGACAAAGCTCATAAAGAATGTGTTTTGTATAAAGCATGAGAAAGTACAGTTGCTCAAGTTCCAGCAAAAGTTGTAGAACCACAACCAGAACAAATGACACAAGTAAAAACTTGACCAGAATTATACTTTTTAGTACTAATGATTTCTCTTTTACTTGGATTTGCTATTATGAATAGAAAAGTAATTTTAGAAAAAATTAGAAAATAAGACCTCCCCTAACCTCGCTCCTAACTAAGGAGAGAAGTAAAAAGGTAAAAACAAAAACAAATTTATAATTTAATATAAAAAAATATGTGAAATACAGCATCAGAATTTTCTAAAAATATAGATATAAAAGTTCTTGATATGCCTGAATCTTCTGAAAGATTTAAAGCAGTAAATAAATTAAAAGAATATTATAAAAAATGACTTGAAAAATTAATTTGAAGAACTTATGCTAGTTTAAATCAACAAGAAAAATCTTTCGTTGATGATGCAAAGGCATTTATTGAAGCTTTAAAAAACCAAAAAGAACAAAAAGAACTTTATTTAACATTATCAAGAGATTTAGAATCAGCATTAAAAAATAATGTTAATCAAACTATAGAAGCAATTCAAGATTTTAAAGTTGCAAGAATCGATGTGGCTTGAGAAGTAAAAACAGATAAACCATTACCAGCGAATCTTGTAAAAACAGAAAAAGCTTGAAAATTAGCTGAAAGTTCAACTTCTGAAACATTTTCGCCAAATTTTTCTAGTACATTCAAATGAGAAAAATCAAGAATTGAATACATAAGTAGCCTTTCTGCAACTTCAAAAGCATCATTAACAGATATTTTAAAATCTTGAAAATTAGAAGAATATTTATATGAAATTAAAGCATTATTACCGCAACCAAATTCTAAATGAGATTTAGAATTGACTCCTTTTAATAATGGTCAATTGGTTGCTAAATTAGAATCATTTTGATATAAATTTGATAATGTTTTTAAATCTCCTGAAATAATGGCAGTTTATCAAACTATTTTTGATTACGTAAGAACGCAACAAAGAGTTTCATCTTTAAATGATAAGCAAAAAATGGAATTGCTTTTTGACTTTAATCAAGATTGAAAACTTTCAACTAACGTGAATTTCAATGTATGAGAAGCTCAAATGGATTATTTAGCATTTAGTTCTTTAGCCTCTGCAAAAGATATAAAAGTTCTTTTTGATAATTTATGAATGTGAGAAGTTAATAGTGTTTTTTCTGAAATGACAACAAATCTTTATTGAGTAAGAGAAAGATTTAAAAGACTCCTTTGAACTATGATTGAAAGATGAGTGAAGCCTAGTGAATTAATGGTGGCTAATTGAGCTAAAAAAGCTATTGATAGTATTTATACTGATAAAGAAAAAATCTCTAGAGAAATTTCTGAAAATATTGATAGTAATAAAATTTTAGATAAAAAATTGTCAGTTTTAGCTACACAAGCAGAGAAACAAGAAGTAAAAAGAATTTTAAAACTTGAAGCTATTTGAGTTATTGTTTGAACATGAACAACTTGATTATGAGCAAGTTTTGATATAAAAGAATTGACTAATTGAATTGTTGATAGTTTACAAACTTGAATTAACTCTGATTGAACTTTTTGAATTTGATTTTCAAAAAAAATATTTGAACAAAAAATGTGATGATTAACAGCATGACTTAGTTTAGTAAATTTTAAAGTTCCAGTTTTTACAGCATCATATACACCAGAACAAAAAGCAAAATTAAAACAAGCATTTACTGAAAAATTAGATGATTCTTTAGTTCCATCAATATATGTAGCTTTATCTCCAGTTTGAAAAGTTATTTGAGTTTGAATTAATAGAGTAGATGAGAATACTTCTGCTTGAATTGAAAAAATGACAAAAACAATGTGAGAACAATTAGAAGTTATTAAAAAAGATTTTTTAGCATGAAAAGATTTTAGTGCTTCGGAATTTGCTAAAGTTTCTCAAAATAAACAATCAGATGAAGCAATTTACAATGAATTAAAAGAAGCATTTGATAGATTAGCAAAATGAGAAAAGTTTGAATTGGAAGCACTTGATGATATGATGATTGCTTATTTAGCTTATTATAAAAATCATTTATATAAGAATGCGCAAGGGGTAAAATTTAGCTGAGTATGATTATGAGCTGCATTAATAGCATGATTTTTACCAATTCCAATTTTGACTTTATCTTGAGAAAGAATTAAACAAACATATAAAGGAGTAAATCATAGAGTTGATTCAAGTAGAAAAACAACTTATTCAGAAATATCTAAAGATACTGTTTGATTACAAGTAGTAGAATACAAATGACAAAAAGTTTATCAAATAGATACAACAAAAAATAATCCAGAAAATAGTTGATATAATTTTTCAACTTCAAATGGAAAAGTTCAAGTAGAAACAGATGGAAATATGCTTTATTTCTCTTGAGATATTAAATCAATTAGTGTTGATGAACATGTTACAGCATGAGAAATTTCAAGAACAATTGTTATAAATGGTTGAAGTAAAGATGAAAAAGGATTTTATATTTATGCTGAACCTGAGGGGATTACTTCATCAGTAACTGAGGAGAAAGTTATAGAAAATACAAAAGTTGAAAATCTAGATACTAAAAAATTAAATGAAAAAGCTTTAGAAAGCACAAAAGCTATAAGAGAAGCAATGTTTAATAATCTTTGAGAAGAATCTAAAAAAGACAAGTGAATTTTGGATTTACAAAAAATAATTTTTGAATATGCAAATGGAAGTAATAAATATGCTTTAGATGTCATTTGGACTGTATTTATAAGAAATGATATTATGAAATGAATATTAGCATTAGCTTGATGAGTAGAAAATATTAAAACTGATGAAGAAAAAATACTTATTCTCCAAACTCTTCCAGCTTGTTTGATGAAAAAGAAAGCATTGAAATTAAATAATTGAGAAGTAAATATTTGAACAACTCTTGAAAAATATGATAAAGCTAAAAAAAGAGATGTATTTTTTGACAAAATATTTGCAACTGAGTTTCCAGAACTTTCATCTTCTTGAGCTATAAAAGAAGCAAGAAAAAAATGGTATGAAGCTAACGGAGATGAAAAAAATTATAAATTTGAAAGTATAACAGATGGAAGTGTTGCTTTTTCTTGAACACAAACAAAAGACAAAGATTGAAAAGATAATGTTAAGTGAGTTATGCAATATTCATGAGTTTATAATGTAGCTGATGCAAAAACTAAATTTGCTCAAATACCAGGTAAATCTCACGAAGTTGTAAATAGTTTAAATAATGATTATTTAACTAGTTTAATGAATGTGTTTAATAAGGTTTGAGCTTGAATTAAATCACCAGAGGATGTAAAAGTTTTTATAAATGCTTGATGAAATGATAAAATAAAAGTTGATTATAAACTTGCTTTTGCAAAGATGTGAGAATGTATAAATGACACAATTGTTTTACGTGATTTAACTATGAGTGTTATAACTCCAGATAATAAAATTGTGACTGTTCCTTTGTATGCTAGTTCAACTGATGAAGTTTATGTTGCAGAAAATGATATTTTAAAACTTTGAGTTGCTTTTGTAGGACCGGTTAAAAAAGAAGATGAACCAAAACCAAAAGCACAAGACAAAACTTCATCACAAGACAAAACTTCATCACAAGACAAAACTTCATCACAAGACAAAACTTCATCACAAGACAAGACTCCGTCACAAGACAAGACTCCGTCACAAGACAAGACTCCGTCACAAGACAAGACTTCGTCACAAGACAAAACTGCAGCACAAGACAAAACTTCATCACAAGACAAGACTCCGTCACAAGACAAGACTCCGTCACAAGACAAGACTCCGTCACAAGACAAGACTTCGTCACAAGACAAGACTCCGTCACAAGACAAGATTCCATGACAAGATTGAGGAAGTATTCCTTGAATTTGATGAGGAAATTGAGTAATACCATCAACTCCAAATAATCCTTCTTTGTGAGAAGAATAATAATTAATATAATTTAAAATGAAAAAGGTATTTTATTTTCTTGATATATGAATTACAAATGAAGATTATGAATTTTTTATGGATAAATTATTTTTAATTCAAAATTGATTTACTTCCATAGAAATAATTGACAAATTTTATTATAAAATATGAGAAAATAATGAATGAAGAATAAATAAATCTTTTTTTTTAGAAGCAATTACATTTATAGATTATTGTAAAAATGAATTAGATATTGAATTGTCAGAAATAAAATGGATATATAAAGAAAATTTTTTAATTTTTAATTATGATTTTTATATTTTTGATGATCAAAGATTTGAAAAAATAGATATAAAAAATACATATTTTTTCAATATTAGATATCCTTGGTTAAACCATATTTTTAAAATATTTAATGATTTATGATGAAAATCTTTTTGAATAAATCATAGATGAGATTGGCCTTATAATGATAAATTATATTTTATCTCAAAACTTTATAAATCTGACATAAAGAAATATGTATGAGATATAATTGTTCCATATATAAATAATTGAACACAAAAAACTTATAAATTATTGTATGATTTTATTGTAAAAAAATTTTCTTCAAAACAAATTGTACTAAAAAAATCTTTTTGAGAAATGTGAAATTGAGTTAGAGCTGTAGATTTAAATAAAATAAAATATAAAGATTTTGTAAATATTATTGAAAATAAATTTGTAAATTTAAATAGCTCAACAGATTCTTTTTATATAGTTCCTTTTTATAATATAATAAAAGAAAACAGAATTTATTATCTTTATGATTCTAAAAAAGATAATTTTGAAATATATTGTGTAAAACAAAAAAATACTAATTTTGAAGGAGTTTTTGAATTAGAAAGTTTAGAATTATATAAATGAATCCAAGTTTCTTGGAGTTATTGTGATAAAAATGAAGTGTTAAAAGATAAAAAATTATTTGGATATTTAAAGAGATTGGTTAAATTATTATGATTTGAAACTTGAGTTTTAGAGATTGGAATATTGTGAGATTGAGAATATAGATTTTTTGAGATAAATCCATATTGATGAAGTTTGATGTTTAAACAAGATCAGGAAGATATGTATAATTTTTATTATAATATGTATAAATTAAAGTTTAACTAATAAAATATGAAAAAAAAATATTTAAATATTGTATTGATGTTATTTATAATATTGACATTTATAATAATTATATATATTATGAATAACAATCAAAAAACTGAAATAAAAATAAATACTGATTTTCAAGCTAAAAATTCTAGTATTTGATGATGAAATTGACTTATTAAATCTTCAGATATAATAAAAGAGTTTTGAGAAGAATAATTATTAATTTTTAAAATAAAAATATGATTAAGAAAATAATATTTATATCTATATTTTCATTGTTTTATTGAGTGTCTTATGCTATAGATTTTTCAACTATTTCTAGTATAGAAAATTCTTGTTCTGAGGCAAATATATCACAAACAATTTATATTCCAACTTGACAAACTTCTGTAAATCAAACTGTATGGGATGCTTTTTGGCATCCACAAGATAGGTATATATCAAATGCTTGAACTTTAGTAAAATTATGGACATCAGATAATGCATTAGTTACTTGATGTACATCGTCAGCAAATTGGCAAAAAGTAAGTGATGTTGCTCCGGGTAATAATGAAAGAGTAGTAGCACTTTATTCAACTTGTACTTTTAATAGACCAACAAATATTGCAAATAGAACTCTGCAGTTTGTTTTTAATGTTAGACATTGAGCAATTTGATGATGAAATACAAATCAAACAAGATATTATTATCCATTGACTTGATGGAATAATTCTCCTTCAACTAGATTAAGTAAAAATTACAGTAATTATTATGTTTCAAATTATCAAGTTCATTGAAATGAATGTTTAAATATAACATTAGCTTGGTGCTGAGATTGAACTTTAGATACCTGAGAATCTTGTGATGACTGAAATAATATAGACTGAGATTGATGTAGTGCAACCTGTACTACACCAGGATGATGAGGTGGTTGAAGCTCATGTGTAAGTTGATGAGTTACTTGAAGTCAGTCCTCTACTATTTCTGTTTCAACTCCAAATTTATGTTTATCATGAGTAACTGTTTGAAATTTTACTTCAACTGTGTCTTGAAATACTACAAATTATTCTTGGACTTGTTGATGAGTAAGTTGATGAAATTGTTCTGCAAGTTATACTTCTTCTTCATGAGGGTGAGGATGATGAGGTTCAAGATCTTCATCTTGATGATGATCAAATATATGTTGAGATTGAGCTTTGCAAAGACCAAACTCTGTTTGAATAATGGAAGAATGTGATTTTGGGTCTGATTATACAAAATGGCCAGCTTGGTGTTCTCTGCCAACTGATTCAAATCCATGTAATATAATAGAAAATACAACTCCTTGAGGATTAACTGATAGAAATAATTCTATTCCATCTTGATGAACTATAGAAATTTTCCCAAGTTGAAATATACTTATTTGAGACGATATGGATGTATTTGGATATTTATCATCAAATTATGCATATATTCAAAACAATTCAACATCAGATATTTATATAGATACGCCTTTATGTATTTATAAACAAAATAATACTTACAATGTTTTAGATTGACAAGATATGTGTTCTTGAGATGTTGTTTGATATTTACAAAGTTGATGAAAAAAGAATTTAGAAATAAATTCAAATACATTTTTATGAAATACATCAAACTTACCTAGTTGAGTTTTGTATTGAAATGCACAAATTATTACTACATTAAAATGATTACAAAATACAAATTCATTTTTGAAATCAGCTTTAAATGTTAGAGTTGCAAAACCAAGTATAAGTACATTTGGTTGATGAGCATCACTTTTAAATTGAAATAATATTTCTGATATAAATAAACTTTCTTTTGATAGTTTTGCTTTATTAAGACCTGAGTTAAATAAAAATTTGATTTTAACAAGTTTATGAATAAATCCTCTTTCTAGTTATGTAAAATCTACAAGTGATTCTACAATTATTTCAAAATCTGAGGAAGAGTGAAATAAAGATTTATCAACTTTAAAAAGTGTAAATTCTAGTTTATCATCAAATACAATTAACAAATTACCAGAAGAAATATATAACTGACTTGAAAATGTATTTATTCATGTTTGAGATGTAAAACTTTCTAGTCAAAATATAACATGAGCAAATAAAACTTATATTATTGAAAATTGAGATTTAGAAATAAATTGAAATATAACATCATCATCAAGTAACATATTATTTGTTGTAAAAAATGGGAATATAATCATAAATTCATCTGTTACGCAAATTGATGCAGTTTTGATAGATTTCTGATGAAAAATTATGTGAAATATATCTTCACAAAACAAACTTTTAGTTAATTGAGCTTTGTATTGAGATGTTGATAATTTGATATCAAAAAGAACATACGTAAAAAATCAGTGAAATTATGTTAATGTATGAGTAAATGTAAATTTCACTTCAAAAATATTTGATTCTCCACCACCACTTTTTGGAAGATTTTTATGAGAATATTTAGAGTGAAATAAAATTCCAAAATAAAAAAAATCGCATTCGCGATTTTTTTAATATCTTGGTTTTCTAAATCATCCTCTATCAGATCAACCTCAACTATTTCTTCTTTCTCCACCTCTATCATCATTTCTTCCTCTGTATCATCCAGAAGAACTTCCTCATCTGTATCCTCATCTATCTCCACCTCTTCTATCATCATTTCTTCCTCTGTATCAACCTCCAGAACTTCTTCACCCTCTATCTCCAGAATAACTTCTTCTTTCTCCACCTTCAGTTTTTTCTTTTGCTCTAACTACAAGTGGTTTTACAGGATTTTTATCTTTAAATTGATCAAGTACAATTCTTGCTGTTGCTTCAGGTAAATCAACATAAGAAAAATTAGTGAGTACATCCACTTTTCAAGCTCATAAATCTCAAAGACCTGTTTCTCTTGCAATAAATGATAATAAATTTCCAGGACCATCAATTCAGTCCATTTTTCATTTTGCAACAAAAAGTCTTATCATTCAGTCATCTCTTGAAGCGTAAGTTCTTTCTGGTCTTTCTCATCTTTCACCTCTATCAAAGCTTCTTTCTCTTGATGTAAAATCTCTATAGCTTTCTGCTTTAAATTCATCGCGATAGAATTTTTTAAGTAATGCTGAAACTAATACTTTTGCATCTTTTCATTCAAGTATTTCTTCTGCAATATCTAAATAATCATTTTCTTCTCAAGTTATAATAGTTTCAATATCTTGTAATAATCAAGTTTTTTTATGATTTACTACTTCTTGCCCGCTTGGAAGATTTTCTTTTTTAATTTTAGTTTTTATAGTTCTTTCAATGAAAAATAATTTTCTCGTGTCAGCACTTGATACTATACTTATAGCCGTCCCTGTTTTTCAAGCTCTTCCGGTTCTTCAGATTCTATGAGTATAACTTTCTGGATTGTCTGGTAACTCAAAATTTACTACATGTGATAAGTCATTTACATCTATTCATCTAGCTGCAACATCAGTAGCAACAAGTATTGAAACTGATCTTTTTTTAAATCTATTTAAAACTTTTTCTCTCATTGCTTGTTCTATATCTCCGTGAATGGCTTCAGCTAAATATCCTTTTTGAGATAATTTTGAAGCAACTTCATCAGTTTCAGCTTTTGTTCTACAAAATATTATTCCGTAAAAATCAGGAGTTATGTCTAAAATTCTACATAAAACATCAAATTTATGTCATCTAGGAGCTTCATAATAAACTTGGCTAATTTTATCATTTGTTAATTCTTCTTTTTTAATAGCAATAGTTTCATAATCTCTCATATAATTTTTTACTATATTCAAGATAAATGGAGGCATAGTTGCTGAAAAAAGGAAAACTTTTTTTTCAACTGGAGAAAATTTTAAAATTTCTTCAATTTCTTCTCTAAATCATACATTTAGCATTTCATCAGCTTCATCTAGTACGAAATATTTTATATTGTCAAGAACTAATCTTTCTTTGTTTAAGTGATCTGTTACTCTACCTGGAGTTCAAACAATTATTTGAGGTCCAGCTCTAAGAGCTGACATTTCAGATCTGATGTTTTGTCATCCGTAAAGTAGGACAATATTTACATTTGTGTTTGTAGAAAATGACTTTAATTCCTCAGCAACTTGAATAGCTAGTTCTCTTGTTGGAGTTAGAATTAAAGCTTGAGTTTTATTTGATTTTTTATCAATTCTATCAAGAATTGGTAATCAAAAGGCTGCAGTTTTTCAGCTTCAAGTTTGAGCTTGTCAGACAATATCTTTGTCAGTGCTTAAAGCTAGAGGTATAACTCAAGCTTGGATAGGAGAAGGATTTTTATATCCTTTTTCTTCAATAGATTTTAAAATTTCTTTAGATAAACCTAAAGATTCAAAAGTAATTTCTGTCATTATAAAAAATTAATTAATTGGTAAACCCTCACCTAACCTCTCCTTTGGAGGAGAGGGATAAAAGGAGAATATTTTTATTCCCCTCTCCCTCGAGGGAGAGGGGTTAGGGGTGAGGTAAAAAATTTAAAGGTTAAATAAGCAAAAAATAAAAGCATTAAATATGATATTATAAAAGCGCCATATTCACCTTAAAATAGTTAAAATTTTAGGTAAGCTTTTACTATTTTCGCAATATTTAATACTTTTTAAAGTATGATTTATATGAAAAACTGTTCTAAAATTTGTAACACGGAAGTATTATATCTATAAATTTACAAAAAGCTAATTTAATTTCAAAAACTCATTATAAATGTCTTCAAATAAGTTTTTGTTATACATCTCCACACAAGAAAAAGTTTCTCTAAAATAGCTTTCAAGTAATATTTGAGAACTATTTTTTCTATCTAATCATCTTGATTCTAAATAAAAAAGTTTTTCTTTTGGAATTCTATGAGTTTTGCTTGAATGACTTACTTTTACATCTTGAGAATTCACAAATAAATTTGGATTTGAAATTATACTTCAATTTTCTCAGATAAAAATATTTTCTAACTCTAGATTTGCTTTGATTTTTTTTGAATTTTTAGAAATAGTTATATCTGAGTTTATAGAAATTTTATTTTCTTTAACTATTGAAATAATTTTTATTTTTGAGGTTGAATTATTTGAACTGATTTGAGAAGATATATTTGAAGATAAATCTTTAGAATTTCAAATAAATATAGATTTAAAATTCACAAAAGAAGAATCATTTTTTTGGTTTAAAATGATATTTTTAGGAGAAAATTCACTAAAAAAACCATAAATATCAGCTTTTGAATTTTCACCTAAGTTTATAGTTATATCATTTTGAAGATTTCACGCAAATAAAGAAACATAAATATCTTCTGCAATATTTATTTCACTTCAATTATCTTCAATTACGTAAAATCAGTTTTTATTAATATTCATAAATTTAATAATAATTAGTTTTAATTGTTTTAATTCCGGACTTCTGCAGAACAATATAATCAAAATTTAAATCTAAAAAATAGATGATTAAATTAAAGTCCGGACTTTTTAAAATCCTCCTTCAAATCCCATACTTATAAGTAAAATTCTAAATACCCTAAAATCTCATCTTTCATTTTTGTTTTTGCAAAACTTTTTTGTTTTTCGTCTAGCATTTCTCAGAGTCAATAAAATATTTTTCAGAAATCATAACTTTTTATAAAAACATTTACTTCCTCTAAATAATTTTTAATATCTTTTCAAGTAAAATCTTCTATTATTTTCTGGTTTATATCTACTCACTTTGAGAAAAAATACCAAATATCAAAAATATCTCTATTTGTAATTCATTTTCTATTTAACAAAGCTATAAGTTTATTTGAAAATAAATCAGTTTCACTCATTATATAGATATTCTCTCATAAGAAATTCTTTACTTCAAATTCTCAAGATTTTCACCTTGTTGATATCTCAATTTTTAGTCTTCTTTCATCATTTTTATACCTTATTTCATACAAAATAGTATTTGTTTTTATAGCAAAGTCAGTTATTTCTCAAAATTCCTGTAAAATTGCTTCTAAACTTTTACTAATATTTTTTATTTTTTCTTCATTTATTTCTCCTATAATATCAAAATCTAAATCAACAGAAAGTCTAGGAAGAGAGTAAAAAAACATTCAACAAGTTCATCATTTGAAACCTAAATTATTTGCTAAAAAAGTATTTTTATATATTGCAAGCAAAACTTTTGAAAGCATTATTTTATGTAATTTTAGATCCATAATTATTTCAAATTATCAAAATAAAAATCTTTTTTTAAATATTTCATATCTTGTATAGCCCTGTCTTTGTTTGCTATTGAGTAAAACTCCTTTTTCTCAATTCATTCATCATCATATAAAATCTCATCTTTTAGTTTTCTATAGCAAATTTTTATAATTTCATTTTTGTATTTTATCTCAATATTTCTTGATAGATAACTTGCCACATAAATAGTTTCATCATATTGGTAAATAACTCACTCTCTAAGTAAAACAGTTTCAAAACTTATGTAACTTGGGGTATAAATCTTGCAAGCAAGTTCAAGTTTTAAAAAATTTTCTTTTACAAATACTCATTTCCTAATTCTAAATAAATATCATTTTTTTACATAATAAGCAATTTTAGATTTCAAATTATTATAATTATTTTCTTTCAATATATAAGCCAAATCTTTTAAATCAAAAACTGTTTGATTACTTTTAAATATTTCTATCATAAACTATAGGTTGTAAATATTCTTACTTGTAGTTTATTATAATGCTTTATCTTTATATTACAAATAATTATATTTGACATTTTAATGTTTTTAAATATAAGATAATTATCTAAACTTCTCTCGGCTAGTTAATTAAGGCTAGTTCGTAATGGGGAGTAGGAGAAAAATATGTTGAAAATCAATTGGGGTATGTTTAAGTCCGTAATACTAGCAGGTATGCTTCTTGTGGCAATAATGGTGTCAATTTTATTGGCTTATACGGGCTATCAAATAAGTATTACCAACAAAACTCAAATCGGCAACTGGCTAATTTTTGCTTCAGTTCTCTTTTTGATAACTACCAGCATACTTGTTATCAAGGATATCCTAGCAATAAAAGCTAGGTTTTCTGTAGAGAAATAACATCCTAATTCATTATACCTAAGTTCCGGGGGTAAAAACCGGAACACTTTTTTTTGCCTAAAACCCTCCTTCAAACTCCATACTTATTAACACATTCATTTCACTCGCATATTCAAGTGGTAGTTCTTTCATAATAGGAGAAATAAAACCATTTACTATCATAGAAGTTGCTTCACTTTCTGAAATTCCTCTACTCATCAAATAAAATAAATCTTGCTCGTTTATTTTTCCGGCAGTTGCTTCGTGCGCGACAGTTGAGAAACTATTTCAGATTTTTATATTTGGAATTGCATTATTTGAAGAAATTTCATCTAAAATCAATCAATCACAATCTATTTTTGAAATAGCTCAAGTGGCAGTTTTCTTAATATCTACAAGTCATCTATAAGTTGAAATTCATCATCATTTTGAAAGTGATTTTGATGAAATATTTGAAGAAGTATTTTTTCAAATATGAATTACTTTGCTTCCTGTATCTTGATTTTGTCCAGCATTTGCAAATGCGATTCAAAGATGTTCAGCGCAAGAGTTATCTCCAAGTAAAACTGAGCAAGGATAAAGCATAGTTGTGTTACTTCCAAGATTTCATCAAACCCACTCTATTTTTCCACTTTCCTCAATAATCGCTCTCTTTGTGTTTAGATTATAAGTATCTAGACTCCAATTTTCTACTGAACTATAACGCATAAAAGCGTTTTTCCCGACAAATATTTCTACTCATCCAGCGTGAAGAGAATTTTTATCATATTTTGGTGCAGAACATCATTCTATATAATGAGCCTGAGAATCCTCTTCTAAAATAATTAAAGTGTGTTCGAATTGTCATCCAGATTTTACATTAATACGGAAATATGATTGTAAAGGCTCAGATATTTTTACTCAAGCAGGAATATATAAAAATGTTCCTCAACTCCAAACTGCATAATGAAGAGCAGAGAATTTGTGATCTGCCAAAGGAATAGATTTTGAAAAATATTTTTTGATGATTTTTTCATACTCTGGATTTTGCAGTGCGTGCGTCATATCGTCAAATATAACTCACAAGTCAATAAGTTCTTGTTTTAAATTATGATACACGGTTTCAGAGTCATACTGAGCTCCAACTCAAGCAAGAGCCTTTTTTTCTGCTTCAGGAATTCCAAGTCTATCAAAAGTTTTTTTGATATTTTCAGGCACTTCATCCCAAGATTTATTATCTCAAGCTCACTCTGGTTTTGCAAAATAATAAATACTGTTTAAATCAAGTTTTTCTAAACTTGGTCACCAATTTGGAAGTGGTTTTGAGTTAAATATTTCAAGAGCTTTAAGACGAAGTTCTAGCATCCACTCAGGTTCTTTATTTGAAGATGAAATTTGTCTTACAACATCTTCACTTATTCCAGGAATAAGCTCAGTTTTGTAAATGACTTCATCGTGGAAATTCCAAGGATTTCCGATATTATCCCCCTTTTCAGAAAGGCGAGGTGGCTGAAAGCCGGGGGATTTATTGTTTTGATTTGACATTTTAAGTTTTTTAAATATAAGTTAGATGCTTTAATTTTTTCCAAGTTGTTTAACTTTGTGGGAGAATTGGTATGCGAGTCATTTACCAGATTGGAAAAGATGGAGAGAAACAAGAATTTTCTTTTCCTCCACTGAAGAGGGGGGAGAAACCTTGGAAACGAAGAAAACTTAAGTGTTCCAAAGTCAAAGATATGATCTCTAAATCAACTGGTGAGGGAAAATCAAATATGCGAATATTGATGTTTCTTCACTGAACCACAGCCGGGCCTTGCGCCTGGCTATCTTTTTATCTAGAGTTCTAACCCCTCCCCCAGCCCCTCCCTGGCAGGAGGGGGGTTTAGTTCCTCCCCTGCTAGGGGGAGGTTAGGAGGGGGGATTTATTCAAACCCTTTTTCTCAAATTTCCTCAATTAATTCTTTTCCTCACGCTCTATCAACTTTTCCGTCTTTTAAAATATAAACTTTATCAAAATCTAAATACTCTGTTATTTTGAATTGATGAGTAATTAAAATTATAGAATTATTTTCATTATTAAGCTTTGAAATCAAGTTTCAAATTACTTTAAAAGCATCTATATCAAGCCCAGAATCTATTTCATCAAGAATTATATATTTAGGACATAAAAGTCTTGCTTGAAGTAGTTCTATTTTTCTTTTTTCTCATCAGGAAAATCAAACATTTAAATCTCTATTTAAAAAATTTTCAGGAATTTGAAGTTCTTCTAAATACTTTTTCAAAAATCTTTTAAAAACAAAAGGGGAAAGTCATTTAAATTTATTTTCTTCCTTTTGCTCCCTCTCCCACAAGGGAGAGGGTTGGGGTGAGGACTGTGAGATTTTTGAATTATTGTAAATAATTCTTAAATATTCACTCAAATTCACTCAAGGAATTTCTGGTACATTTTGAAACGACAAAAAAAGTCACGCATTACTTCTCTCATTAACTTCCAGAGAATTTAATTTTTTTCCATCAATTAAAACTTCTCAAGAAATGTATTCATAAACTGGATTTCACATAAGAAATTGGCTTAAGGAAGATTTTCAACTTCCATTTTTTCAGAGGATTAAATAATTTTTTCCTGACTCAAAATCAAGAGAAATTCATTTTAAAATTTCTTTTTCTGCCACATTAACTTTTAAATTTTTTATATTTATCATAAAATTAAAACATTACTAAATTAGTCATATTTTATACAAAAAAAAATTTTTTCAAGGTTTAGATAAAAAAAAAGAATAAAGTTTTAACTTTATTCTTTTTTTGATTTTTCTTTTTTAGAAGATTCTTTGGCTTTAGAAGTACTTTCATCTTTCTTTTCCTTTGTAGTTTTTGGAGTAGAAGTAGAAGTCTTAGATTTTTTCTCTTCCTTAGGAGTTTCTTGTTTTAACCAATCTGGAACTTCCATTCAATCATTCCATAATTCGTCATTTGATTTTTCTTTTTTAGAAGATTCCTTAGCTTTAGGAGAACTTTCAGTTTTTGGCTCTTCTTTTTTCTCTTCAGTTTTTTTGTCTTTTAGTTTATTTGTATCTAAAGCACCTTTTAACCAATCTGGAACAGCTTCTTCTTCAACTTTTGTTTCAACAGTTTCAGGCGACACAGAAACTTCTGGAGTAGAAACATTTTCTTCTTTAGGAGTTTCCTCAGCTTTAGTTTCAGTAGTTTCAGCTTTAGTTTCAACTTTAGGAGTATCTTTAGGTAGAGCACCTTTTAACCAATCTGGAATAGCTTCTTCTTCAACTTTTGTTTCAACAGTTTCAGGCGACACAGAAACTTCTGGAGTAGAAACATTTTCTTCTTCAGGAGTTTCTTCAACTTTAGTTTCAGTTTCAATAACCTTTTCTTCTCAAACTAAATCTTTTGAAGTAGAAGTTTCTTCTTTATTTAGAGCATCTGTATTTATAGCTCACCTTAACCAATCAGGAACCTTATTTGCTTCATCTACTTTTTTAGTTTCCGATGTTTTTAAAGTAGTATTTTGAGTCAAAAAATCTTTATTTTCTTTTGGTTTTTTGTCTTCTGGAGTAGAAATTGTTCTCATCATATCTGAAGCAGGTTTTTCACTTTCAGGATTTATACTTTCAATATTTCAAAGACCTCACAGGATATCACTTTGTTTATTTGAAGTTTTTTCTATGATAAAATCATGTAATCATTGATTTTTATTTTTATTTGATACTTTAAACCAAATATAAAATCATAGAATTATAAATATAATTACTGCAAATAAAATTCAAATGAAATTTACAACTCAAGAGAATAATCAAATAATTTTACCACTTGAAGAATCTTCTTGTTTTACTTCTTTAACTATTTCTTCAGGAATATTATCAACAGAACCATATATAAATACTTGTAATTGAGTTTTTATGGTAACTTTATCATCATTTTCAATTAAAGAAGTATCTTTTATAGCTTCTAAAATCTCTTTTCCTAAAACTTTATTTTCTTCAAGTTTTGAAGGATTTGCTTTGATTTGGTCAAGATTTTTTATGATGTTATCATATTCTACTAATTCTTTTGGAATAAGGTTTTTAACAACATTGTAAGCCATATTTCTTACTGATTGATCTTCTTGTCATTCTATCAAAAATGATTCAAGTAAATTTACTATATCAGTTCAATTTGAAACTCATAAACTATCAATAAATGCTTCAAACTCTAAAATAATTTTTGTTTTTTCGTTTATATAAAACCATTCTTCTTGAAGTTTTTGAACATATTGAGTTGCTTTCAGTCTATGTTCTTGAGGAAGAGATTGAACATAAGATTTTAGTTTTTCAATTTTTGCTTTTTCATCATTTGTTACTCAACTAAAAGTTAGAGTATTTATATCAACTTCTTCATTTTTAATATATTCTTTTTCAATTGTAATATCTTTTGACTCAATTACTTTGAATTGTTCATCAAGAGTAAATACTCTAAATGTTTGAGTTTTTTTATCATTTAAAGTTATTTCAACAAGACCAGCTTTAGAAAAACTAGAATCATTTTTATTATCAATATCATCATCTTTACCTCAGTTTAAGTCACTATCAGTATTTATATCAAAATCAACTCAATAGTTAGTAGCTCAAGAAGCTGTATTGATATTTATGATAACATTTTCGCTATTATCTTGTAGGGTAATTTTATCATCAATAGCTTCTGGATTTGTAATAACATACAATCAAGTAGCATTTTTTGATGTTAGCATATTTTTCAGATTTATAACCACTTCTTTTTCTTTGTCTTTTGATTTTGTTCATTCTGATATTTTTAATTTAACATTATGAACTTTGTTTCAATCAGTATATGTATGAGAGAAATAGTTTTTATCAAACATTTGCGTTCCATCTCATAGATCCCAAGTTGAATGATCAAATTTTCAGGCGCTAGTATTGAAAAATAAATATGTATCTCAAATAGATGTATAACTAAAATCTGGACTTAAAATATTTGCAACATTCATTTCTATACTTCTAACATTAGTCATTCATTTGTATTTTACTCTAACTTTTGCATAAAAAGTTCAAGAATTTTTAAATGTATAAGAAATATTTCAAGAATTTGTTTCTTTATCATAAAAACCATCTCAATCAAAATCCCAAGCAAATTCGGATTTATCAGTTATATTTTGTCATAATACATTTTTTACAGTTGCAGAAAAAATAGCTTCTTCTCAAATAAGGACATTATTTTTATTTACTTTAAAATCTATTAAAGGAGTATTTATATTATCTCATGAAAGACTTATAAAGAATTTATTTAAAGTAGATTCATCAGAAGAATACCTTTCATCATTGTTATCTCTCATAACAACAACAAAATAATAATTTCATGTAACTTTTGGTATAACAAATGTAGTTGCTGGAGTTGTTGTAATTCTAAAATCTTGAGGATCAACATCACTATCAGTATAATAATACCATAAATATGATTGTATTACTCAATCTGGATCTTTAGCTCATAAAGCAGACACATTTACTACTATTGGATCAGTTGTCTCATTTTGAATAGCTAAATCTAGCGTTGTTAATTCTGGTTTTAAATTTTCAACCTTTACCCAAGATTCAGTTGAGCTTAAACTTCAATTTTTATTACTTTTTACAGTTAATTTTATAGGGAAACATCATAGCTCATCAAATTTATAAGTTGTATCTTTTGCTGAAATATATTTATCATTTCATATTTTCCATGTATAAGATAAATTTTCATTACTTCAATCAATATTTAAACTTTCAGATCATTTAAAATTAACAGCTTTTATTCTATCTATTATATAAGCTCATTTTGAACATGCTTGAGAATCATATCTTGGTTCTTCATTTGATCAAAAATCCATTGAAATAATTGCTAATGGAGCATTTGACTCTCAAACATAAACAATTTTTGTAAATTCATTTGAATTTCAATCATTGTCTCTAACGGTTAGTTTTGCATTAAAAGTTCAGCTTTTTTCATAAACGTATTCTACTTTACTAGAAGTTCATGACTTTTTATTTCCATCACCAAAATCCCATTCAAAATATTTTGCATTTGGAGAAGTAGCCACAAATTTTACAAATCATGATCTTTGAATAACTCTAGGTAGTGCAAAGAAATCTACTGATAAAACTGAGGCAATTTTTACTTTTTGTTGTTTTACTCAAGATATTTGGTCACTATCAATAACTTCTAAAACTACGCTTTGTTCTCAAACACTATCAAATGTATAATATCAAATAGCTCATTTGCTATCTGGATTTTCTAGTTCAATTATTTCTCAATTTACATTCCAAACATATTTTAGTTTTCCATCATCACTAAAATCAGGATCATAACTTCTAGTTCAATCAAGCAAAACTCTATTTGGTTTTGAAGAATTTGGAATAGAATAGTTAAATTCTGCAATAGGAGCTCTAGAATTTACATAAATAATTTTTGTATCGACATCTTCATCTCAAGCAGCATCTTTTACTTTTAATTGAATATTATATCTTCATTTATCACTGAAAACTTGGCTTATAACACTTCATTCTTTTGAAGCAATTATCTTATCATTATTTATGTCAATAATATTCCAATAAAAACTTAGATTTTTTTCATCAACTGATGATTTTGCTGAAAATGTAAATTTTTCTCAAATATATCATTCTTCTGTGCTAGCTTGAATCGTCGCAATTGGTTTATGAATTGCTACAACAAATTGTCTTTCTACTGATTTTCATTCATTTGTATAAAGTTTTAATTTTACTGTAAAATTTCATTCTTTAGAATAAACGACTCTTTCAATTTTTGGAGATCAATCATATCTTCTTTCAACTCAATTTCAAAAATCCCATTCAACTCTTCTAAATCTTGCTCACCCAGTTGGTGTTGAACTTGTTGCATCAAATATAAGTCAATAACTTGCTTCATCAGGAGTAAATTTTACTTCATCAGCTTCTCTTAGAGAAGTTGAATTTACTTTTATGATTAATGAAGCAATTTTTTCTTTTACTTCAACAACTCACCTAGAAGAAAATGGTAATACATCTGTATATCAAGACTTGTTTTTATGAGAAGATTTTACATCTAAAAATACTGAAAAACCTCATTCTTCTTTAAATGTATAATTTATAGATAATCATTTTCAAATAATTTTTTTAGTTCAGGCTGCATCAACCCACCAAATATAATTTGAAGAGGGAATTATAGTTCAACTTGGATCTGTTACTTTTCATCTAAAAGTTGATGTTAATGGAGCATTTCAAGTTGAAGGTGAAACTTCAATAGTTCATTTTAAAACTTGAATATTTACTTTTTCTAAATAATCATTTAGTTTATTTACTATTTCTTCATAATTTACTTCACTATTTGGAGTATCATATCATCTTTTTACAGCGATTGATAAATTGTTATACATATTTTGATTCATTAAACTATCTGGAAGATAATTATATCAAACTTTTGCATAATTTAATAAACTTAAAACAATAGGTTTATCAATTTTTCAGTTTAGTTCAAATTTTTCTTTCAATTTGAAATATTCTTTTACCATAAGGTATCTGTATTCATTGAAGGTTCATTTATCTATATCTCTTAGAGTTGTATAATCCTCTAAATCTGCTCTTGCAGTACAAGAAAAGAACATTCAAATTACCAATAAAAATGTTAATAATAATCTACTTTTTTTCATAAAAACGTTAATTAAAATTTATATGTCTCTACGATATTATCATATTTTTTATTTTCTTGCAAAAAAAAAGCATAAAAAAAATAATTTTCTTGCATTCCTATTTTAATGTTTATAATATTTATTGTGTTTTATAACATATTTTAATTATTTATTTTTTAGTTTATGGATTTAAATAAAGTTCAATTAATTTGAAATATTACTCAAGATGTTGAGTTAAAACAAACTCCAACGGGACAAAGTGTTTGTAGTTTTTCTCTAGCAACTAATAGAAATTGGGTAGATGGAGCTTGAATAAAACAAGAACAAGCAGAATTTCATAATATTGTTTTATGGTGAAAACTAGCTGAAATAGCTGGACAATATCTTCATAAAGGTAAAAAAATTTATATAGAATGAAGACTTCAAACTAGAAGCTGGGAAGCTCAAGATGGAACTAAAAGATATAAAACTGAGATAGTTTGAGAAAATATGATTATGCTTGATTCAAATAAAGGTTCTGACAATTCTTATTCTTGAAACGAATCATCAACTCCAGCAGTTAAAAAAACTTCTTCTAAGCAAGAGGAAGAGATTTCAATCGAGGATATACCATTTTAAAAATAAAATATTTTTAATAGAGATGTTAGGTTACAACATCTCTATTTTAATTTTCTTTTGCTTTTTTAAATAAATTTAATAAAATACTTTTGTAAGCTTAATGTTTTTAAAGTTCTCTTTTTTAAATTTTTCAATTTTTGGTTAGATTTATTTTTAGAAATTTTTTCAAAAACACTTTGGTTTGCAGTGTTTATTTTTTTTATTTTACGCTATGGCAAAAAAATTATTTGTTGGTAATATCAACTGGTCTGCTTCGAAAGAAGATTTAGAAAAAATTTTCTCTCAATATGGAGAATTAGAAGAAGCTATTTTAATTAAAGATGAAAATGGTAGATCAAAAGGTTTTGGATTTATTACTTATGTAAATGATGAAGAAGCTAAAAAGGCTATGTCTGAATTAAATTGATTTGAAATTGATGGAAGAGCTTTGTTTGTTAATGAAGCTAGACCACAAGAAAAAAGAGAAAGAAATTTCAGATAATTTCTTAAATAATAAAAGCCTCGCGTAAGCGAGGCTTTTATTATTGTAATCAAACAATTTTTATAATTCACTGATATTTTTTTGCAATAATTTCATTTGCAATTTTGTTTCAAGTTTCTAGTTTTTTTTCTATTAAAGAAAAATCTTTCTCAAATTCTTGATATTTTTTTCTTGGTATTTCAAAGTATTTTAAAACCAAATCTAAAAGTTCAAGTTTTGCGTGTCAATAACCATATCATCAGTCCAAATATTTTTGTCTAATTTCTGATAGTTTTTCTTTTGAAGCAAATAGTTTTATAAGAGCAAAGACGTTGCAATTATCTGGATTTTTAGGCGACTCAAGAGGTAAATCATCAGTAACAATAGACATAATTTTCTTTTTTAGTGTTTTTTCATCTGCAAAAACAGGTATAAAATTATCATAACTTTTACTCATCTTTCTTCAATCGGTTCCAGGAATAATTCATAAATCTTCACTTATTAAATCGTTAGGTAATTTAAAAAAGTCTGTTTTATAAGTTTTATTAAAATTTTCTGCTATATCACGAGCAAATTCTATATGTTGTTTTTGGTCTTTTCAAACTGGAACCAAATCAGCATCAAAGTTAATTATATCTCAAGCCATCAAAATAGGATAATTAAAAACGGCCATATTTATGTCAGAATTTTTTGCTTGAGCATCTTTGTAAGCATGCGCTCTCAGCATCAAACTATATGGAGTTACGCTTGTTAAAATCCACATAATATCAGTATGATGAATTAGTTTTGATTGTTCAAAAACTATTATATTTGAATTATCTGGAATTAAAGAAAAGTATTCCATCAAAACATTTTTTTTGTTTTGGATAAGAGTCTCTTTATCATGAACTGAAGTTAGAGAATGCAAATCTGCTAACATCAAAAAAGTTTTATTTCAAACGGATATGTCAATTATCGGTTTTACTGCTCAAAAGTAATTTCAAACATGTATTCAGTTTCAAGTTGGTTTTACTCAGGTAAGTATTGTTTTCATAAAAAAAAAGCTATAAGATATTTTTCTTATCTTATAGCTTTTTTTTTATTTTGCAAAATCTATTTTTTATAAATCTTTACATAATAGATTTATATCATTCAATACTTATTTCTCTATAAACTCATAAAGATATTTTAAGTTTCTTGTTTTTCTAGATGATTCAAGTGCAAAAATAAAAGTATTTTTATTTTCTTTATATATTTTCAATAAATTAAGAGGTTTTATATCATATTTTATACAAATCAAATCAATTAAAAGCCCATCAAGTCTTCAATTTCCATCTCAAAATGGATGAATTTGAACAAAATCAATTGCAAAAAATAATATTTTATCAAGTCTAGATTTCAAATCTAAGTCTTTTGACATAGATTTATTAAAATCATTTATTAATTTTTTCATAGATTCTCACACATTTTCTGGTTTTTGATAAATATTTTTATTTCTATTTTCTTTTGCTGATATATCTATTTTTCTGTATTCTCAAGGTATCATCCAAATAAACTCTCTACCAAATTTATCTTTTGATTTTTGCATATATCATTCTGGATAAAGAGTTTTATGAAGTCATTTTATAAATTCTTCACTAATTAAATTATCAAAGTTTCAAACACAGTATTGAACTATTCTTTCCATATCTTTTAAGAAACTTTGTCTTGCTATTTCATGTTTATCTTCTGGAAGCCTTTCAAGGTAGGATTTTAAATATGTTTCTAAATTTCAAATAATTACTTCTTTTATTTTATCTTGCATAATATTTTCTAAATAAAAAATAAACTAATAAAATACTAATTGGATTTTTTGCAAAGTCAAAGTAGATATGATAAAATATCAAAAATAAATCATAAAACTCTATAATAGTTACGATTATGATAATACAAGCAATAGAAAACTCTTTTTTATTGAACCAAAATGAAAAAGAATACCTAATAACATCAATTCAAGATAAAAGTGAAAGTTTCATAAATTGACTTTTAGAAATACTACAAAATGAAAAAATATTTTTATTACAACTTCTAAGACAATACAAAAACAAAAATGTAGAAATTTGAATAATAAAACAAGAAATTAGGCTAGAAAATATGAAAAGAATAAGAGAACTTGAAAAACTAGAAAAAGAAAATATGGATGAAAAAACATTTTTTCAAAATATATAATTAACTTAAAAATATGACTGATGAAAGTTTAAGCCAATGACAAATAGAACAATCAAATTTTTGAAATATTAAAGACAAGCAAAGAGAAAAAGATTTTGATGATATCATAAAAATGGTTGAAAAAATGTCGCCAGAAGAACAAAAGGACTTTGTAGAAAAAATGAAAGAAAAAGACCCTATTTTTAGATGATTATTTGATGAATTAAAAACATATTTTGATAGTCAAGTAAAGAAACTTGAAAAAGAAGAAGAACAAAGACAAACTCAAAAACCAAAAGAAACAAAGAAACCAGACATAATTAAACCAAAGGAAATAAAAAAGCCACAATCACAAGAAATCAAAAATAATAAACCTGCTGTTGAAATAAAAGAAACTGAAACAGCATCTCAAAGACTTTCAGGAGATACACAATTAGAACACATTGAAAAAGACAAAGATTTTAGCAAATATAAGCATTTATTTGAAGAAAAAGAATTAAATTGAAATAAAGTTGCAGTATTAAAACCAGATGTATTAAAAGCATATTTAAGACAAGAAACTAACAAAGAGCCATTAGTAAAATTAATTTGATTAGATATTGAATTACAAAAAGCTAAAAAACAATATGAAGAAAGTTTGAAAGCATCAGGTAATATGCCTTATGCCCCTCAAAATATGGATGCTTCAAAAGAGTTTGCCTTAAAACAATATGAAGAAAATAAACAAAAAATAGTTAAAAAAGTAGCAAATGATTTTGCTTGATTATTAAATAACACTACTTTTTGAAAAGATGTTTTGAAAAATAGTCTATTAGTAGCTCAAAATGAAAAATTAGTCAGTGAAATAAATAAAAATATTTGAAATAAAGAAAATGCTGAAAGTTCTTTGACTGATAATATAGCAAATAAAACAAATATACTTGTTTGAAAATTATGACAATTACAATGACAGTTAAATAAAGAAATACAAGATTTTAAAAATTGATGACAAGAATATTTAAAACAAAAAGATTATATCAATTGGAAAAAAATACTTTATAGAGATATTCCTGAAAGATATGAAAAATTGATGAAACAAGAAATTAGAAATTATGCTTTTGATATTTGAAAAGATATTATTTTAAACAATTCACCTATTATTTGAGAGAAAAAAGTTTTTTCACTTCCTATTTGAGAGAAAAATGATGTTGTTTTAGATTTTTCAGAATTATGAAACACTACTTGAAAATCACCAGAGCAGATATTACAACTTTATGAAAAAAACTTTGATAATATTTATAAAGATAGTTTGATGTCAAAAATATGGAGAGAAATGACTTCAAAAAAATGACTTATAGATATTTCTTGAACTGTTCTTTGAGGAGCAGTAGCAGTTAAAGTTTCTGCCTGAACTTGGTGAGCCTGAATTCCTGTTGCTACACTTGTGTTTATGTGAGTTGAAAGTTCATATAGGGCTTGAATGTATGAATTATTTGATATTGAATGAGGTTGGCAGGCAGGAGTTTGAATAGAAGAAAATGATACTACAAAAGATATTTTAAGAAAAAAAGGTATTGAAATGGTTTCAACAGCCACACTATTTTCACTTTTTAGATTTACTGGTTGGAGTAAAGAAAAGATTTTACATTATATAAATAACCCAAGTATAACTCAATCTATAACTTGAAAAATATCTAATTACTGAATAAAAACTTGAGTTGAATGAGCCTTTTTCACATATTTTACAGTTATCTTAAATAACTTACAAGAAACAGCAAAAAATTGATGAAATACAAAAGAATATTTAGATAGTTTCACAAATATCTGAAATATGAATGATTTAACAAAACTTTTTGCTTTCAATTTATGATTTATAACTGCTGTTAAATTATGAGCAAAAATTGCTGAAACTTCAATGGTTTTATGATATGAAAAACAATTACAAACTTTAATACAAGAATTAAATGAGAAATGATATACTGTTGTTAATTGAAGATTTTATAAATGAAATAATGAAGTTCCAGCATTACTAAACCTTGATTTTCAAAGATTTGCTGATTTGAATAGAAAAATAGCCTATATTTGATGAGATAGTTATATGAAGCCTGAAAATGGTAGGTGATGAAAAAATTATAATACTAATTTAGTAGATCCAAGTAAAAGATATGAAAGACTTGAAAGGTATTCAAGTGAAACTCAAAGTTGAAGAATATTTTACGTGCTAAATGACAAAACTATTTGAGAAACTCTTCAAACTTCTTGACTTCAAAGTTGAAAATGAGTTTGAGAATGATTATTGAAAAAATCATGATTTTCAAATGATGAGATTTCACAATTTAGACAATGAAAATTAAAGTGAGAAAAACCTGTTGAAGTTAAAGCTATTTGAGAAATGGAAAAGGCTATGGAGGTAGTTTATAGGCAAGTTTTGGAAATTCAAAAAGATTTAGATAATATGTTTGCTTGAAAAATAGGAAAAGCTGAATATATGAATAAATTAAAAAATATATATTGAATTAATAGTGAAAAATCTATAGATATACTACATAAAATAATAATAAAAAAATAGGAAACTTGATTTCCTATTTTTCAAACTTCATTTCCATTAATATTTTTCAAAATTCGCTTATTCTCCATATTTCATTTAATAAAACTTCATAATATTCTTTACTAAAAACTTTATATTGTTTTCAATCTTTTATTATATAATTTACTCCGTTTATATTTTTTTCTTCTATTCAAGTAAATCATCTAAATGCTGAATATCTAATTGGGTCATCTCTTCTCCATTTATAATCAAAATATTCAGTTCAATCAGTATTATATATATAATCAACATTATCTCATTTTAGCGAAATAGCAAATCTTATTACTCATGGGGTTTCTTTATTTTTAGCATATCAATTAACATCAAAACTTAATTCCTTTCATTTTATAGAAGGAGTTTTATATATTTCTAAAGTTCAATTTTTAATAGCATCTAATATATCTTGATTTTTTGTTTGTTTTTTTAACTTCTCAATAAATCATTTTTTCAAATCTTCACTTAATTCACTTGCTTCTTTTTTTGCCTCTCATTTAACAAAAATAGTAGCAACTCAATTTTTTGTATCATAAACAACTTTTCACATTTGTGGTCAAACTCAAAGATTTTCAGCAGTTCTTATAATTGCTGGTCTATCAATATGATTTTGATAACTATCAGGTCATTTAGGTGCTTGAAAATCTGCCATAAATTAAAATTAATTATATTTTTATTATTCTATCATACTTTTACTTAAAAAACAAAAAAACTAGCTTTTGCTAGTTTTAAGGATTTCTTCAAGGAAAATATTTTTTTATAAACAAACATGAATAAGTAAAACCAAGAGAAAAAAATATCAAAATAGGTTTAAATAAAATTAATGCAAAAACTATATTTATAAAAGTTTTTGAAAAATATGATTTATAGAGAGCATTATAAAAATTTGAATTTTTATTAAGTTTATTTTTTAAAAAATTTCATATAAAAAAAGTAATTAGTAAAAATATGATTATGTATAAATAATATTCAAAAAATAAATCAAATCTATATCAAAAGTAAATAGCAATCAAAAAGAGAAAAAAAACATGACTTGGATATTCTAATTTATTTTTTATAATCCATTCGATGCAAAGTCAAAATAAAAATGGATATAAAAAACTAAAATAATTAATTACTCATATAAATGATATTGCAGTTAAAATAGCAAATATATATGCAATTGGAGTTTTAAATCTTCATATTATTAAATCGTGTTCATCAACTCTATCCATGAAAGTCAAAAAACTTCAGGCTATTAATCATAAAAAAGTAATTAATAATATTTCTTCTAACATAAATAAAAAGCTATAAAATAAATTTTCATCTATCTTATAGCTTTTTAAAAATTATCAAAGTTTATTTCTTATAAATCTTTACATAATCAATTATATCGTTCCATTGATTATATTTATCCAAAGATGAGCCTATTTTTATATTATTTATAGTATTATATGGATAACTCCAAGAAGAAACATCTAAAGTATTTAAAATAGTTCAATCTAACGTTACAGTAATTTTATTTCAATTATCTGAAAAAATAAATCTAACAGAATAAAATTTATTTAAATCTGGTATTAATAAATCTGAAATTCATTTAATTGTAATCATTTGTGAGTTTCATTTTATAGCAATAAAATTATCAACATATAATCAAAATCATAATTGATTAAAGTAATCTTCATTATTTCATAGAGAAAATAAATAATAACTTCATTTCCTCTTCAGCGCCTCCCCCCTTACACTCATCTCAATAGCAAATCAACTTCCAGAATTTAAATCTAAAGAAGAAACATCATATTTTAAATAATCGTCATTTAGGTCATTATCTAAAAATATTCATCTAGTTCTTGAAACATCAGGTATATAAGAAATATTTTCTATAACAGTTTGAGAATTTGTATCAAAAATAAATCAATTTACAGGATTTGTCCTACTTTGATCATTTTCACAACTTCAACTTCAATCCTTAAACACACTTCAACTTGCAGTTGGAATACAACTATTTATAGAAAATCAAGAAAAATAAAGAGGAGTATTGTTAAATTTATACATTCAAAAATCATTTCAGTTGTTATACCCAGCATAAGCAACTAAGTTATATCAACTAGCATAAAGAGTATTTTCTA